>JAWVFG010000197.1:0-15186 GCA_033856335.1 Solirubrobacterales bacterium
CTCGCCGTCGCCGCCAGGCGGGACATGATCAGCTCGCTCCTGCACGCGCTCCGCAAGGCCGGGCTCAGGCCGATGGGAATCGACCTCTCCGCCTTCGGCATGATTCGCGCGCTCGACGTCGAGCCGGCGCTGCCGGTCGATGGGGAGGAGGGGCAGGTCCAGACGACGACGCTCTTCTGCAGCCTCGGGGACATCACCAATCTTGCGGTAGCCAGGGGGGGACAGTGCCTGTTCACCCGTGTCGCGCCCTTCGGCATGGAGAGCATCGCCCAGGGCGTGGCGGAGGCCGGGGACATCACGTTGGACGATGCCCGTGAAGCAATGCTGGATGTCGGGCTCGAGGAGTCCATCGACGCGTTTGATGGGGACGAGTCCGCAGGGGCGACGCGCGAGGCGCTCGAGGAGGGCGCGTCGAAGCTGGTCGACGAACTCCGGCTCTCACTCGACTTCTATAGCGCCCAGGAGGGCGCCTCGCCGATCGAGCACGTCGTCCTCTGTGGCCCGGGAAGCAGCGTCCCAGGCCTCCCTGAGCGCATCCAGGTCGGGCTCGGCCTCGGGATCGAAGTGATGGCGCCCGTGGCCCTCCAGGGCCTAGACGAGGAGGATGCGGCGAGGCTGACTGTCTCCTACGGATTGGCGATCGGAGACTGATGCGCCCCGTCAACCTGATTCCCCCGGACGAGCGCCAGGGCGACGCGGCGCCACTGCGCACCGGCACCCTCATCTACGTGCTGACCGCCGGCCTTGCCCTGCTGCTGCTCGGCATCGTCGCCGTCGCCCTCACCGGCAAGCAGATCTCGGATCGAGAGTCTCAGAAGACCACGCTCCAGCAGGAGCTCACCCAGGCGACGGCCAGGGCGAACAGCCTTGCCGCCTTCTCCAGCTTCCGGGCTGTTCAGCAGCAGCGGGCCGACACGGTCTCGAGCCTCGCCAGCAGCCGCTTCGACTGGTCCCGCGTTCTCCACGAGCTCTCCCTGGTGCTGCCGAGCAATATCTCGCTATCGACCTTGAGCGGAACCGCGAACCCGAATGCGCAGGTTGACGGAGGCGGGGGCGCGGGCGCTCTTACCACGAGCATCGCAGGCCCGTCACTGCAGATCACGGGTTGTGCTCCAGGCCAGGATGCGGTGGCCGGATTCGTGTCCTCGCTCCAGGACATCGACGGCGTCACGCGGGTGGGGCTGGAGTCTTCCACGGTCTCCGATCCAGCCGGCGGGAGCTCAACGGGCGCAAGCACTTCGAGCGGTTCGAGCGGGGCGACCGCCGATTGCCCGGCCAATGCCGCCCAGTTCCAGGTCGTTGTCGCCTTCGATGCGGTGCCGGCGCCATCCACAGCGACGGCGTCGCCCTCGGTGCCCTCCTCCGTGGCCCCCGCGACGAGCGGAGGACAGCAAGTGGCCTCTACACAGACACCGGCGGGTTGACATGAAGGGATCTGACAAGGCAATCGTGCTCGGCGTAATCATGGCCATCGTCCTTCTGGGGTTCTACGTCAAGGTCCTCTCGCCAAAGCGGGAAAAGGCCTCGTCTCTGAGCAAGGACATCACCACTCTGCAGACGCAGGTCGACCAGCAGAAGCAGGCCGCCATGTTCGGGGAGGATGCCCGACAGCACTTCCCGGCGTACTACGGACGGCTCGTCGTGATGGGCAAGGCCGTTCCCGCTGACGCCGACACCGGCTCCCTTCTGGTCCAGCTGAACTCGGTCGCCAACCGGACTCACGTGAAGTTCAGCGGATTGCAGCTGGGCGCCGGGTCGAGCTCCGGCACTGCGACCTCCTCGACGCCACCGCCGGCACCGCCTCCGAGCAGCGGGACGTCCGGGACGAGCACGGGCACGACGAGCACGGGCACCACCAGCACGACGCCGAGCTCCACACCGGCGTCGGCCACGACCAGCCCGACAGCGGCCACCGAGGCAACGGCAGCGAACCTGCCGCTTGGCGCCGCCGTCGGCCCAGCCGGCCTGCCCGTGATGCCGTACGACCTCACTTTCGAAGGCAGTTACTTCAACGTTGCGAACTTCCTCAAGGGGCTCGACGACCTGGTGCACACGCGGGGCACCGATCAGATAGCGGCAGATGGCCGGCTGCTGACGATCGACGCCTTCTCACTCACTCCGCCGGACGCCTCGAACGGCCCCAACCCCAACCCTCAGCTCAAGGTCGCCCTGTCGGTGACGAGTTATGTCACGCCGCCCGACCAGGGGCTTACCGCGGGCGCCGCCCCAGCCGGCCCGTCGCTGAGCCAGCCCCAGACCCAGCCCGCGAGCGCGACGGTGGCGCCATGAAGCCCTGGAAGGTGCAGAAGCTCTTCGGCGACGTGGTCTACGACCTGCGCAGCCGCGGGCTGCTGCCGGTGGTGATCCTGCTCGTGGTCGCAATGGTCGCGGTGCCGATGCTGATCTCGCGAGGGAGCAGCGACTCATCGGCTTCTTCGCTGCAGCCGACCTCGGCCGCGGCGGTGGCGACGCCCGAAACCGAGCGGGCCGTCGTCTCGTACAACCCAGGCATCCGCGACTACAAGAAGCGCCTCAACGACCTCTCGCCCAAGGACCCGTTCCGCCAGCAGTTCGCCCCCTCTGCCGCCGCCGCGTCCCAGCTGAACTCGACGGTATCCGTGCCGAGCTCGACGGGCACGAGCACCACTTCGTCCACGGTCGGTGGCACAGCCACGAGCACGGGTGGCGGCAGCTTGACCGGTACGAAGAAGAAGAAGAAGAAGAAGAAGCAGCAGTCCGCCAACGCGACGTATCAGGTCAATGTGCTCGCCGGCGACGTCACCGCCCAGCTCACGCCCTTCAACGACGTCCAGGCGATGACGCCGCTGCCCAGCCAGACCACACCTGTCGTCGTCTACTTCGGGCTCAGCTCCGACAACACGAGCGCCATGTTCCTCGTCTCGAACCGCGTTGGGACTGTCACCGGGCCCGGAACCTGCGTGCCCTCACCGGACGACTGCGCACTGCTCTCCCTCACTGCGGGCCAAAGCGAGGACCTGCCGTACACCCAGGACGGCAAGACCTACCGGATCGTCGTCGCCCAGATCAAGCGCTTCACAAAGTAAAGCTTTGGCGCTATTCTGGGTGGGTGTTCGACCGTGAATGTCCCGTCTGCCGGACGGCTGAAGTCATCTCCGGCAAGTGGACTCTTCTGATCATCCGCGACCTGGCGGACTCCTCGCTCCGGTTCTGTGAGCTGGAGCGCTCCCTGGAGGGAATCAGCCCCAGGACCCTCTCTCTGCGCCTCAGGGCGCTCGAGGAGCAGGGAATCGTCGAGCGCCGCACCTTCCCCGAGGTGCCGCCGCGCGTGACCTACCAGCTCACCGACAAGGGCACGGCCCTCGTCCCGCTGATCGAGGACATGCGCACCTACGGCCGCCACTGGCTGCCGGTCGACGAGCGCGAGCCCGTCAGCGCCGTCGTTTAGCTGCAAGCCCGCATTCACACGCAGGAACGCCCTCGCTCGCGGGCGAATCCGACTTGCGTGACCACACTTGAGAGCACCACTGAGAGGCTCGAGCAGGCGCTGAGGCGTCTCGCGGTCGAGGCGGCCGACCTGTTCGAGGAGCTGCTGGCGACCGGGGCGGAGATTCCCTTCGACCTGGAGCCCACTGACGACGGGCCGCTGCCGATGTACTCCTACGCCCCGATGACGGGCCAGTTCATCGAGCGGCACCTGGCCGAGCTGCGGCGCCTCGAGGCCTTCATCGAGGTGCGCGAGATCGCCGGCGAGGAAGCCGCGATCGGCTTCATGATCGGGCTCTGGGAGGGGAAGACCGAGTTCGACGTCGCCGGCGACCGCCTCCGGGGCGCCGTCGACGCCGTCCTCTCGATGATCTCCTCCGACTCCGGCGAGGCCACGCCCGCGGGTGAGGTGATCGTCCCCCTGGTCGGCTTCCACATGCCCAAGGACGAGATCGAGCTCGATGGAGTGCGAATCGTGCGAGCCGACCTGCTCGAGGACGCCCCCGTCGACGCTGTGGACTCCACCCGCTCCGGTGGCCGCGGGAAGCCAGGCTTCCTCGCCTGCCTGAGCACCGGCCTCGCCACCGTCGCCCCGGCGGCCGCGGTCGCTGACGACTTGAGGCGCGCGCTGCGCACCATGAGGCTGTTCAGGCCCGGCGCGGTCGGACTTGCCGCTCACGGATGGGCGAAGCGCACCGGTGGCTGGGAGCGCTTCGGCACCGGGGCGAGCCGCCCGCGGCAGGGCGGATACCGCCTGACCGGCAACGAGGTCGGCGACCTCGAGACCTTCTCGCGAGTCCTCAACGAGCGCGGCTCGCGAATGCCCTCGCTGGACTGGGCCGCCTCGCGGTTCGAGCTGGGCGCCGAGCGTGGCTCCCTGATCGAGGCGCTGAGCGACTACCTGCTCGCCCTCCGCGGCATGCTCGAGGGGGGAGGCGCGGCAAAGACGACGCTTTCCGCTCGCGTCGCCGCGCTCGCCTGCGAGCCGTACGAGCGCGAGCAGGGCCGGGTCACGGTCGAGCGTGCGCTCGCGATCGAGCGGAAGCTGATGAGCGGAGGGCGCTACCGGCCGGCGGCCGGAGCCTCCCCGCTGGACGTGATCGCTGAGCTCGAGGAACTGCTGCGACGCCTTCTCAAGGGACTTGCCACCGGAGAGCTGGGAGGAGACCTGCGGGCAGCCGCTGACGAGGTGCTGCTCTCCGAGGGTCTTTCGGCCACACACGTGGAGACGCCGGGCATGGGGGAGACCGCCGAGTGGCGGCTTCCCGAGCCCAATTCCGACGATGAGCTCGATCTCACGGCGATCGCCGACGGCAACCTCGGGGACGACGAGATCCATGTCCACAGGGCAGCGGAGGCAGATGGGACGGACACGAACCAATTGGACGCTTTGTCCGTCCGCAGGGCCGAGGAGGATCGGCAACCGACGACGAGGATCGTCGTCGATGACGTCGAACTACCCGAGATCATGGGCGCCGAAAGCGACCATCGCGATCCGTCCCAGCCCGCTACAGGGGGCCGAGCGGATTGGTTCAGCGCCGGGGACGGCGAGCCGGAGTGGCCCGCCTTCGCGAGGCCGAGGCGCAACCGCGACACCGATCGCGAGGATCGCGAGCCCTCCAAGGACCGCGTCCGCTACCTCTTTCCCGTTCCGGATGCCACCGACTGGAACGTCGGCGAGCTCCGGTACGAGCGTAAGCACGGCAGCTAGCTAAGCCGTCCCCGAAGCCGCCAGCGCCTCGCGCTGCTCCTCGGTCGCGAACAGGTAGCGATCGATCTTGAGCAGGGCCTCCAGGTCGTGAACGTCCTCGTCCAGGTAGGGGACGCGGATCACCGCCCTCGGGTTGAGCTCCCGCCTCAGGTGCTCCACGTTCCTCGCGTCCCGCTGGGCGAGCGCCTGGTAGTCGGCGAAGTTCTGCGCGACGCGCTCGGCCAGCTCGTCGTCGAGCAGCCCGCGTAGATCAGCCTCAGCCTCGCCCCCTGCCTCTCCGTCGGCCTCGTAGTGGACCTTGTTGACGATCACGCCGCCCACGGGCAGCTGCGCCTCGACGAGCTTGCGGTGGAAGTAGACGGCCTCGTCGATGGGCTCGCCCTGCGGCCCGCAGACGATCACGAACGTCGTCGCTGGATCGGCCAGCAGCTCGGAGACCCGCTTGGCGCGCTCCCGGAACCCGTCGACCATCCCGCTGAAGGCCTGGAAGAACTCGCTCAGGTCGGAGATCAGGTCGAGGCCGGTGACCCGCTTCAACACGCTGAACGCCATGGAGCTGCCGCGGCCGACCACCCTGGTCGCGAAGCCCGTCGGCTTCATGAACATCTGCATGCCGCGTCCCTCGATGAACTGGGTGAGGCGCTTCGGCGCATCGAGGAAGTCGAGCGCGTTGCGCGAGGGGGGTGTGTCGAGGACCAGGAAGTCGTAGCGGCCCTCCTGGTGGATCTCGAAGAGCTTCTCCATCGCCATGTACTCCTGAGAGCCGGCCAGGGCGTTGGAGAGCTGCCGGTAGATCCTGTTCTCGAGGATCCGGTCGCGCGTCTCAGCGTCCGGGGCGTGCTTGCGCACGAGCTCGTCGAAGGTCGCCTTGGCGTCGAGCATCATCGCCCAGAGCTCGCCGCGCATTTCGATGCCGGCGGTCTCGAAGAGCTTTGGATCCACACGCCTGGGCGTGTTCCCGAGCTCCTCCAGGCCCAGGGAGTCGGCGAGGCGCTTGGCCGGGTCGATCGTCAGCACCGCGACTTTCTGGCCGCGGGCGGCGAGCCCGGCGGCCAGGGCGGCCGAGGTGGTGGTCTTGCCCACGCCGCCCGAGCCCGCGCAGATGCAGATCCCGCGGCCTTCGACGATGTCGGTGATGGGGGGCATCAGACGAGGGCCCCGGCCAGGCGCTCCAGGGAGGGCACGTCGAGAGAGGGCTTGAAGATGAAGGGGAGGGTCTTGACGGGGGAGGAGACGGCCCTCTTCAGGCGCTGCAGCTGCGCCCGCTGGGAGCGCGAGCGGCGGTACTCCGAGAGCGCCGCGCGCAGGGCGGCCTTGGCGGGACCGTCGGCCTCCTCGAGCGCCTTCTCGAGCTCGGAGGCTTCGCTCTTGGCGAAGCGCTCCGGGTAGAGCGCGTTCATGTAGACGCGGTCGACCGACATCCCGATGTCGTCGGTGAGCTGCGCCTCGAGCGAGGCCGACTCGTTGACGGGCATCTCCTCGGGCAGGGAGACGATCGCCACCCCGGTCGCGTTGTGGTCGGTGATGAAGCGGTCGAGCTCCTGCGCCTGCGAGTGGATCGGCCCCACTCGGGCGATGCCGGCAAAGGTGCGCGGCGTCTGCAGGAAGCCGATCCCCTGTCCGGTCGCGGGCGCGTCGACGATCACCAGGTCGTACTCACGCGCCTTCTTCACCTTGCGGTCGGGCTGCGCGAGCTCCCAGATCTTCCCGATCGTGAGCAGCTCCTTGAGCCCTGGGGTGGCGGCGGCCAGATAGTTGAAGATTCGGGAGCGAACGAGCATGTCGCGCATCGCCCGCACCTTGAGCTGGAGCAGCAGGTACTCGCGCAGGGAGTGGTCCGGATCGATCGAGATCGCCCAGAGGTTGTCGGACACCTCGACCTCGTGAAAGCCCACCTCGGCTCGCCTGAATGCGCGTGAGGCCGTCTCCTGGCCGCCCACCTCGCAGACGATCGTTCGCTTGCCCTGGGCGGCCGCCGCGAGGCCGAGGGAAATGGAGATCGTCGACTTCCCGACCCCTCCCTTGCCGGTCACGAAGACGAGTCGCTTATCGAGTAATGCAGCCATGCGGGCGGATTCTTCCAATCAGGGGAAGGAATGCGGTCTCCGCCTCCGAAATAGCCGCAGAGAGATGGCTATGTTCCGTCGAAACCCGGCCGCCGAAGAGGTGGCAGAGAGCGGTCGAATGCGTGCCGACGACCTCGTTGGCCCCAAGCCCGAGAAGAAGGATGGCGAGGGGCCTGCGAAGGACAAGGGCAAGGACGAGGCGCCCGCAAAGACCGGCTCGTCCAAGCAGCCGGAAGCGCCCAAGAACAAGGGCCCGGCCAAGGTGATCGCCTTCGCCAACCAGAAGGGCGGCGTGGCCAAGACGACCACCGCGCTCAACCTCGCCGTCGCCTTCAAGGAGTCCGGCCACCGCGTTCTCGCGGTGGACATGGACCCCCAGGGCAACCTGACGATGAGCCAGGGCGTCGACCCCGACAAGGTCGAGCTCAGCATGTTCGACGTGCTCGTCCACCGCACGCCGATCCGCGACATCATCGTCGAGCGCGAGATCGACATCGCCGTCGCCTCGATCGACCTCGCCGGCGCCGAGATCGCGATGAGCACCCAGATCGGGCGGGAGCGCTCCCTTCAGAAGGCCCTCGACGAGGTCAAGGACGACTACGACTTCATCTGCATCGACACCCCGCCCAGCCTCGGGCTGCTGACGGTCAACGCGCTGACCGCCGCAAACAAGGTGATCGTGCCCGTCCAGTGCGAGTACCTCTCGATGCGCGGCCTCGTGCAGCTTCAGAACACACTTCAGATGATCCGGGAGAACCTCAACCCCGGCGTCGAGATCGAGGGCATCCTGCCGACGATGCTCGACTCACGGACCGTCCACGCCAAGGAGGCGGTGGAGATCCTCGAGGAGAACTTCGGAGAGCTCGTCTTCAAGTCGCGGATCCGCAAGGCGATCAAGTTCGCCGAGGCGCCCGTCCGGGGGAGCTCAGTCCTCAAATACGACCCAAAGGGAACGGCCGCGGGCTCATACCGCGACCTCGCCAAGGAGGTTCTCACTCATGGCTCGTAGCAAGCGCGCCAGCATGCGCGAGGGCCCCCTCGCCGATCTCTTCCGCTCGACCGAGGAGTCAGTGCCGCCCGAGGCGGTCAAGGTGACCGCCAAGAGCAACGGCGGCGCTCGGACCAAGGTCGCTGTGGAGGAGCCCGTCCAGGAAACCCCGCTTCCCGAACCGGTCCCCGAGCCCGGACCCGAGCCGGTCCCCGAGCCGACGCCTGACCCGGTTCCGGATCCGCTGCCCGGACCCGAGCCCGTCCCCGAGCCGACTCCTCCGGAGCCGGTCGCCGAAGCTGAGATCGAGATCCACCACGAGGGCCTCGAGCGCCTCATGGGACGGCCCGGCATCGAGGTGCGTCCCAGGTTCGGCCGCGATGAGCCTTCACCCGATCAGCCCGCAACCCGTCAGCCCGCCGTTCCGCGCACTCACCAGGCCGTCCTGCGTGTGGTCGGCGTGGGAGGTGCCGGCGTCAACGCCGTCAACAGGATGGTCGAGGCGCAGCTGCCGGGAGTGGAGTTCCTGGCGATCAACACCGACCTTCAGTCCCTGCAGACCTCCAACGCGGACGTGACGCTGCACATCGGCAGCGAGCTCACCCGCGGGCTCGGATCCGGATCGGATCCGAGGGTCGGCTACCGCGCGGCCTTCGAGGAGCAGGACAAGATCAAGGACCTGCTCAAGGGCTCCGACATGGTCTTCCTGGCCTCCGGGTCGGGCGGGGGCACGGGTACCGGCGCCGCGCCGGTCGTCGCCAAGCTGGCGCGCGACATCGGCGCGCTGACGGTTGCCGCGGTCACCAAGCCGTTCGCCTTCGAGGGCGCCAGGCGCGCCGCGCAGGCCGAGGAGGGAATCCTCGCTCTCGGCAAGGAGGTCGACACGATGATCGTCGTGCCGAACGAGCGGCTGCTGACGATCCTCGAGCGCCGGACCTCGATCGTCGATGCCTTCCGTGTCGCCGACGACGTCCTGCGCCAGGCGGTGCAGGGCATCTCCGACCTGGTGATGCTGCCCGGCCTCATCAATCTCGACTTCGCTGACGTCCGCACGACCATGATCGACGCGGGGGACGCGATCCTCGGCATCGGCATGGGCTACGGAGAGCACCGGGCGACGATCGCCGCCGAGAAGGCGGTCGCCTCACCGCTGCTCGAGACTTCCGTGGACGGTGCGCATTCGATGCTGCTCTCGATCACGGGTGGCCCCGATCTCTCGCTGATCGAGGCGAGCGAGGCGGCCGACGTGGTCAGGGCCGCGGCTCACCCCGAGGCGGAAATCATCTTTGGCGCCAGCGTGGACGAGGACATGTCGGAGGAGGTCTGGATCACTGTGATCGCGACCCGCTTCGACTCGGCCTTCGCCCACCGTCACCATCGCGACCGGCGCGGCGAGGCGCGCGAGCCGCGCACCCCGGACCGGGACGCGGCGCTGCGGCCGGAGCGCTACTCCGACCCGGTTGGCGACTGGCGCGGCGGCACGCCGCAGGCGCGGCACGGCAGCGCTGAGGAGCTCTACGGGGACGGGAACGGCCGTGGCGGCTTGGACCGGCGCCCGACGGAGCCCCGCCCGGTTGAGGGCAGGATCCTCGACGTGCCCGAGTTCAGCCCGGGGGATTAGAACCGCCTTAAACCCGCCTAGGCTCCTCGAATGAGCAGCTCGAGGGGAGTGGTCGCCGCGGGGCATCCGCTGACCGCGGAGGCCGGGGCACAGGTGCTGCGCGAGGGCGGCAACGCCGTCGACGCCGCGATCTGCGCGGTCCTCACCTCGTTTGTCTGCGAGAGCCAGCTGACGGGCTTCGGCGCCGGCGGGTTCATGATGGTCCACGAGGGCGGGAAGGACACCCTGGTCGACTTCTTCGTGGCCGCCGGCGGCGCCGACGGTGTGGAGCGCACGGCGGAGCTGGTCCCGATCCCCGTCTACTTCGACGAGACGCCGCAGACGTTCTATTGCGGCGCGGCCTCCTGTGGCGTGCCGGGAACCGCCGCGGGACTCGAGCACGTCTGGCGGCGCTACGGCTCCGTGCCGCTGGACCGCCTCGCCAGGCCGGGCATCGCGCTCGGGCGCGATGGGGTGACGCTGACGAAGGGGGCCGAGTACTTCCACGAGATCCTTCACCCGATCCTGATCTCGACCCCGGAGTCGGCCGCCCTCTACACCCCCGATGGGAAGCAGCTCGTCGAGGGGGACACGTTCCACTACCCCGAGATGGCTGATGCGCTGGAGCGTTTTGCCGCCGAGGGGTCGGAGCCGTTCTATCGCGGCGAGACCGCGCGGGCGGTGTGCGACTGGGTCCGCGAGGGAGGCGGCACCCTGGGAATGGATGACATGGCTGCCTACGAGCCGATTGAACGGGAGCCCGTGACCGCTCGGTTCCGCGGCCACGTGGTGCTCACCAACCCGCCGCCGTCCTCGGGAGGGATCCTGATCGGCTACTCGCTGGGGCTGCTCGAGCGCCTTGGCGCGTGCGGGGTGGAGGAGATCGTCGCGGCGACCGAGGCCGCCAACGGCCGGCGTTCCGACGACTTCAACGAGGGGCTGCACGACGAGGAGTACGTGAAGCGCTTCCTGGCCTCGGACCTGGATCAGTTGGCCGCCCGCATCCGCGAGGGCGACTGGGTGGGCGGCCACGGCGGCGCCGGCGGCCCGGGCGACCCGCAGGATCGGCTCGGCTCGACCACCCATCTCGCGGTCATCGATGCGGACGGCAACTGCGCCTCGGTCACCTGCTCGAACGGCACCGGCTCCGGAGTCGTCGTTCCCGGCACCGGCGTGCACGTCAACAACATGCTCGGCGAGGAGGACCTGAATCCACACGGTTTCCACCGGATCCCGCCCGGTCGCCGGGTGAGCTCGATGATGTCCCCGACGCTGGCGCTGCGCGGCGGCCAGGTCGTCCTGGGGCTCGGCAGCGCAGGGTCCAACCGGATCCGCTCCGCGATCCTGCAGACGGTCGTCAGGGTGCTGGAGCAGGAGATGGACGCGGAGGAGGCGGTGGTGGCGGGGCGCCTCCACTTCGAGGCGGGAATCGTGCAGGCGGAGCCCGGGGTGGATGAGCGCGCCTTGGACGACCTGGAGGTGCGCGGCGTCCCCGTGGTCCGATGGAAGCGCAAGAACCTGTTCTTCGGAGGCGTCCAGGCGGTAAGGCGCGATCCCGTGAGCGCCGAGCTCAGCGGAGGCGGCGACCCGCGGCGGGGCGGGGCTGTGGCCTTCGCCTAGTCCGGCAACCCAGGGAAGTGAACTTTCCCATTGCCGCTGGCGCGCTCGGCGGCCTCCTCGGCCCGCTCCAGCGCCTTTCCGACGGCGCCCAGCGCATTGGCAAGCAGGGCCATGCGATCGTCCTCGTCCCGCATCTCCAATAGCTGCTGCTTGGTCTCGGGCGGCAGCTCGATGCGGGCCGCAAGCGAGTAGGCGGTGGCCCCATCCAGCTCCTCCGGTTCCGGTCGCTCCCCGGTGGCACGCTCGGCGAGGTCCGCGAACGTCTCGCGCGCAGCGGTGGCGGAGGCCTCATCGATGGGCGGCACGTCCTGGTCGGGGATCAGCTCGACCTCGCCGGAAGGGAACTCGGGTGACTCGAAGCGGTCGAGCACCTTGAACGGCTCCTCGCCGCTGACCACGATGTTCATGCGTCCGTCGTCGAAACGCTCGAGCACGTCGTCGATCCGCGCTGTGCAGCCGATGGAGCGGGCGCCATCGTCATCTCGCAGGACGATGCCGAATGGCTCCCCCTGATCGAGCGCCGTTCCGACCATCCGCTTGTAGCGCTCCTCGAAGATGTGCAGCGGGACCTGCTCGCCGGGAAGAAGGACGAGCGGCAGCTCGAAGATCGGAAGCTCGAGACCCGCCATCTCCGTCGATTCTAGGATGGCGCGGTGGCGGGCATTGATTTCAAGGCTGAGGGGCTCGTGGAGGGCCTCAGCGGCGAGGCGCGTGAGGCGCGACTCGCCCTGCTCGAGGAACTGGCTGATTCCGGCGTCCCGCTCGAGGAGCTGAAGCGAGCGGTCGCGGAGAACCGGCTGGTGCTGCTGCCCGTCGAGCGCGTCTTCGACTCCGGCGGCGACCACTACACCGCCGCGGAGATCGCGGATGGGGCGGGACTGGAGTACGGCTTCCTGGTGCGCCTGCTCCGGGCGCTTGGGGCGCCTATCCCGTCGGATGACGAGCCCGTGTACGCGGAGCCCGACCTCGAGGCCGCCAAGCGGGCCAAGTCGTTCCTGGACGCCGGGCTCCCCGAGGAGGGGGTCCTGGAGACCTCCCGCATCATCGGCATCTCGATGGCGAGCCTCGCCGACGCCAATCGCGACATGGTCGGCCAGGTCTTCACCGAGCCGGGCATCGACGAACGGGAGCTGGCCCTGCGCTATGCAGCGGCGGCGAAGACGATGTCGCCTTTGCTCGGCGAGACGTTGCTGCACGCCTACCAGATCCACCTTCGGGAGGCGATTCGCCAGGCGGTCGTCTCAGAGGCCGAGCTGGCGGAGGGTCGCCTCTCGGGCTCGGACGACATCACGATCGCCTTCGCCGACCTGGTGGGCTTCACGCGGCTCGGCGAATCCCTCGAGATCGAGCAGATCGGCGACCTCACGGGCCGGCTGTTCGAGCTTGCGTCTGAGGCGGCAAGTCCCCCCGTGCGGCTGGTGAAGATGATCGGGGACGCGGCGATGTTCGCCTCCCGGGAGCCGGCCCCACTTCTGGATGCGGTGGTTGGGCTGGTCGATGCGGCCGGGGACGGAGACATCCCTCCCCTGAGGGCGGGCGCCGCGCGTGGTCAGGCGCTCGGACGCGGGGGGGACTGGTATGGCCGACCCGTCAACCTCGCGGCCCGGATCACGACCTTCGCACGGCCGGACAGCGTGGTGGTTGACGAGGCGGTCAAGGAGGCGCTGGACTCTGCCAGCGGCGACCGCTTCAGGTTCTCCTTCGCCGGCAGGCATCGCTTCAAGGGGATCAGTGAGGAGATTCCCGTTCATCGGGTGCGTCGCGCCGACCCCTCAAAAGAGTCCTAATCCGCGCCTAACGATTGGCCGTAACACTCGGCCGATCTCGGAGTCTGGACCTCGATGGCACTCCTGATGCTCTTCGCCCTGGTGGCCGGGGCGGGTACGGCCCTGTCGCCGTGCGTGCTCCCGATCCTGCCCGCAATCCTCTCGGCAGGGGTCACGGGCGGCCGGCGCCGGCCGCTCGGTGTGGTCACCGGGCTGGCGCTGTCGTTCACCTTCGCCACGGTCGCTCTCGTCTACGTGATCAATGCGCTCGGCCTGCCGAATGGGTTTGCGCGCGACCTGGCGATCGTCGTGCTCTTCGGGTTCGGGATCTCGCTGCTGATCCCGCCGATCGGCGACCGCGTGGAGGCGTTCGCGAGCCGCCTGGCGCCCGGGCCGGCTCGCTTCCGAGGTGACGGCTTCGGCTCGGGTCTGGTCGTCGGCGCGAGCCTCGGCCTGGTCTACGCGCCCTGTGCGGGGCCGATTCTGGCCGGTGTCATCGTTGTCTCGGCGGCGCAGGACTTCACCGCCGGCCGCCTGGCGGTCGCTCTCTCGTATGCGGTGGGCTCGTCGGCCGTCCTGTACCTGCTGCTGCTCGGCGGGAGGCGGTTCACCCAGCGGCTGAACCCTGTGCGCGGCCTCGTGCAGATGGCGATGGGCGCCGTAATGGTTCTCGTTGCGGTCGCGATGACGGCGAACTGGGACGTTCGCTTCCAGACCTCGATAGCCAGCGCCCTGCCGACGTTCCTGGTCAATCCGACGAACAGCCTCGAGACGAGCAAGGCGATCTCGACCGACCTGGCGTCGGTGAGCCAACACGGAACCCCGGTCGTCCCCGCGTCCCAGCTCAATCAGCCGGTCAGCCTGCAGACCTACGGGCCGGCCCCCGACTTCACCGGGACCCAGGATTGGTTCAACACGCCCGGTGGCGAGTCGCTCTCCATGAGCGATCTGCGGGGCAAGGTGGTCCTGGTCGACTTCTGGACCTACACCTGCATCAACTGCATCCGCACCCTGCCCTACCTCGAGGCATGGCAGCAGCGCTACGGCAGCCAGGGGTTCACGGTGGTCGGTGTCCACTCGCCGGAGTTTCCGTTCGAGAAGGACGCGGGCAACGTCCAGGCGGCGATCCATCAGAACCACCTCACCTATCCCGTCGTCCAGGACAACAACCTGGCGACCTGGGACGCCTGGGGCAACCAGTACTGGCCGGCGGACTACCTGGTGGACGCCCAGGGCAACGTCCGTGACGCCCACTTCGGGGAGGGCGACTACGCCCAGACCGAGAGAGCCATTCGCACGCTGCTTCAGGAGGCCGGCCACAAGAGCCTGGGTTCCGGCGCCCGGGCGAGCGCGCAGGCGCCCTCGGCCGGCGCCATCACCCCGGAGACGTACCTCGGCGCCTCCCGCGCTCAGGGCTGGGTCACCCCGGTTCATCCCGGCGACCAGGATTTCGGTTCGGCGCCGGGCCGGCTCTCGGCGAATCAGTTCGCCTACGCGGGCAACTGGAGGATCACCAACGAGGACGCGACCTCCGGCGCCGGCGGTGAGATCGACATGGAGTTCAATGCTCGCCGCGTCTTCCTTGTCCTCGGGTCTCCCGACCAGGCCCGCCACGTCCGGGTTCTGCTCGACGGCAAGCCGATCCCGGCGAAGCTGGCGGGGGCCGACGTCCACCGTGGCCGGGCGACGATCCAGGCGCAGCGGCTGTACCGGCTGGTCGATCTGCCGGCCGTGTCGCAGCACCGGCTTTCGCTCGTCTTCGACCCGGGGATCTCGGGATACGCGTTCACGTTCGGGTAGGGGTGCCGGGGCGAAAACCGGCGATGAAGGGCGAGATTCGAGGATCTGATTGCCGAGCTCGACGGCTATCGCGCCCACCAGGGTCGAGCCGCCTTCGAAGCTGATCGAGCTCGCGACCTGCGGCTCAAGCTGCTCGGTTACGACGTCGTCCGGCTCACCTGGCGCCAGCT
>JAWVFG010000198.1:0-5519 GCA_033856335.1 Solirubrobacterales bacterium
CCACGGGCTCGATCCGCTCGCGGCTCCCAGCCAGCAGATCTGGGGCTACGAGACGAGCTGGGGCTCGTTCGCGCAGTTCTGCAAGGTGCAGGCCCAGCAGCTGCTGCACAAGCCCAAGCACCTGGCGTGGGAGGAGGCGGCCTCCTACGGGCTCACGTACTTCACCGCCTACCGGATGTTGATGGACCGCTGCAAGCTCCAGTCCGGCCACCGCGTGCTGATCTGGGGCGCGGCCGGCGGGCTCGGCGTGTTCGCCACGCAGCTGTGCGCGCTGACCGGCGCCGACGCCGTCGGCGTCGTCTCCTCCGACGAGAAGGGGGAGCTGGTCAAGCGCCTCGGCGCGGTCGACTACATCAACCGAAACGAGTTCTCGGGGATGATGCGAAAGGGCGGCGAGTCGCCCGACGAGGAGAAGGCGCGATTCAAGGAGTCGCGCGGCTTCGCCAAGCGGGTCAAGGAGATCCTCGGCGACTCGCCCGACATCGTCTTCGAGCACGTCGGGCAGGCGACCTTCCCCACCTCGGTCTTCGTCGTGAAGCCCTTCGGCAAGGTGGTGATCTGCGGCGCGACCTCCGGCTACACGCTCGACTTCGACGTGCGCTACCTCTGGATGCGCCAGAAGCAGATCATCGGCTCCCACTTCGCCAACGCCTATGAGTGCATGCGGGCGAACCAGCTGATGGCGGAGGGCAAGATCCAGCCGGTCCTCTGGCGGGTGATGGGCTTCGACGGCGTCGCCGAGGCGCACCAGCTCCTGCACGAGAACAAGCACCTCGGCAAGATCTCGATCCTGGTGGGCGCGGGCAGCGATGACGAGGGCAAGACGGAGGAGGGCCCCGGGGCAATCCGGGCAGAGGTGGGCGCGTGAGCGCCCGCCGTCTGTTCGGCGGCGGCCTTTGTGGCCGCCGGTTGTGGAGGGCGGCCTGATGGCAGACGGCTCGTCCAACGGGCACCTCGAGATCGTCTACATCGAGTGGCACATCCATCCGTTTCGGGCGGACCGCTGGTATGAGGTCTGGGAGCCCGCCGCGGCCCGCGCGATGGCCTTCGGCGCCAAGGGCTGGTCCCTGACGCGCAACGTCGAGGACCCGCTCCACTTCCGCCAGGCGTCCGTCTGGGACAACCACGAGGACTTCGACCGCTACTGGTACTCGGACGAGATCTCCGCGATGCGCGAGGAGGCGGTCAACTACTTCAACAAGCCCGTCCTCCCGGTGTGGCACTCGCTGATCGCAGGGGAGTAGCTCACCGGCGGTTTAGGGAAGCTCTCCCGCATTGATGTTGCAGGACAACAGTCAGGCAGGAGAGCCCCGGAGCAACGCCCGCAGCTCGCGCAACATGAAGGCCGGGTCTTCGACGATGTCGCCGTACGTGTAGCGGCGGAATTCATCTCCGCGAGCACGCGCCTCTCGCTCTCGATGCCGATCCGCCTCCCACGCGTGGCGTGAGTGGTGATAGCGGTAGCCGTCGAGCTCGACCGTCAGCCGGCGCGCTGGCCAGCGGCAGTCGACCCTCCGTCCGCTCGCAGGGCGATTTGTCTCGGGAAGCGGCAAACGGGCCTCGCGGAGACGGGCGAGGAAGGCGCTCTCGAGCCCGCTGAGGGTCACCCGAACGTCGCCATGAAGGATCCGGCGGAGAGTCCGCGCGCCTCGGCTGCTCGGCAGTCGGGTGAGCGCGGACTCCACCTGGCCAGGCGTGGTGTGGTGCAGCACCTCGGCCTCGTGGCACGCGCGGGCCAGGTCATGCTCCGAAAGTGCCCGGGCGAGATCCACCAAGGTGCGCGGCACGGTTGTCACCGGGATCCCTCGGCAGCTGGTTGCGTCCTCGGGGTGGAAGGGCCTGGCGCGATGAGTCCGCACTCCTTCAACGCGCCGTTCGGCCGGCGCAAGCACTTCGGGCGGGGGCGGCGAGCCCTTGAGCAGGCCCCAGAGGTGGGCCGCAGGTCGGGCAGCCAAGAGAGCTCCGGGTCCGCATGCCAGAACCGCGGCGAGATATCGCGCCTCCACGCTCGGTGCCCTGTGCCCGACGCAGTAGACGCCCGGGTATTCCCGCAGCAGCGAGCCCTTCCGCAGCCGATGCCTGATCTGCTCCGGCGAGACCCCTTTCCCCAGGAGTGTTTTCCGAGTCACCACACCGTGGGCCCTGGTGGCTAACTCCGCCAGAACCTCATCGACTCTCCTGTCCTGCTGTCGCATAGCAACACCTAGGCAGGAGACCCTCACGTTCTCCCCCGCACCGCGCGAGATCAGCTACTTAGGGATGCTCCCGGTGTTCCTTCATAGCCCGTGCTGACGCTCTCCCATCGCTCATACATGCGCCTGGCCCTGCCCGCTGCGATCGCGGCGGCGCTGCTCGCCGGCACTGCCACGGTGGCGCAGGCCAAGGTGCGCTCGTCGCTCAGCGGAGGGCTGATCACCGTGGCGGGCGGCAAGGGGTCCGACCACATCGTGGTCGTCTGCAGGGGCGGTCTCGTGAAGGTGAATGGCAAGGACCCGCGGACGGGCCCGGTCGCCTGCTCAAAGGTGTCGGAGGTCGACGCGGTGACCGGAACGGGGAATGACCGCGTCGACTTCTCGGGGGTGGGCTCGGACGCCGGCTTTGGCCAAAAGGACCTCCCGGGCGGGTTCGGGCACGGTACCGGCGCTGCGGCGGAACTTGGGACGGGCAATGACCGCTACATCGGCGGGGCGTCTGCCTTCAACCTCGTACTGGCGGGACCGGGTGATGATCGAGTCACCGGAGGCCGGTTCCGCGACAGCCTCCAAGGAGGGGCCGGCAACGACAGGATCGCCGCCGGCGCCGGACGCGACATCCTGCTCGGCAACTCCGGCAACGACAAGCTCAACGGAGGCGCCGATGACGACCTGCTCAGCGGGAACGGGGGCGACGACGTCCTCATCGGCGGCCCCGGGGCCGACCTGCTCGGCGGCGGTGCCGGGATGGACCGCCTCTTCGGAGGCCCCGGACCCGATCAGCTCATCGGTGGGCCTGGCAAGGACAAGCTCAACGGTGGGCCCGGTAACAACACGCTGACCCAGGACTCGCCGACGAAGAAGTGATTCGGCTTCGCCATCAAGTCGCGGCAAGAGGCGGCCGCCCCACATAAGTCGCTCCGGGCTTCGCCCTCCGCTCCGAAGTGGAGCGGCCTGGTCGCCGCTAGTGCTGCTCGAGCGGCGCCATCGTCAGCCCCGCTCCCTGCAGCTGCTCCCAGTAGAGCTCGGCGGGCTCGCGGGGCCCGGTCCAGACCGCGGCCTTGCCGCTGCTGTGGATCGCGTCCGCGAATCTGTAGCCGCCGTCGAGTGAGATGCCGGGTACCACCCTGGAGAGAGTCTGCGCGACGTGATCGAAGGTGTTGTGGTCGTCGTTGAGGACGATCACTTGCCAATTTCCTCCCAATCCCTCCTCGGGACCGGCGGATTTGGGGCGCTCAACCGTGGTCGTGGCCACCCGCCGCAAGGTAGAGGATCAGGCCCAGGCTGCGGGGAAATTCCGTGCCCTAGAACGGGTTCGGCACTTGAACCATGACGTTGTCGAAAACGCCGGTGATCCCGGTGCCGGCGGCCGATCCCTTGGCGCCAGAGGCGACGACCGTCTGGCGCCCATCGGGCTGATCCGCGCCCGAGTCCGTCGTCGATACGACCCCGACCCCGTTCACGGAGCCGACCACGCTGGTTGTGTTGCCGCCATAGGAGAAGGCGCGGAGCGCGATCGTGTTGGGCTTGGAGCCGAGCTTGACGAACTTGCCACTGCCCGACCCCACCAGCTTCGGCCCGGCCGCGCCCTTCGGGTCGCGGAAGTACTGCCACTTGTGGGCGTTCGGCAGGACGCGCAGCAGGTAGCCGGCGGAGTCGCTGTGGCGAACACCGACGCCGACGAAGGACTTCTTCTGCAGCTTCGGCGTCCCTCCGCCGACGGTCGCGGTGGCGACCATCCCCTGGTCGGCGTACTGGTCGCTCGAGTCCGCTACGACCGACGAGCGGTACACGCAGGAGTTCGTAGCGTTGCCGACGCCGATGCCCAGGGCCTGATTGCCGGCCCACTTGCGCTTGCAGCTGCCCCCGGAGACCTTCTGGAAGGCGTTGACGTCGTCCTGGCTCTGGAAGGTGTAGGTCGCGACCGGAATCGGCGCCGCATGGGCGACGGCGGCGCCGGCCACGAGGGCGGCGCCCATGACCAGCAGGGCTGTCAACTTCGTTCTCATGCGGGCGTGAGCGTAGCCGTGAGGCATCCGGGAGATTGCAAGAACACCCACCAGGCCACGTCGGAGCGGTGGTTTGCGTGGCTCGATTTACCAGACACTTACCATTAGGACATGAGCGAACATCGCCTGCCCGAGCGAGACCGTCCCTGGGTCATGCGCACCTACGCGGGCCATTCGGACGCCCGGCGCTCGAACGAGCTCTATCGCAAGAACCTCGCCAAGGGCCAGACGGGGCTTTCCGTCGCCTTCGACCTGCCCACTCAGACCGGCTACGACCCCGACGCGGATCTGGCGCGCGGGGAGGTCGGCAAGGTCGGCGTCTCCATCGTCCACAAGGGCGACATGCACACGCTCTTCGACGGAATCCCGCTCGACGAGATGAACACGTCGATGACGATCAACGCGACCGCCGCCTGGCTGCTCGCGCTCTACGCGACGGTCGCTGAGGAGAACGGCGTGGAGCGCTCCGCGCTTGCCGGCACCACCCAGAACGACATCATCAAGGAGTACCTCTCGCGTGGCACCTACGCCTTCCCGCCCGGGCCCTCGATGCGGCTGATCGCGGACACAGTGGCCTTCACCGTCAACGAGATGCCCAAGTGGAACCCGATCAACGTCTGCTCATACCACCTGCAGGAGGCGGGAGCGACCCCGGTCCAGGAGATCGCCTTCGCGCTCTCCACGGCCATCGCGGTCCTGGACGAGGTCAAGGCCCGCGGGCAGGTCGCCGACGAGGACTTCCCCACGGTCTTCGGCCGGATCTCGTTCTTCGTCAACGCCGGGGTCCGCTTCATCGAGGAGCACGCGAAGCTACGGGCGATGAGCCGCCTCTGGGAGGAGATCGGCCGCAACCGCTACGGAGTCGAGGAGCCCAAGTTCCTGCGGATGCGCTACGGCGTGCAGGTCAACTCGCTCGGGCTGACCGAGTCACAGCCGGAGAACAACGTCCCGCGGATCGCGCTCGAGGCGCTGGCCGTGACTCTCGGACGCGACGTCCGCGCCCGCGCGATTCAGCTGCCGGCCTGGAACGAGGCGCTGGGCCTGCCGCGCCCCTGGGACCAGCAGTGGAGCCTTCGCATCCAGCAGATCCTCGCCAACGAGACCGACCTGCTCGACTACCCCGACATCTTCGAGGGCTCGAAGGTGATGGACGGGCTGGTCGATGAACTGGCGGAGGGTGCCGACGCCGAGATGAAGCAGGTCGCCGAGCGCGGCGGCGCGGTCGAAGCGGTCCCCTACATGAAGGCCCAGCTCGTCGAGTCCAACCGCGAGCGGATCGCCAAGATCGAGCGCGGCGACATCGTCGTCGTCGGCCAGA
>JAWVFG010000199.1:0-3150 GCA_033856335.1 Solirubrobacterales bacterium
CCATCACGAGAAGGACGTTGCCGATGATGGACCCGATCAGTGACGCCTTGACGACTTCGTGGAGGCCCTTGTCCAGCGCGAACAGGGCGATTATGAGCTCGGGCGCGTTGCCGAAGGTGACGTTGAGCAGGCCGCCGACGACGTTGCCCGAGCGCTCGGCGAGCTCCTCCGTCGCTCGCCCCATCATCGCCGCGGGAGGAATCAGGGCCACGGCGGAGACGAAGAAGACAACCGTGGCGGGCGCGTCGGCGACGTCGACGATCACCGCGGCCGGGATCAGCGGCGCGAGAAGATAGGGCCAGCTATCGGGCCCTAGAAGCCGCCGCTTCCCGCGCGACGGGGATGTGGGCTCCGGCATGGACGGAGCTTATGCCGCTAGTGGCCGAGCAGGTTGGCGCACGCCTGCAGCGCCGCCGCCCCGGATGCCTGCTGGAGACACTGCTGGTAGGCCTGGGTGGCGGAAGCACTGGGCGCCGTGGTCGACCCGCCGGACTGGGGAAGGGCTCCGCTTGTCCCGAGGCCGCCGCGAAGCGCATTGCCCAGCTGTCCCGGGTTGACCCCGAGCTTCTGGAAGAGGTTCTGCAGCGGCTGGGCGTTCGCCGGAGCCTGAATGGTCTGCGGCTTGTTGACGTCGGCGAGGTTGAGCTGGAGGTCGAGCGTGAGCGAATCGGGCGCCCCGGGAGTGCCCGCCGGCGGCTTCAGGTCGAGGCTGACCTGGAACCTGCGCAGAAGCTTGTCCTGCTCGCCGGAGTAGACGTCGATGTCGCCGGACTTGACGACGTCGTTGAGCTGATTGAGCTGGGCGAGATTGACGTTGCCCACGGCGCTGCCGGCCTTTGTGGCGATCGCCTTCAGGTCCTCGACGAGCTTGGAGACGTTCGCCGTCCCGGAGACGTGGATCGTATTCGCGCCCTCGACATTGTCGGTGCCCTCGTTCTTCAGATCCGAGAGCCAGTTCGCGGGGCTGATGTTGAGCGCCTTCAGCAGGCTGCCGGACTTGGCCGAGTTGCTCTGCCCCTGGAGCTGGGCGTACGAGGTGACGAACTCGTCGTAGAGCTGCTGCGGCACGGCATACTCGGTCCCCTGGAAGTTGAGGTAGGCCGCGCTGCCGGTGGAGGTCAGTCCGCCGGTACCGGAGAAGCTCTGAGAGCCTGCATCGCTCTTCAGGGAGACATCGACGTCGAACTTGGGGAACTGGCCGTTGCCCTGGCTCTGGAAGCGCCCGCCCAGCTTCACCTCGAGGCTGCCCGGGTTGTCGCCGCCGGACGTCTCGATCCGGAAGTCGAGGTCGAACGTCCCGCTCTGGATGCTGGTCGGGTTGTTGAAGGTCTGATCGAGGACCTGCTGCGGGTCCTCGCCGTTGCCCCCGCCCCCGCACGCGGCGACGAGCAGCGCGGACGCGAGCGCGACGGCAAGAACGACAAGGGCGCGTGTCCTGATCAAGGTCTCTCTTCCTCTCCTGCTGGGTGCAGCGGCGCCGCAGGGTACCGCACGCCTTTTAGCGGCAGGTTGCGATCGCTCGTCCTATCCTCATACCGATGGAGGGGAGGAGAGCCTGTCCGACGTGCGCGACCGAGAACCCCGAGCGGGCCCGGTTCTGCATGTCGTGCGGCGGCGAGCTCTCCCCCGCCTGCCCGAGCTGCGGCGCCGAGAACCCGACCGGCGCGAAGTTCTGCATCGAGTGCGGGGCAGCGCTCTCCCCCACCTCGGCTCCTGCCGCGGCGACGGCCGGCCCGAAGGCTCCAGCCGAATCCCCGCCGGAGGAGCGCCGCCAGGCGACGATCCTGTTCGCGGATCTCTCCGGGTACACGGCTGCTGCCGAGCGCATGGATCCCGAGTCGGTGAAGGCGCTCGTGGGCCGCACGCTGCGACTCCTCGGCGAGGAGATCGAGCGCTTCGGAGGGTCGATCGACAAGTTCATCGGCGACAACGTGATGGGGGTCTTCGGCGCGCCGGTCGCCCACGAAGATGACCCCGAGAGGGCGGTGCGCGCCGGCCTCGCCATGCAGGCGGCGATGGAGGGCGCGAACCGCCAGAGCCGAGAGAAGTACGGCGTGGGCTTCTCACTACGTGTCGGAATCAACTCCGGCGAGGTGATGGCGGGAGCCGTCGGCGACCGCTACACCGTCATGGGCGACGCGGTCAACGTTGCCGCGCGCCTCCAGGCGGCTGGCCGGCCTGAGAGCGTCACCGTCGGCGGCTCGACCTATCAGGCCAGCAGGGAGGCGATCTCCTATGAGCGGCTCGAGCCGCTCATCCTCAAGGGGAAGGAGGAGCCCGTTCCCGCATGGGAGGCGACCGGCGTGCTCGCGGAGCCGCGCCGCGCCGTAGGCCGTGCCCAGACTCCGCTGATCGGCCGCGAGGAGGAGGCGGGTCTGCTCACCTCCCTGGCCGAGCGGGTCGAGCAGGAGGGCCGGCCGCACCTCGTCACCGTGATCGGCCAGGCGGGGGTCGGCAAGTCGAGGCTGCTCCGGGAGCTGATGTCGAACCTCGCCGAGTCCGAGGACCCCCCGACGATCCGGCGAGGACAGTGCCCGCCATATGGCGCGGGGATCGCATACTGGGCGCTCGCCGAGGTCCTCAACGACGAGTTCGAGATCCGCGACACCGACGCGCCCGAGACGGCCTGGGAGAAACTGCGCTCGGGTGTGACCGAGCTGATGAGCGAGCTCGGGGACGAGGCCTCCGGGGAGCGCAACGCCGGTCTGCTCGCCATCCCCCTCGGCCTCGAACCGCCCGACGAGCTCCGGCAGTCCGAGCCGGATCCGCAGCGGATGCGCGAGGCGCTCTTCTCGGCCGCCCGCGCAGCGGTCGAGGCGATCGCCCGGCGCCGTCCGCTCGTCCTGGCCATCGACGACATCCACTGGGCCGACGAGGGAATGCTCGACCTGCTGGATCACCTGGCGAGGTGGGTGCGTGGACCGCTGCTGCTCGTCTGCCTCGCCCGCGACGAGCTGTTGGAGCGCCGTCCGGGCTGGGGCGGCGGCCGGCGGAACGCGACCTCGATCTCGCTGGAGCCGCTCACCGCCGACGAGACCCGCGAGCTGGTCGCGGCGCTGATGCCGGGCTCGGACAACGGCGGGGCCGAGGTCGTGCCCCAGGTCGCCGAGCGCTCGGGCGGCAATCCGCTGTTCGCGGAGGAGATGGTGA
>JAWVFG010000200.1:0-6755 GCA_033856335.1 Solirubrobacterales bacterium
GCAGGCTCGACGCGGGGAACGCCGCCGCCGCCGGCGCCAAGCCGGCCGCGGTCAAGCGCAAGCGCCGCTAGGCGCTGAGTACCCATTCGTCGGTATGGCCAAGGCCCGCGCGCGGGTTTCTACGGTCATACAAACGTCGGGTCCGTCGATACCCAAAAAATGAGGTTCCGTGCCTCCAACCTCGTCCTGCTCGGAGCGATCGTCGTCGCGACCGCGGCCGCTGTGCTCAGATGAGCGCGGTTCAGGCAACCCAGCTACTCGCCATGCTGACTGGGCTTGGCTGCGTGCTGATGATCAGCTTCGTCCTGGAGAGAAAGCTTCGGAGGGACAAGCGCGAATTCGTCTCCCAGACCAGCCGTGGGCGGCTGAGGGAGGCTCTGCTGGCCGGCGATCAGGATGTGATCCGAACGGCCGCAGCATGTGCGTGCGATGACGCTCAAAGGCAGGTCGACTTCGCCGTGACTGCCTCCGGCACCGTCGACGAGCTGACCGAAGCGGACCGAGCCAGGCTCCATGACACCGTCACGAGGATCGGGCTGGTGGACTCGCTGATCGAGCAACTTCGTCATCGCAATCCGGTCAAGCGCGGCCGCGCGGCGTTCCTGATCGGCGAACTTCGCGTTCCCAAGGCGAGCGAGCTGCTCCCGCCGCTGCTCGCCGATCCGGATCCCGATGTCCGGCTCGTGGCGTGCGCGGAGCTCGGAGGAATCGGCACCCAGGCCGCCGCGCTTTCGCTGATCTCGGGCCTGATGGCCGGCGATGTCGCTCCGGAACGCATCATCGAGCGGCTCGGCGGCGCCTGGGCCGTGCCCAGTCTCGTCTCGGCCCTCGAGGACCCCGAGCTTGCTCGATCCCTCGCGCCCGGCGACGACGAGCCTTCCGAGCGGTGGCGTCCCGCGGTCGCTCGTGCATTGGGGGTGGCCGCAGACCCCCGCGCCGAGCTGGCCCTGGCGCGCATGCTTGACAGCCCGCACACCGAGGAGCGGGTTGCTGCGGCCAGATCTCTCGGCCCCAGCGGAACCGAGGCATCCGTCGCCGTGCTGATCAAGGCACTGGGCGATCCCGCCTGGGAGGTACGCGCCCAGGCCGCGAAGTCGCTGAGCGCTCACCCCGAGCAGCGCGCAGTCCCGGCGCTGGAGGAGCGGCTCTCGGACGACGCCTGGTGGGTGCGCTCCAACGCCGCGGACACGCTCGCGACCATCGGCACCGAAGGGGTCACAGCGCTGAAGCGAGCCCTCTCCCACTCGGACCGGTATGCGAGCGAGCGCGCCAGGGAGACCCTGGCGCTCCACAGGCTGGTGGAGGCCTGAGATGACGGATGTCATCCATCAGCTGCTGCGCGACTTCAACATCTTCATGCTCGGCTATTTCGTCGTCCTCGACTCGGTCTTCGTCCTCCTCGTGGCGATTGGCTGGCGCGCAGTCAACGAGTACGTGGCCAGGCGGCCGTTCCGCGACTACCGGAAGGTGGGGGAGTCGGAGCTCAGCATGCCGGTCTCGATCCTCGTGCCCGCCTACAACGAGGGGCCGGTGATCGTCTCGTCGGTTCGCTCCCTGCTCACCTCCCAGTTCGGCGAGCTCGAGGTCGTCGTGATCAACGACGGATCCACGGACGACACCCTCACATCGCTCATGGAGGCCTTTGATCTCGTCCGCGTCGATCGCGTGCCCCGGGCCAACCTCCCCTGCGAGCCGATCTCGGCCGTGTATGTGAGCTCTTCGGACCATCGGATCGTGGTGCTCGACAAGGCCAACGGGGGAAAGGCAGATTCCCTGAACGCGGGCATCCGCTACGCCCGCTATCCGCTCTTCTGCGCCATCGACGCCGACACGATGCTCGATCCAGGCGCTCTCGCCCGGCTCGTCTGGGAATTCCAGGCGTCTCCTTCGACCGTTGCGGTCGGGGGCATCGTCCGGGTCGTGAACGGCTCGGAGGTGGATGGCGACGGGCGGCTGGTCCAGGTCAAGACGCCGCGTGGGATGCTCGTCAACCTCCAGATCGTCGAGTACCTCCGGGCATTCCTCGGAGGCCGGATCGGCTGGTCGCGGCTCGGCATGCTGCTGATCATCTCGGGCGCCTTTGGCCTCTTCCGCCGCGACGTGGTCGTCGAGGCCGGCGGCTATGACACGACGACCGTCGGCGAAGATGCCGAGCTCGTGCTGCGTCTGCACCGGCACCAGCGCGACCGCAAGCGCAAGTGCCGGATCACCTTCTTCCCGGACCCGATCTGCTGGACCGAGGCGCCCGCCGACTTCAAGACGTTCGTCCGCCAGCGCGACCGCTGGCAGCGCGGCCTGATCGAGATGATGGCCCGTCACCACGGCATGCTCGGTAGGAAGCGCTATGGAGGGGTTGGCCTGGTGGCGCTCCCTTACTTCATCTTCTTCGAGGTCCTCGGCCCGATCTTCGAGGTGCTCGGATACGCGGCGTGCATCGCCGGGGTCCTGGTCGGCGCGATCTCGTACCCGTTCGCACTGGTGATTCTCGGTTTCTCGGTCTTCTTCGGCCTGCTGATCTCGTTCTCGGTGTTACTCATGGAGGAGCGAGCCTTCCGCCGCTACCCGGACTGGCAGGACCTGCGCCGGCTGATCGTGGCGGCGTTCGTCGAGAACCTCGGCTATCGCCAGCTCAACACCCTGATCCGCGTCCGCGCCTGGTGGACCCTCTTCCACGCCGAGGGCTGGGGCGAGATGACCCGCGTCGGGCTGGAGGAGGCCGAGCCCGTCGAGGCCTGACCCGCCCTTTTAGGGGCGATTGCGATAATCCGCGGTCGCCGTGGACCCATCGCGCAAGCGCAAGATTCGCCTCATCGTCGCGCTGTCGGCGGCCGTCCTCCTGGCCACCGGTCTCGTCTACACGTCCTTCAGCGCCTCGACCGAGGCGAAGGAGCCCTCGCAGCTGCTCCAGGCCGATCCCAACGGGACGTATGAGCTGACGGGCGACGTCGTCCCGGGCTCGATCCACCACTCGGGAGACCAGCTCGACTTCCGGATCTCGGATCGCGATGGCACCCACCCGATTCCCGTCAAGTACTCGGGGACGGTTCCCGATCCCTTCCGGGACGGCCGCGAGGTGATCGTGACGGGCAAGCTCCAGGACGGGACCTTCGTCGGGGAGCGGGACAGCCTGATCACGAAGTGCCCGTCGAAGTTCACCACCACGACTCCGGGGCAGTCCAGCTGACGGTTCTCGGCTCCGCATTGCTGGCCGCCGCCCTGCTGTCCGCGCTCTTCGCGGCGGGCGCCGGCGTCTACGCCGGCCGGACCGGCGACAGCCGCTGGGTCGACTCTTCCCGGAGGGGCGTGTACGCGATGGCCGGGCTGCTCACCACCGCGGTCGTCCTGATCGAGATCGCCTTCCTGCGCAACGACTTCCACTTCGCGCTGGTCGCCGATCACTCCTCGACGACCACGCCCACCTTCTACAAGCTGACCGCGATGTGGTCGAGCCAGGAGGGCTCGCTGCTGCTCTGGGCCTGGGTGCTCTCGCTGGCGTCGAGCGGGGTGCTCTTCATGACGCGCCGCCGCCACCGCGAGATCGTGCCGTGGGCGACGGCCGTCCTCGCCGGGCTCGCCTCGTTCTTCATCGGGCTGATGATCTTCAAGGCCCAGCCCTTCGCCCACCTCGACAACGCGCCGGTCGAGGGCGTCGGCCTGACCCCGCTGCTTCGCAACCCGTACATGGCGGTCCACCCGCCGATGCTCTACTCGGGGTACGTGCTCTGGTCGATCCCGTTTGCGTTCTGCGTCGGGGCCCTGATGGCGCGCAAGCTCGACGCGAGCTGGATCCGCACCACCCGCAACTTCGCGCTGGTCGCCTGGACGTTCCTCGGCATCGGGCTGCTGCTCGGCTCCCGCTGGTCCTACGAGGAGCTCGGCTGGGGGGGCTACTGGGGCTGGGACCCGGTGGAGAATGCCGCGCTGATGCCCTGGCTGCTCGGCACCGCGTTCCTGCACTCGGTCATGGTGCAGGAGAAGCGCGGGATGCTGAAGGTCTGGAACGTCAGCCTGATCTCTGCGACGTTCTGCCTGTGCCTGCTGGGGACGTTCCTGGTGCGGTCGGGAGTCCTGCAGTCGATCCATGCCTTCGGCGCCTCGACGGTCGGGGGGCCGCTGCTCGCACTGATCGGCGTGACGGCGGTCGGCGCGACCGTGCTGATCGTCACGCGCCTCGATCAGCTCAAGCCTGAGCGGCGGATCGACTCACTGCTCTCTCGCGAGTCAGTCTTCCTCGTCAACAACCTGCTGCTCGTCGGGCTGGTCGTGGTGATCTTCTGGGGCACCTTCTTCCCGCTGATCTCCGAGGTCTTCACCGGCGACCGCCACTCGCTGGCCGCCCCATGGTTCGACCGCTACGTGACGCCGATCGGGGTCCTGCTGGTCCTCTTCACCGGGATCGGGCCCCTGTTCGCCTGGGGGCAGCTGAGCGGAGCGGCTGCCCGCCGCCTGCTGCTCTGGCCGAGCATCGCGACGGCGGCGACGATTGCGGTCCTGCTGGCGGTGAGCGACGCCGGCCACCACCTCTGGGCGTTGTTCATCTTCGGCTTCGCCGCCTTCGCGTTGGTCGCCCTGGCGGGCGAGTACTGGCGGGCGGGCTCCACGCGCCACGCCCTGACCGGGGAGGGATATCCCCGTGCTCTCGCCACGGCGGTCGGGCGCAACCGCCGCCGCTATGGCGGCTACATCGTGCACGCCGGGATCGCGCTGACGCTGATCGGAATCGCTGCCTCCTCGAGCTTCCAGACCAATCGCGATCTGCGCCTCCAGGTGGGTCAGACGGCCAAGGTCGGCGACTACACGATCGCCTACCGCAAGCTGACGGCCGATCCGAAGAACGAGCGGATCTCGTTCGCTGCGCAGCTCGACGTCACCCGCAACGGCAAGCACTTCGCCACGCTGGACCCGTCGCGCAACTACTACCCGACCCAGGACCCCACCGCAGGGCCGATCGGGCGCTATTTCATGGGTGAGTCGACCAGCGAGGTCGGCCTGAAGACGGGGGCCGGGGGAGACCTCTGGACCGCCTTCCAGCCCGACCTCTCGTCGCTCAACCCGGACATCACCCGCGGCAACCGCCAACTCGCGAACGTCGGCCCGGTGGGCCAGGGGATCGCGATCGACGTCCTGGCCCAGCGCTACGCGCAGAACCCGCCACCCGCCACCTTCCGCGTGATCGTCAACCCGCTGGTGGGCTGGATCTGGATCGGCGCGCTGATCGCGGTGGCCGGCGCGGTGATGGCGGGCTGGCCGGCACTCGAGTCCCGACGTCAGCTCGAGGCCGCCTACAGGGCGAGGCTCGGCAAGGAGCTAGGGACAGCAAGCCCGCCCTCCTAAGGAGCGGGGGCTTGCCGCCGCGACTGATGCTTGCGGGCGTAGCTGTCCCGCCTGATCTTGGGCGAACCCGACCTAGTCCCTAACTTTTCCCGCGCCCCATGGAATTTCTCCTCGCAGTCGCCATCGTCGTGCTGGTCGCCTGGTTCGTGACCGCGCCTCTGCGCCGGGGCCCGATGGAGAGCCCCGACGACCCCGCCGCGGCCGAGATCGCTGAGCTGGAGGCGCGAAAGGCGGCGAAGTACAGGCAGATCCGAGACGCGGAGACCGACAGGGCGGCCGGCAAGCTGACCGAGGAGGACTTCAAGCGGCTGGACCGCGAGCTGCGCGGCGAGGCCGTTGCGATCCTGAAGCGGATCGACCGCCTGCGCGGCCCTGCGGGCGCCGGGCCTGTCTAGACTTCCCGCCCATGGCAACCATCCTCAGCGTGGTCGAGGTCATCATGTCGGTGATCCTGATCTTCCTGGTGCTCCTCCACTCCGGCAAGGACGCCGGCCTCTCGGGTGCGTTCGGCATCGGCGGGGGCGGCAGCGCCTTCGGAGGCGGCTCGCTGGTGGAGCGGAACCTGACCCGGTGGACCATCTTCTTCGGGATCCTCTGGGCGCTGAACGCGATCGTAATTCTGAAGCTCTAGCGGTTGCAAGGCTTGCCGCCGCGACTTATCTGTGCGGCCGCAGACAACAGCGACTGATGACGAAGTGGTTTGCGACTTCATTCGCCCTTCTCGCCCTGGCCGGCTGTGGTGGAGGAGGCGGAGCGGACGTCGTCTCCGGGCTCCCGCCGGCGGGAGGAGGCGGCACCCTCGACTACGCCCTCCCGAGCCTGCCCCCGACGCTCGACCCGCTGGCCGCCCGGAGCCGTGCCGAGCTAACGGTCACCCGCCAGATCTACGAGCCGCTGATCGAGCGCCTTTCCGGGCCGTACGGCCAGGCGACTCCGCAGGCCGGACTCGCCCTGACGGCGCGCCCTTCGCCCAATCGCACGACCTGGACCGTGACCCTCCGCTCCGACGTGCGCTTCCAGGACGGCACCCCTTTCAACGCGCAGGCGGTCCTCGTCAACTCGCGGCGCTGGCAGAGCGATCCGGAGGGGCGGGCGCTCCTGCCGCACCTTTTCGCGGTCGATGCACCGCGACCCGACGAGGTTCGCTTCCTGCTCGACAGGCCCGTACCCGACCTGGTGCGCCGGCTGGCCTCGCCGCAGCTCGGGATCGTCTCCCCCAGGGCCCTCGACCCATCGAGCGGGCAGGGCGCCCGGTTTGCCCCGGAGACGGCCGGATCGGGGACCGGCGCCTTTCAGCCTGGGCCGGCGGGCCCCGGCCGCATGATGCTGGCCCGCTTCCCGGGCTGGTGGGGCAGCTCGAAGGGGCTGGGGCCGTCGCTGGACGGAGTGACCTTCGTGGTGGCGCACCAGCCCTCCCAGCG
>JAWVFG010000201.1:0-7712 GCA_033856335.1 Solirubrobacterales bacterium
TCAGCGCCTATGCGGAGGTCAGGGACGAACTCGGCCGGGGCGATCAGCACACGCTGGCGCGTTCGGCGATCGCCGGTTTGCGCGCCGCCGGAGATGCCTGGCAGGGACGCCCCGTCTTCCTCTACGGCTTCGATGACCTGACCGGAGAGCAGCTCAACCTGATCGCCGAGTTATCGAGGGTCACCGAGGTCACCGTGGCCCTCACCTACGAGGACCGCAAGGTGCTGGCGGCGCGAGCGCGCCTGCACGAACAGCTCCGTGAGCTGGGCGCCGGCGAGGAGCCCCGGCGGCAGACCGATCCCACGAACACCGAGAACCAGCTGCTGTTCGAGATCGAGCGCCGATTCATGGAGCCGGCCGCCGATCCACTGGAGCCGGGGCCGGGGCTGACCATGCTCGAGGCGGCGGGCGAACTGGCCGAGGTCGAGGCGATCGGCGAGGAAATCGCCCGGCTGCTGGCCGGCGGCGTCGCCGCCGATCAGATCGCGATCGTGCTGCGGGAGCCCGCAGCCCAGGGCGCGCTCTACCGCCGCGCCCTGGGCGAGCTTGGCATCCCGGTCGCGGTTGAGGCGCGCCTGGGCCTCAACCGCACTGCGACCGGCCACGGGCTGATCTCGCTGCTGCGTGCAGCCTTCGAGGGAGGCGAGTCGGCTGACCTGCTCGCCTACCTGCGCACGCCGGGCCTGGGGCGGCCGGGACAGGTCGACTGGTTCGAGCGGGACGTCCGCCGCAACCGAATTCGCGACTGCGACGCCGGGATCGAGGCCTGGAGGGAGCGAGTCAAGAAGGGGCTCGACCTGAGGGAGGTCGAGCAGCTCCGCAGCGCAGGCTCCGGACCTGCCCTGCTCGAGGCCTGCGGCTATCAGGCCCGGCGAATCGCCGAGCTGGCCATGCGCGATCGCAAGGGCGAGCTGCCCGGCGACGACCGGGCGCTGGAGTTGCGGGCGGGCGCCGCGACGGAGCGCGCTCTCGGCGAGCTGGCAGACCTCGGCCTGCCCGCGTCGCCTGCCGACGTGATCGAGGCGATCGAGGCGGCGGAGGTGCCACTTTGGCGCGGACCCGCCATGGGAAGGGTCCGGGTGCTGAGCCCATACAGGGTCCGCGCCGGGCGCATGGACCACCTCTTCGTCGCCTCGCTCCAGGAGGGGGAGTTCCCCCGCCGCCCCCGTCCGGCCCCGCTGCTCGACGACGACCGCCGCGCCGAGCTGGGACTGCCAGAGCGCGCCGACGACGCGGAGGAGGAGCGCTACCTGTTCTCGGTCTGCCTCTCCCGCCCGCGCCAGGGCCTGCACCTCTCGTGGCGCAGCTCCGACGACGAGGGCAGGGCGCTGCCGCGCTCGCCCTTCGTCGACGAGGTCCGCGAACTGTTCGACGGAGCGGACGCGTCTGCCGACCCGCGGCCCAGTGACTCGCTGCTCGCGCGCCGTGGGCTGGATCAGGTCGTGCCACGCCCCGAGGACGCTTCCACCCCGGATCAGCTCGCGCGCGCCCTGGCCGACCTCGGGCCCGCGGCGTGGCCGGCGGCGCTGAAGGGGATGGTGCTGCCCGAAGCGGCCAGGGCCGGATGTGAGTCGGCGCTGGTGGAAGCCGGAGAGAAGCTCGCCGACGAGCGCCTGGCGCCGGGGCCGCGCCTGACGCAGGAGTCGGTGCGTGCCGACCTGGCCGCGCGCGAGGTCTTCAGCCCTTCGAGACTGGAGCTCTACGCGACCTGCCCGTATATGTGGTTCGCCGAGCGCGAGCTCGACCCACAGGGTCTGGACCCCGAGGAGGACTCGCAGGCGATCGGCTCGCTCATGCACGCGATCCTCGAGGGGCTCTACCGCGAGGGCGCAGGCGGCCGGATGCGACCAGCGCCCGATGCGCTCGACGCCTGGCGGGAGCGCGCGTGGGAACTCGCCCGCGCCGAGGCCGAAGGCCGTCACATGCAGCTGGACGACCCAGACGTGGCTTCGCAGCTCCGCCGGAGCGTCGGGCTCGCGATGGCCTTCCTCGAGGACGAGGCGAAGGCGGGATCGACCCTGGTCCCGGTGCCGGAGCTGGCCGAGGCAAGCTTCGGGCTGCCCGGCAGCGCGAAGGAGGCGCTGCAGCTCGATGGCTTCGCCGTCAACGGCCAGATCGACCGGGTCGACCTGACACCCGACGGCTCACCGGTGAGGGCGGCCCTGATCCAGGACTACAAGTCGGCACGCGATGTCGCCAAGGGCCCGGCGAAGCTGCGCGAGGACGGCAAGCTCCAGCTCCAGCTCTACATGAGGGCGATCCGCGATCTCTGGGGCCTCGACCTGATCGGCGGCGTCTACCGGCCGCTCGGTGGGACCAACGACCGCCGGGCGCAGGGCCTGTTGCGCGACGGAATGAGCGAGGAGCTGAAGGGCCTCGCGATCCGCCCGCGCGACGTCCTCAAGGAGGAGGACTTCCAGGAGGCGCTCGACGACGCCGCCGCCCACGCGGGCGAGATCGTGGCGGCGATGCGGGCGGGCACGGTGAAACGCGACCCGATCGGGGGGAGCTGCCCGACCTGGTGCAAGCTGCAACCGATCTGCCGGCGGGAGCGCGGCGGCGAGGACGAATCCGAGGAGACGACCACCGGAGCGCCCGAATGAGCCCGGTCGAGCTCACCCCCGAGCAGAGCGAGGCGATCGACTCCCGGGATCGGGACGTCTTCCTCCAGGCGGGCGCCGGCACAGGCAAGACGACCGTGCTGGTGGAGCGGCTGAAGGCCATCGCGATCGACGACGAGGCCGGCCTCGACGCCGTGCTCGCGTTCACCTTCACCGAGCGCGCGGCGGATCAGCTCCGCGACCGCGTGCGAGACCTGCTCGGCGAGCGCACCCTGGAGGGCGACTGGATCTCCACCATCCACGGCTTCTGCCGGCGTCTGCTGAGCGGGCATCCCGCCGCCGCCGGGATAGATCCTCGCTTCCGCGTCGTCGACGAGGCCGAGGCCGACCGGCTGGCCAACCGCGCCTTCACGGATTCGGTCCGCGAGCTGCTTTCAGGCGATGAGCTCGACGCGGCCGAGCTGGTCGCCTCGCACCGCCGCCGCCCGCTCCGAGATGCCGTCCGGGGTGCGCACGCCGAGTTGCGAAGCCGTGGCGAGGAGCGGCCGTCCCTCCCCCACCCGGAAGCCTCCGACCTGGGCGGCGCGCTGACAGCGCTCGCGGCTGCGGCGTCAGCCGCGCTGCCGGACTGCGAGGAAGTGAATGGGGACTCCGCCGCGGAGAGCTGCGAGCGGATGCGCCGCGCCGCCGAGCTCGGCCCCGGCTCCACTCCTGACCTTGCCGAGCTGCAGGGCCTGGATCCGATCTCGACGGCCAAGGCCTTCAAGGAAGGGACGGGCGAGGGCTACAAGCGTGCCCTGCGAAAGGCCCGGAGCGCCGTAGCCGAGCGCGAGCTGGCGGGACAATACGGCGCCCTGCGGCGCCTGGTCGAGCTCTACGGCGAGCGTTACGAACTGCTCAAGGCGGAGCGCTCGGGCCTCGACTTCGAGGACCTCCAGCTTCGCGCCAGGGCTCTGCTGCGGGACAACGACCAGATCCGAGAGGGCTACCAGGAGCGCTTCGCCGAGATCATGGTCGACGAGTTCCAGGACACGAACGAGCTCCAGCGCGACCTGATCGAGCTCCTGCGCGGCCCGAGCACCCGGCTATTCGTCGTCGGCGACGAGTTCCAGTCGATCTACTCCTTTCGCCATGCCGACCTCGACGTCTTTCGCCGCGAGCGCGAGCGCTTCGAGGACAGGCCCGACGAAGAGGCCCGGGTGCTGCCGCTGCTCGGGAACTTCCGCTCCGTGCCCGACGTGATCGCCGCCGCCGATGCGCTCGGGCGCTCGGTGCTCGAGAACTTCGCCGAGCTCACCGTCGGCAGGGAACCCGAAGGGGCCCAGCCGGCGACGCCGATCGAGCTGCTGCTCACGCACGAGCCGAAGCAGGGCGCATGGGCGGAGGAAGACGTCAAGCTCCCGGGATTGCGGGAGCAGAACTCCCCGGCCTCCGTGGTCGCGGAGTCACGCCTGCTGGCCGCCCGCCTCGCGCGCCTTCGCGATGCAGAAGGCGCCAACCCCGGCGACATGGTGGTGCTGCTGCGTGCCTTCACTCACGTCGGGGCCTTCGAGCGCGCGCTCGACGAGGCGGGGCTGCGCCCGTACGTGGTCGGCGGGAGGGGTTACTGGTCCCAGCAGCAGGTGGAGGACCTCCGCGCGATCCTCGCCACCGTGGCCAATCCGCTCGACGACGAGGCCCTCTTCGGCGCGCTCGCGTCGCCGGCCTGCGCGGTGCTTCCCGACACGCTTTGGCTGCTGCGCAAGACCGCCAGCGAATGGAATCCCGACCGCGAACGCGACGACGCGGGCCACGTCTGGCGGATGCTCGAGCGGCGCCTGCTTCGGGGGGAGGACGAGGGCCGCGACGAATATGCGGAGCGGATCGAGCCGGACGAGCTTGAGCGGGTGAGGCGCTTCTGCGAGCGGCTGGTGGCGGTACGCGAGCGCGGCACGGAGGGCAGCCTCGAGGCGCTGGTCGAGCGATCCGCGCGCTCGTTCGGCTATGACCTCGCCACCCTCGCCCGCCCCGACGGCCGGCAGCGCTGGGCGAATGTGCGCAAGCTGATGCGCCTGGCTCGGGAGTTCGAGGCGGATGAGGGCCCTGACCTGACCGCATTCGTTGCCTACCTGGACGACCGAGCGGCGCGCGACGATCGCGAGGGCGAGGCTGCGACCGACGCGGAGGGCCACGACGGCGTCCGGGTGATGACGGTCCACGCGGCCAAGGGGCTCGAGTTCCCGATCGTCGCCGTCGCGCACCTGGGGCGGGACATCCTCGCCGGCTTCCCGCCCGCGGTCCGTGTCGCCCCCGATGGCCCTGCCGAGAAAGGGCCTGAGCGCTTCCGAATCGGTGTGAGGCTGTCGCGGATGGGCCGCCCCTCCGAGTACCTCTACGACCACGACGAGCTCAAGGAGCGCGCCGAGGCTCTGGACTCCGCTGAGGCGATGCGCCTCGCCTATGTCGCGGCGACCCGCGCACAGGACCGCCTCCTGCTCAGTGGGACCGTGACCGACAGCCGCTTGAAGAGCGGAGTGAAGCCAGGCACGCCGGTGGCGGCGCGGCTGGTGCTGGAGTGGCTCGACGGCAAGCTGGACCTGGAGACGCCGCTGGAGCTGCCCCCGGCCGCGGCCCGTCGCGGCCTCGACGCGAGTTTTGCTCCCGCGCGCGTGGACGTGCTGGTCAGCAGGCCCGAGCCGGGAGCGGGTGCCCAGCTGCTCACGCCGACCGAGCAGCCCCCCGCCATCCCGCCGGCCATCGCGGGGGCGCCGCCGCTGCTGGATCCGACGGCCACCGTCCCGACGGCCTCGGGCCGGCTCTCGTATTCGGCGCTCTCGGATTACAAGCGCTGCGGCTATCGCTTCTACGTCGAGCGTGTGCTCGGGATTCGCACGCGCGACCCCGCCCCCGCGATGGCTGAGATCGCGGAGGACCGCCCCGGTGCCGGCGACCCACCGACCGACGAGCTTCCAGGGCCCGATGACGTCGAGTCCGACGCCGAAGCAACACCGGCCGCGCGGGCCCGGCGGTACGCCCTTGGCAACGCTGTCCACGGTCTGCTCGAGTGGAGCGCGGGCAGCCGGTGGATCGCTCCAACGGAGGACCGGGTACTCGACGCACTCCGCCGTGAGGGCATTGCTCCAACCGAGCCGCAACTCGAGCGAGCCACTGGCCTCGTCAGGAATTGGCTGGAAAGCGGGCTGATCGGGGAGCTCGAGGGCGCGAAGCTGCTGCCCGAGGCGCCATTCGTGCTCGAGCTGGGCCCCTCGCTGGTCAGGGGCTCGATCGACCTCCTGGCCGAGCGGTCCGACGGCAGCCTGGTGGTGATCGACTACAAGACCGACCGCCTTGGCGGCACGCCGCCTGCCGAACACATGGATCGCTACAAGGTGCAGCGCAAGCTCTACGCGGTCGCGGCGTCGCTTCGAGCCGACGCGCCGGTGACGACGATGTACTCCTTCCTGGAACGCGCGGACGATCCTCAGACCGACCATTACGGTCCGGTCGAGATAGCGGCACTGCGCGTGGAGCTGGAGGCTCTGGTGGCCGAGCTGGAGACCGGCGACTTCGAGGTCACCGCCAGCCCGCACCGTGCCCTCTGTCACGACTGTCCGGCCGGACCCCGGCTCTGCAGCTACGACCGGGATGCGCGGAACCGCCGCGACCCGGTTCCGGTGGCGGGCTGAGCGGTGAGACGCCTCGGTCTCTTCGGCTACGGCTCGCTGGTGCTCCCCGAGAGCGCCTCGATGACCCTGGGCCGTGCGGCCGGCGAGATGCCGCTCGCCCGGTTGCACGACTGGCGCCGTCGCTTCTCGCAGCGCCGGGACAACCTGACCTGCGAGAAGACCTTCGAATGCGGCGGCGGGCGCCGCCCCGAGTGGATCCTCGGTCTAAACGTGGAGGAGCGCGAGGACGACGCCGGCCCGGTGAACGGGGTCGTGATCGAGCTGACCGAGGCCGAGCTCGACCGCCTCGACATTCGCGAGATCCGCTACGACCGCGTCGACGTCACCGACTCGATCGATGGCGAGGACCTGCCCGAGCGGATCGTCACCTACGCGGCGAAGCCCTTTCATTTCGCGCCGCACCCCCCCGAGGACGCCGTGATCCTCGCCACCTACGCCGCCGCCGTCGAGCGCGGCTTCGAGGCCCTCGGCCCGGGCGAGCTCGAGCACTACCTCGCCTCCACGGGCCCTTATCCAGTCGAGCGAGTCGAGGCCACGCTGGTCATGGACCGCATCCCGGAGGGCAACCCGCGCGACTGGTGACCGTTTCCCTGGGAATCGGCACAAGCGGCGGCGAAGTTTGATTAGGTTCCACGGGCAGTGACGGGAGGCTTGAATTGATGGGCCGTAGGGGTACGGCTCGATTGACCAGGAGCGGCGCGGCGGCCCTCGTGGCGTTGGCGTGCGTGATCGGGGTGACGATCACTTCGACATCCGCCGGAAAGACCGCGCCGAAGGGTGCGGTGACCGAGCCGGTCGTATTCGCCGGGAACAACTGGGACGGCACCGCGGACGTGCTCAGATTCACGCCGCCGGCGGGGTCGAAGCCCGGCTCCTTCACGCGAATCGCCCGCGTCAACATCATTCCGGACAAGGACCAGCGGATGCAGGAGATCCTCACCGACCCGGTCAAGCTGGCCTATTTCCTCGCGATCCGAGAGGGCATCGGCGAGGGACACGATCAGTTTGTCGACGACATGTACAGCACCAACGACGGCACGCATCTGATCGTCTCCCGCCCAAGCTTCGCCGACGTCGTCTCGATCGACCTCGCCACGGACCAGATCACCTGGCGCTTCCCGATGGACGGGCACCGCTCCGACCATATGGCCCTCTCGCCCGACGGCAGCAATGTCGCCGTCTCCGACTCGACCGCCAACGTCGTCCACGTCCTCGACACCGCAACGGGCCAGGAGGCCTGGAGATTCCCGTCCGGGGACTCACCGCACGAAAACGTCTACTCCCGCGACGGAAGCCGGATCTACCACGCCAGCATCGGCCTGGTCTACACGCCTGCCGACCAGCCGCAGTTCGACACGACCAAGGGCGACCGCCGCTTCGAGATCGTCGACACGAGCACGCACCAGGTAATCAAGACGCTCAACATGGGCCAGAAGCTCGCCGAGGCGGGCTACCCGAACATGAGCTCCGCGGTCCGGCCGATGGC
>JAWVFG010000202.1:0-4769 GCA_033856335.1 Solirubrobacterales bacterium
TTCACCCCGCTCGATCCTCTTCGACTCGGCTGACGCAGCCGTCATCTCATCGCTCCTCCCCATGCCCCCCTCACCCTGCCCATGATCTCCTCCAGGTCCTTCCACAACTCGGGGGATCGCGCCAGACCGGCCTCCAGCCGACGCGTCAAGTTGGGGACGCTGTCCGCTGTCGGATTCGGTCAGGAAGTGCGCAACTCTTTCGGTCAGGTGGGAACCACCTGACCGGTTGCGGCGTGAATCGATTGAGGGGGCTTTGAAGGAGGAGTGAGGAGACCCTCTTGGGCGACCGGCTGGTCGCCCGATGGTGAGCGGGATGGGGTCGAGGTGGGCCAGAGCGCCGGACCGAGGATTCGCTCAGGTGGGATCGGCCGGTCCGGCCTCCGGTGCGGGGCGAGCGCGATGAGCTCGGTAGGAGCGGCCAGTGAGCTTCAGGATCACCGCACCGTCGACCAGGCGATCGAGGAACGCCGTCGCTAACGGCGGGTCGCCAAGGTACTCGGCCCAGGCGCCGAAGTCGATGTTCGTCGCCAAGGCCGTCGAACGCCGGCCCGTACGGGCGTCGAGCAAGCGATAGTAGAACGTGCTGGCCCGCGACTGCGCCTCGCGCTCCAGCCGATCAAAGCCGAATTCGTCGATCAACAGCAGATCGAGCCGGGCATATTCATCGAGCTTCCGGGCAGAACTCCCATCGGCCAGCGCCGCAGTGAACTCCCCGAGCAGTTTGGCGCTGGTCGCGTACCGCACGCGGTAGCCCAACCCGCATGCGGCGTGACCCAGCGATTGGAGGATCCGACTCTTGCCCAGGCCGGTCTGACCCAGCAGGATCACGTTCTCTCGACGGCGCACGAAGTCACAGGTCGCCAATTGCTCGATGCTCCGACGATCCACTCCCGCGGCGTTGAACGACCAATCGAACCCCTCCAGAGTCGTCAACTCCCGGAACCGGGCCGCGCTAATGCGTCGCTCCAGCGCACGCTGGAGCTTGGCTTCGGCAGGGCCCGCCAGCAAGCGATGCAAGAACTCCAGATGGCTCAGCGATTCCTTCTCCGCCGCCGACAGCGCCGCGTCCAGCGCACCGGGTGCCAGCGCAAGGCCCAGCGTCCGCAGCGCCGCCGTGACGTTGTCATGGAGGCGGGGGGAAGCCGCTGGTTTGATCCTCCGATTCTCGGGGGGGCGACTCGGTGGGGCCTCCGAGGTGGGTCGATCCGGCATCGCAGGCTTCCTCGCTCAACAGGGCTTGATAATCGGAGGTGGGTCGGGGGGGCACCGGCTCCTCATCCATCCAGGGGGGCAGATGCCGTCTTTGGTCCTCGGCCAGCGCGTCCAGCGGGGTCTTGGGCTGGCTCTGGACCGCCAGGATCCGCTCAACGGCCTGCAGGCTGAAGGCGCCGTATTGCACCGCACGCTCCAGCGCCGCCAGGACATCCGACCCCGGATAGGCCGCCACCAGCGCCAGGACGCGTTCGGCCTGGTTCTTACCGTAGCGGGCACCGGCCAGCATGCCCTCCAGGAACCGGATGCCCGAGGAGCCGAATTCTCCAAAGCGTGCCCTGAGCTGTTCCAGACGCTGCTGCGAATCGCGCGGCGGCTCATGGTCCGGGCAGCGGCTCCGCTGGCCGACGACGTTCCGGGGGAAGAGCCGATGGCACGCCGCGGTGACGAACCAGCGGTCGTAGATCGTCAGTTCGTCTTGAGTCACTCGCACCGCCACGCTCTGGCCGATCAGCCGCCAGGGCGTCGCATAGAAGTTCTGTCGGTAGACCACGAACCCCTCGGCGTCGACCGTCCGGTAGACGACCTCGGAGGCATCGAAGGGCTGCGCCGGCAGCGGCTGGAGGTGGGGCCGTTCCTCCGCGTGGCGATCGAGCGGGCGTGCCTGGGTCTGGCGATGGATCCGCACATCGGCGACCTCGGCCAGCCACCAAACCGTGGTCTCGTTCAGATGCTCCAGGCCGCGGAAGCTCCGCCCATTGAGCAAGCTCGTTTCGAGATAAAAGAATGGCCTCTCCACTTTCCCCTTGGTCTGAGGCCGCCGGGGGCGGCAGGCCACCGGCCGGAAGCCGTAATGCGCCGCGAATGCCAGGAACCGCGGGTTGTACACCGGCTCGTCGCCGTCGTAGCCACTGACAACGACTTTCATGTTGTCATAGAGACAACTCGCCGCGACTCCACCCAGGTGCTCGAAGGCGCGGATGTGCTCGCGGACGGTCGTGGCGAAGTCCTGACTCTCGACGAAGTGGAGGTACTGTCTCCGCGAGTAGCCCAGCACGTAGCTGAAAGCATAAACGCGCCTGCGTCCTTCGACGGTGAAATTCAGATCATAGGTGGAGTAATCCATCTGGGCCTGGACCCCCGGGGCGGTCTCGAACCGCCGCACCGGCGCCACGACCGGACGCGGGCGCAACTGCCGCACCCGTTCGGACAGGATCGTATAGCCACCGGTGTAACCCATCGGACGCAATTCTTCATAGATCCGTCGAGCCGTGATTTCGGGATGGCGCGCCAGCAGTGCGCCGATGGCCGCTTCGTAGGCATCGAGCTGGCTGCCCCGCGGCGCCGCCGGTCGCGGTAGCTCTGGGGACTCACTCGGACCGACGGTGCGAGCCCGCTCGAGTTGCGCCAGCGCCCGGCGGACGGTGTGGCGACTGATCCGCAGGCTCTGCGCGATCCGCCGCATCGACGCGCCGCCGCGGAAGAGGGTCACGATCTGGTGAATCAAGGTGCTGTTCATGCTCGGTGCATCTCCACGGCCAGGTCAGCGGCCCCCTCCGCGACGCATTTCGCGTCGCGTGCGAGCCGGTCGAAGACCGGGCCCAAGACCAGGCGATCGCTCGCCATCAGTGAGGTCCAACCGCGGCATTCCAGGAAGTTTTCCAACCCCGCCAGCCGATCCAGCAGCGCCGCCAACTGCTTGCTGAGCCGATTGCCGCGTGCGCTGAGCCGGGGGTCCCATCCCGGGGACTCCGCGACGCGGGATTGCCCCAACGCTTCTCGCGGCTTGGTCAGCACGAACTGCTTTTGCTCCGCCGTCACCGACCCCAAGAGCAGGCGAACGACGCCTCCCAGCTCAGCGCCGCTGAGCGCGTCGCGACGCGTCACCTCAAGCAACTCCGATTGGTTGCCCGCGGGCAACCGGGCAATTTCCCGCGCCACCGTCGGTGTCAGGAGGCCGACCTCCAGGTCCTGACGCACCTCGGCGGAGAGTTTTTCGAGCAACGCCAGCCGGCGGCAGACCCAGCTCTTGTGCCGGCCCAGGAGTTCGGCCGCTTCGCTCTGGGACAACCCGTCTTCACGGACCAGCGACTGCACGATCCACGCCTCTTCGAGCTCGTGCGGCCGCCGGCCCGTCTGGTTGAGCCCGTAAATCGCGGCCTTGGCGTGACGGTCGTCGAGTTCGATCAACCGCACCGACAGGGTGGTCATCCCGCGCACCTGTTGTGCCGCCTCCCATCGGGTGAAGCCATCGAGCACGTGCGGTTTCTCCTGGCGTAAGGTCGCCACGATCGGCGCGGACTGTCCCCAGCGGCGGAGCGACTGCGCCATCGCCAGGACCGCCTGGGGCATCCGAAGTCGATAGCGGCGGAAATGGTCACCCAACTCGTCGAGGCGTACGGGGCAGACCTGACCGGCGGGGTACGGATCCATCGCCCTGTCTCCGTTTGGGGGATCGGAGAAAAGGAGCGGGGGGCCCGGAGTGGTCCCGGAACCGTCCCGCCCCTTCCTCCTTCTGGGGGCGATCAAAATCTATGGCCGGTGTGTGGCCGATGACGATACCGGTCAACCAACTCACGGTCCGCGTGTCGGCGGTGCGCGACGTCGCCGCCCCACCCGACGGGCGCGCTGCCGCCATCGCCGTTCCCGCTCGATGACGCGACGCAACGCCTGACGGCAGGCCGGGCTGCAAAACCGCTGAGAGGGGCTGCGTCGAGAGGGCGCGAAGTGCGCTTCGCAACCGGGCCGATCGCAGCAAGAAAATTCGGATTTGTCGGCTGGGCGCTGACCCTCGCCTGCCGACGTCGCACAGGGGCACGCCGTGTCCGGCGTCGCCGGGAGCGTTTGCTGGGCCTGGGCGGCCGCCGCCTGACGCTGCTGGGCGCAGCGACAGCGATACCGTCGGCTTTGGGCCTGCCGCTTTTGCCGACCATGGGGAGTCCGGCGATACTGCCGGCTGGCGTGTCGTCGCCGCCATCGCCGGGCCGCGGCCCGGCACTCGGGGCTACAGTATCGGGCTTGGGGGTGGGTGGGTCGAAAGGGTTTCTCGCACCCCTTGAGCAGACACCGTCTCTGTCGAGGCCGACGAGCCCCTTGACGGACGCCAGGATTGCGGCAAGCTGGATGTGGGCCCAAGGAAGCGGCTAACTTCCGACGGCCAAGCCTCGGATGCGGAGTCCCTTATGCTCCGCTCCGAGGCGCCTTCATGGATCCCTTCAGCCCTCGTAGCTGTCACTCCCCTCCAGCATAAACCGACGGGCAACGTTTCCAAGCCACTCGGCCGGCACCACTTCACCGAAACTCACGGTTTTCGGACTGGTCCACGACTGGCCGAAAAAGTGGTACCGTCGCTGACCGTTACCGACACTTGAGGCCGGCTTAATCGCAATGGGTGGTAGTAAATTGGCGTCAGGACGACGAGGAAAGGAAACAATAAGGCGAGGGGCAAAGGATTACGAGATTCGGGCTGATTTTGTTGCCCAGGCAGTATTTGGTGAACTGTTAGACACAGCCATCGATTCGTCGCAATCTCTTCCTCCAAAGCCCGATCCCGCGAG
>JAWVFG010000203.1:0-5161 GCA_033856335.1 Solirubrobacterales bacterium
TCGGTGACCCGGTCCTGCGGGAAGTTGTAGGTGCGGATCTTCTCCGAGCGCTCGCCCGACCCGACCTGGGCGCGGCGCTCCGAGGCGATCTTGGCCTGCTGCTCGGCGATCTCGCGCTCGAGCAGGCGGGCTCGCAGCACCCGCATCGCCTTCTCCCGGTTCTGCAGCTGAGACTTCTCGTCCTGCATGGACACCACGAGGCCGGTCGGCTTGTGGGTGATGCGAACGGCCGAGTCGGTGGTGTTGACCGACTGCCCACCCGGCCCGGAGGAGCGATAGACGTCGACCTGGAGGTCGTTGGGATCCACCTGGACGTCGACCTCCTCTGCCTCGGGGAGAACGGCCACGGTCGCGGTCGAGGTGTGGATGCGCCCCTGGGACTCGGTCTTGGGGACCCGCTGGACGCGATGGGTGCCACCCTCGTACTTGAAGACCGAGTAGGCCCCATCCCCCTTGATCGCGAAGGTGACCTCCTTGAATCCTCCGACCTCCGCGGGCGACTGGGACAGGGTCTCGACCGAATAGCCGCGGCGCTCCGCATAGCGCGTCAGCATCTTGAAGAGGTCCCCCGCGAACAGGGCGGCCTCGTCCCCCCCGGTCCCCGCCCTGATCTCGACGATCACGTTCTTGTCGTCGTTCGGGTCCCGCTCGACCATCGCCAGGCGGATCTGCTCGGCGAGCTCCTCCAGCCGGGACGGCGCTTCCACGAGAACCCTCTTTAGATCAGGATCGTCGCCATCTTCGACGAGCAGCTCCCGGGCGCCCTCGAGGTCGTCTTTCAGCTTGAGCCACTCCCGAGCCAGCTCGTGAGCCGCCTGCAGCTCGCGGTACTCGCGCCCGACCTCGGCGGCGCGCTCCCGGTCTGCATGCAGCTCCGGGTCGGACATCTGGCGCTCCAGCTCCGCGAAGCGTTCCTCGATCTGGTCGACCAGCTCATCGATCATGCTGCCGATTGTCGCGCACCGACCCCACCCAGCCGCTTCCGGGGCCGTCGCTAGGAGGTGCTGCTGGTGACCGGCGGCGGCGAGGCCTGCTGGGTCGAATAGCCCGAGCCGGACGAGTAGCCGCTCGAGCCGGAGGAATAGCCGCTCGAGCCGGAGGAATAGCCGTTGCCGTACTGCTGCGCGTAGGGATCGGTCGCGGAGCTGCTCGACGAGGAGCCCGTCGAGGAGCCGGTGGTCGTGGAGTTGGCGGAGGTCTTCTTGGCGAGCTTGGCGGCCTTCGGGCCGAGCGCCGGGTCGTTGCCGGCCGCCAGCTGGGCCGCGATCAGGCCTCCGATGAGGATCGTCCCGACGATGGCGAGCAGCGCGAGCTTGGCGGTCAGCGCCCTGGTCGACTGAACGGGCCCGTTCGTCGAGTACCGCCGCGCCCGGTCGGCGCGCGCGTCCCGTGCGGACCGGGGACGCTCGGCGTACCGCCGCGGGACGCGATCGGGATACCGGGGATCGCGGCTCATCGTGCCGGCTCGTATCGGTTCGCTTGGCCGGCCTGGGGCAGCGGCTCGGACGGGAGTGGGATCCGGCGTCGCGGCCGGCCCCGTTGTTCGGGCTCATCGCTCGGCAGGAGGCGGATGGCCGCCATCACCGCGAGCGGCGCAACGGTGGCGATCACGATCACGAGCAGCCAGAAGGAATGGGCGTCGGTGCCGGCGCCGAGCGTGTGCACCACAGCGAGTGCGTAGACGGCCAGGGTCCAACGGTGCATCTGGCGCCAGAGCTTGGGGCCGATCCAGCGCCGCACATAGAAGGTCAGGCCGAGCAGCGCTGCCGCCCATCCGCCGATGACTCCCAGGCCCGTCCAGAACTGGGCGTGCGACATCACGAACGGGATCGCGATTCCGGCCAGGCCGGGTCGCAGGTAGGAGTCGCCGAGCAGGGCGAGGCCATGCGCCGCGATGAAGATCAGCGCCGTCAGAGCGGTCGCCTCGTGAGCCTGCTTCAGCTTCGCCATCGCGCCTGGACCCTTCGCGGAGCGCATCGCCATCGCCAGGCCCATGCCGACGGAGACGGCGACGAGCACAAGGGCGACTACGCCGAAGGCGCGGCTGGCGATCCAGAAGATGTGTTGGCCGATATCGGTGTAGTTGTTCACGCCGCCATCACCACCTCGTGCTGATCGCTCGGCGTCTCGGCCAGGGAGCCGCAGAGCTCGACCGTGCCGTCGTCGAGGACGATCAGCCCGCCGTGCGAGTCGAGGATCTCCCGAGCGCGCTCCGGGCCGGACAGGAAGGCCATCTTCGCGAGCGTCTCCGCCTCCAGGGCCGTTGAGCCCAGGGAACTCGCCTGGATCACGCCGGTCCAGGCGGGGTCGCCCGTCGACGGATCGAGGAGATGGTGGGCGTAACCCGTCTCGGTCTGCCAGAGGCGGGTCTTGATGCCGCTGGTCGCCACGGCGCCGCGGTCGAGCATGAACTCGTGAGCCGGCGCCTGCTCCAGCGGATGATCGATGCGGACCTGGCGCTCGAGGGGCCGATCCCCGCCGATGCGCAGATCGCCCCCGGCATCGACGACGAAGGTCGAGTAGCCGGCGAGCCGGTCGGAGGCCAGGTCGGCGGCGAGCCCCTTGCCGCTGCCGCCCGTGTCCAGACGGATGCCCGGGGGCCTGCTCACGATTCCGGCGACGGCGTCCACGCTGATGTCCCGCCAGCGGGAGCCCGCCCGCGGGGAAGCCGGGTTGCGCTCGGGAGCGACGGCGAGCGCCTCACCGATGCCCGCCGGGGCAAGATCGGCGCGCGAGGTCGCATACCCCGCATCCTCGAGCTCGCTGACCAGGGTCGGGTCCACGAGGCCATCCGAGCGCCGCGCGGCCCAGAGCCCGGCGCCGATGGCGACCGCAAGGGTCGGGCTCACCGAACAGGCGTTACCCGCCTCGGCGTTCAGGGCGCAGAGCTCGCTGCCCTGATCGAACCGGCTGAGCTTGCGATGCAGAAGCCGCAGAAAGAACTCGATCTGGATGCCCATCGCCTCCGGCGAGGGCAGCCCGGGACGCACCGGCTCCCCGATCAGCACGCGCACGTGCGAGCCGAAGAGCTTGAAGCGGCGGTCGTCCTCGAGGAACGACGACGTGTCCGGGGCCGAGATCACTCGTGAATAGTCGTCCTGAGCCATGAACACGCCGTAAGCGGCCGATGAGAGTTCTCTTAGAACTTTGCGGCGGTTACGGGACGCCCGCCTAGCATTGCCCCGATGCGGATCCTGATCGTGGAGGACGAGCGCCCGATCGCCGAGTTCGTGCAGCGCGGGCTCGAGGCCGAGGGCTACTCGGTCACCTGCGCGTACGACGGCGAGGAGGGCCTGACCCTGGCCGGGACGGGCGACTATGCGCTGGTCGTCCTCGACGTCCTCCTCCCCAAGCTCAGTGGGCTGGAGGTGGTCAAGGGAATCAGGGAACGCGATGACGCGCTGCCGGTGATCATGCTGACGGCGCTGGCCGAGACCGACGACGTCGTCACCGGCCTCGACCTCGGTGCCAGCGACTACCTCACCAAGCCGTTCGCCTTCGCCGAGCTGCTGGCGAGAGTCAGGGCGCACCTGCGGCAGCCCGGCCAGGCCAGCGGGACCTCGCTCGAGGTCGGGCGGATCAACCTCGACTTCCGCAGCCGCGAGGTGAATCGCGCCGGCGAGGGCGTCAAGTTGACGGCACGGGAGTTCGAGCTGCTCGCGTACCTGATGCGACACCCCGACCAGGTCCTATCGCGCGCGCAGATCCTGAACGCGGTCTGGGGCTACGACTATGACCCGGGGACCAACGTCCTCGACGTCTACATCGGCTATCTGCGCCGGAAGCTGGCCGACGCGGAGGGTGACGCGCCGATCCAGACGGTGCGCTCGGCCGGCTACCGGCTGGTGAGCTCCGATGCGTAGATGGATCCCGCGAGGGATCCGGCTCCGGCTGGTCCTCGCGATCTCCGCGGTGAGCATGGCCGCGGTGGCGGCGAGCTTCTTCGCCCTCCACGAGACGACGGCGGCCAACCTCCGCAGCAGGATCGACCGGGAGCTGAGTGAGCAGTACGCGGAGTTCCAGCAGCGCGTGCTGAGCAAGGGTGAGGTTCGCGATCCCGCCAGGTTGCAGCGGGCGAGCGAGCGCTTCCTCGCCGGACAGCGCTACCACCCCGAGGCGCGCATCTACGTGATCACCCCGGAGGGCGGTCTGACCCCGGTCACGAACCAGCACCGGATCGTCGACGAGGAGCTCGCCGAGTCCCAGAGCGGCAACAGTGAAAGCGGTGAGGCCGGGGCAGGCGGGATCGTCACCGCCGGCGACGGGTTGACCACGGTCTCCACGGACGAGACGGGCAAGCTCCGGGTCCTCACCGAGCCGGTGGTCGTCGGGGCGACGAGGATCGGCACCTTCCGCGTGGCGGATCCGCTCACCTCGGTGGACCAGGCCCTGGCATCGCTGCGAAACAGGTTCATCGCGGTCGGCTTGGGCGCGCTGCTGCTCTCGGTGGCCATCGCGATCTGGCTCGCGAACCTGATCTCGAGGCCGCTGCGCCGGATGGCCGCCGTCGCCTCGGCGGTCGACTCCGGTGAGCTCTCCCACCGGATCGACTACAGCGGCACGGACGAGGTCGGTGTCCTCGCGGACTCCTTCAACCACATGATGGATCGCCTCGAGGAGGGCTTCCGACTCCAGCGGGACTTCGTCTCCGACGCCTCACACGAGCTCCGCAGCCCGCTCACCGTGCTGCGCGGGCGGATCGAGCAACTCGCGGACCACGTCGGCGATCGCGCGGCCGTCAATGCGGAGGCCGACGAGCTGATGCGAGAGGTGCGTCGCATGGAGCGCCTCACCGACGACATGCTCACCCTGGCCAAGGCGGAGCGCGGAGGGCTGGTGCAGCGCAGGCGGGTGCCGATCGACGACTTCGTCGAGGACCTGCGCCGCGACCTGCCGCTGCTCGGGCCGCGCCACTACAGCGTGGAGACGAGCGTGCACGGAGACCTGGAGGCCGATCCGGACCGGCTCGCCCAGGTGTTGCGCAACCTGGTTGCCAACGCCGTCCGGCACACCTCGGCCGAGGGGCACATCGACATCTCGATCGGGTCGGAGAACGGCGCCGCGATCTTCGTCGTCACCGACGACGGCACGGGAATAGAGCCGGACCAGCTCGGGCGGATCTTCGATCGCTTCCATCGCACCGACGAGGGCCGGAGCCGGG
>JAWVFG010000204.1:0-16786 GCA_033856335.1 Solirubrobacterales bacterium
CCGAGGTCTCCCAGCGCGGCAAGGTGCATCTGTGGCGGGCGATCGTCGACGAAGAGATGCGGATGCATGCGTGTCGCGATCCGGCGGACGTACTTGTCGCCGAAGCGCACCCCGAGGCCGCCGCCGATGATCACCGCCTCCGGATCGATCAGGTTGACCGCCGAGGCGATTCCGACGCCGAGCGCCTTCACCGCCCGGTCGATCAGCGTCGTGGCCAGGTCATCGCCGTGTTTGAGCGCACGCTCCCAGACGCCGCTGGTGAGCCGGTCGCGCCCTTGCTCTTCCATGATCCGGAAGAGGTCGGTCTTCGCTCCGCGCTCGGCCTCCTTGCGCGCCTTGATCTCCATCGCCATCCGGCCGGCGTAGGCCTCCATACAGCCCTTGCGCCCACATGTGCAGCGCGCGCCTCCTCGCTTGACGACGACGTGCCCGATCTCGCCGGCGGCACCGCGCCCGAGCCACTGCTTGCCATCCAGGATCAGGCCCCCACCGACGCCGGTTCCCCACCAGACGCCAAGCACGGTCTTGAACGGCTTGCCGGCGCCGAGCTCGAATTCGCCCTGGACGGCAACCGAGACGTCGTTGCCGATCCGAACCGGAACCCCGAACTGCTTGGAGAGACGCTCTCCCAGGGGAAAGGGGCCCTTCCAGCCCGGCAGGTTGCGGGCGTCGGAAACGACGCCCGTGTTCTCGTCGGCGTCGCCGGGCGAGCCCACTCCGACACCGCTCAGATCACTCGTCTTCAGCTTGGTCTGTGCGGCAGCTTCGGCCAGCGCCTCCGACATCTCGCGGGCGACGTCCTCCGGCCCACCTGTTTCCGGGGTGGGCCGCCGAGACTCGCCGAGGACCTTGTTGCCGGCATCCACCACGACGGTCTGGATCTTGGTCCCGCCGAGATCGATCCCGCCGCGCGGCGCCTGCTTCGAGTCGGGGCTCACGGTGGAGACCATAACCGGCGGCAACCGGCGCTTTTGCGAAGCTCTCCTGGTGGCGTCGCTCGCGCAATGGCGCACCTGGTGGGTGAAGCGGCGCTGGTACGAGCGCAACCACCGCCGGCGCCGCCGGCGGAGACTTGACCGGCACGCGGCCGAGGGCGGCTTCTTCATCCGATATCCGGTCGAGGGCGAGGTGCTGGAGGCGCTCGACTCCGGCCATCTGGAGATCGGGGAGGGGACGCTGCTCGAGCCGGGCTGCTGGCTGACCCTCTCGGGTGACGCACGGGTCCGGATCGGCGAGGGCTGCTTTCTCAACCGAAACACGATGCTCGCGGCGCTGGAGCTGATTGAGATCGGCGACCACGTCATGTTCGCCAACAACTGCTTTGTCGGCGACTCCCATCACCGCTACGACGACCGGACCAAGCCGATCACCTGGCAGGGCTTCGAGCCGCAGGGGCCGGTGCGGATCGGCTCGAACTGCTGGTTCGGCGTCGGGTGCGTGGTCACAGGCGGCGTCGAGATCGGGGAACGCTGCGTGATCGGCGCCAACTCGGTGATCACTCGCGATCTCCCGGCGGGCGTGATCGCCGCAGGCGCACCCGCAAAGGCGATCCGCGAGATCGAATTCAAGTCCGACTGACCCCGCGGGCGCCTGACGCGCCAGCCGCTCAGGAGACGACCTGAACGATCACCGTCCGGTTGCGCGGCCGATCGTCGAAGTCGATCAGTACCAGTTGCTGCCACGTCCCGAGCGCCAGGCTGCCACCGGCGAGCGGTGCCTGGTCCGAGGCGCCGATCAGCGAGGCCCGCTGGTGGGCGTGGGAGTTGGTGTCGTAGTTGAGCCGGTTGTGCTCGTAGTCGCCCTCGGCGGGGACGAGGCGGTCGAGGAGCGCCCGCAGGTCCGCGACGCCGCCGGGCTCGAACTCCATCGTCGTGATCGCGGCGGTGGACCCCCGGACGAAGGCGGTGACGAGGCCATCCGCCAGGGGTCCGGCGGCCACGATCCGCTGGACGTCGGCGGTGATGTCAATGACGTCGAGGTCCCCCTGCGTCGAGTAGCTCAGCTCCCCCCTGTGCACGGCCACGCGCTCACGCTAGCGAACGAGGATCGGTTTCACCCGAATCGGGCGAGGCGGCGTATCGAATTCGTGAGAGACTCGGCGCTGATGCAGGTTCGAGTCCAGTGAACGACACGCCCACCCAGCCTGCCTCGGCACCCACGCCCAAGCTCGCCGGGAGCCAGCGCCCGGAGGATCGCGCGGCGCAAAAGTCGAAGCATCGCCACCGCAAGCTCGTGTGGGCGCTCGTCGTGGTCGCGTCGATCGTGCTGGTCGTCTCGATGATCGCGAACTGGGTCCAGACCCAGGTCCTCAACAGCGGCGAATTCTCCAACAGCACCGAAAAGATCCTCCAGAACAAGGACGTCCAGCAGCAGCTCAGCATCTTCGCGGTCGACCAGCTCTACGCCAACGTCGACGTGCAGGCCCAGATCGAGCAGAGGCTGCCGCCCCCAGCCGCGCCGCTCGCCGCTCCGGTCACGGCGGCGACCAGACAGCTCGCCACCAACGTCGCGGAGACGGCGCTCGCCTCACCCCAGGTTCAGTCTCTTATCGCTACCGCAATCAACGGGGCGCAGCAGCGATTCGTCAGCCTGATTGAGAACAAAGGCCAGTTCGTCTCGACGCAGGGGGGCGACGTCACCCTCGAATATGGGAGCTTCGTCGCCGACCTCGCCAGTCGCCTGGGCGTTGACCCCTCGGCGATCTCCCAGATCCAGGGCTTCATCCAGCAGTACTCGACGGAGCTGAAGCAGCGCCTGACCACGATCCAGAGCAAGATCGAGTCCACGCGTTCAACTCTCTCCCAGGCACAGGCGGGAACGCTCACCCCGCAGGCGCGACAGAACCTCACGACTCTCGAAACGGATGCCGCCCAGCTCCACACGACAGTCGCGAGCCTCGAGCAGAAGATCGCGGGCATCCAGCCGAAGGCTCCCGCCCAGCTCCAGGGTCGGTTGTCCGACCTCCAGGGCCGCCTGGCCAAGCTCGACAAGCGCTCGGCCGCAGTGCAGGGACAAGCCGCCCTGGTACTGAAGGATCCGAGCCAGGCGAACATCCTCAAGCTCGACCCCACGCTCGCCTCGCTCCAGACGCGCGTCACCACCCTGCTCAACCGTCAGGCGGTTCAGCACCCTGGCGAGCTCGTCGTGATGAAGTCCAGTGGGCTGAGCGGTCTACAGGACCTCGTGAAGGCGCTACGCAATCTCGGTTTCGTGCTGCCGGTGCTGGCGCTGGTGCTGTTCCTGGCGGCCATCTATCTGGCGAAGGGCTGGCGGCGGGAGGCACTGATCGCAGCAGGCGGCGGGATCCTGGGTGCCACGCTGCTAGTCCTGCTGACCAGGCGCCTGCTCGGCAGCGCGATCACCGATTCGGTGGCGAGCTCAGATGCGGTCAAGCCGGCCGTCACCGCCGTCTTCAACATAATTTCCGCCGGACTGCGCGAGCGGGCGCTGTTCGTGCTCGTGATCGGGCTGGGATTCATCGGCGGGGGGCTCCTGGCAGGGCCTGGCCGGCATGAGGTCGCCGTGCGGCGCTTCCTGGCGCCATACCTCCGCGAGCAGCCGGTTGTCGTCTATGCGGTCCTGGCCTTCATCTTCCTGCTCTGGCTGACGCTCCTTCCGACGATCAACAACATCGGTCAGGTGCTCGTCGTCCTGGTTCTCGCTGCGCTGGCCGTGGTGGGCGTCGAGATCCTGCGCCGCCAGGCGGCACGGGAGTTTCCGGACGCCACAACGACTTATCGAGGTGGTGATGGCTGACGCAGCTGAGATCGGTCCCGTCGAGTACATCGTCGTGGGGTTCCCGGGAAGCCAGTTCAAGGGCGACATTGCACCCGCGCTGGGGGACCTCGTAGACGCGGGCACGATCCGGATCATCGACATCGCGTTTGCGGGCAAGGATGAGAAGGGCGACCTGGTCGCGTTTGAGCTCAGTGATCTTGACCCCGACGTGCAGAGCGCCCTGGAGAAGCTCGGGGGGGAACCGAGCGGGTTGTTCAACGAGGAGGATCTGATGGCAGTCGCGGAGACGCTCGACCCTGGGTCCTCAGCCGCCGTTCTGGCTTGGGAGAACGTCTGGGCGAAGGGCGTGACCGGCGCCATTCGTAATGCGGGCGGCGAGCTCTACGACTACGACCGCATCCCGCACGAGGTTGTCGTCGCGGCGCGCGAGTGGGCCCAGGCGAACGCCTGACAACGAAGGAGGACTGAAGATGCCGCTATTACGACAAGGACCGGGCCTCCTCCGCGGGGCGGCACGTGTCGGCGTGGCCGCCGGAGTGGCGGGCAGGGTCCAGCACCGCCAGCAGCAGAGGTGGGCCGCCGAGGACCAGCCCCCCGAGCAGCAGGCGGCGCCGGCGCCAGCAGCGGCGGCAGCCGGGGCCGACTACACCGCCGAGCTCGAGAAGCTCGCCAAGCTCCGGGACGAGGGCGTGATCACCGCCGACGACTTCGACGCGAAGAAGAAGCAGCTCCTCGGGATCTGACTACCAGTCCCAGGGGGTTTCGGTGCCGACCAGGCTTTCCTGCTCGAGGTCGCGCGCGAACTCCTCGAGCTCCTCCTGCGGGATCGAGTAGGTGTGCTGGTCCTCGTTCGGGAAGGTGCCGGCACGGACCTCCTTGGTGTAGGCGCGGACGCCCTTCAGCGACTCTCCGCGGACGTCCGCAAAGCGCTTCACGAACTTCGGCTTGCGGCCGGCGTAGACGCCGAGCAGGTCGTGCAGGACCAGCACCTGACCGTCCGTGGCGGGGCCGGCCCCGATCCCGATCACCGGGATCTCCAGCTTCGGCATCAGGGCCTCCGTGACGGCCGACGGGATCGCCTCGAAGACCATCGCGAAGCAGCCGACCGACTGCAGAGCCAGGGCCTCCTCGGTCAGCTTCGCCGCCGTCTCGGCCGTGCGGCCCTGAGCCTTGAAGCCACCGAGTGCGGTCGCGGTCTGAGGCGTGAGCCCGACATGGCCCATCACCGGGATCCCCGAGCGGACGATCGCCCGGGCGCGGTCGACCGACGCGCCCCCACGCTCGAGCTTGACGGCATCGCACCCAGCCTCCTTGACGAAGCGCTGGGCGTTCTCGATCGCCTGCTCGTTGGAGCTCTCGTAGGAGCCGAACGGAAGGTCGCCGATCAGGAGCGGGCGCTCGAGGCCGCGCCGGACGGCGCTCGCCATCATCAGCATCTCCTCCATCCCCACGGGGGCGGTGGCGTCGTATCCGAGCACGACCATCGCGGCCGTGTCGCCGACCAGCACGATGTCGACGCCTGCCTCGTCGACGATCTGCGCCGAGGGGAAGTCATAGGCCGTGACCATCACGATCGGCTCGCCGGCGCGCTTCATGTCGGCGACCCGCGGCAGCGTCATCTCTGGACGGTCCCCGGGTGAGGGCTTGCCGGTTGGCTGGGGGCTCACAGCCGCGCTCCCTGGTCCGAGTTGTCCGCCAGCAGGACGGAGGGATCGCTGTCCACGGCGGTCACCGCGTTGTCGTCGTCGACGTGGACGACGACCGGCGAGTAGCGCTCGAGGTCCTTCTCGTCGAAGGCGCCGAAGCTGGCGACAATCACCTTGTCGCCGGTCCGGACGAGGCGGGCGGCGGCGCCGTTCACCTGCACCGTCCCGGAGCCCTGCTCGCCCTCGATCGCATAGGTGACGAAGCGGGCACCGTTCTCGATGTCCCAGACGTGCACCTGCTCGTTGACCAGCAGGTCCGCCTGCCGCATCAGCTCGGGATCGAGGGTGATGCTGCCGACGTAGTCGACGTCACAGTCCGTGATCGTCGCGCGGTGGATCTTCGACTTGAGCATCTGACGCTGCATCAGGCCTCCTTGTTCGGAGTGATCAAGACGTTGTCGATGAGGCGGGCCTCGCCGACACGGGCCGCGACCGCGATCAGCACCGGCCGTCCGTTCAGCCTGGCGATCGGGGTGAGATCGTCCGCGGCGCGCGCCTCCACGTACTCCGGCTCGATGCCGGCACTGCGAAGCTCGTCCCTCGCCGTCTCCACCAGTGCCGCGGTGGAGGTCTCGCCGGCGCGCGCGGTCCGCTCGGCGGCGCTCAGGGCGCGGGAGATGGCGGCCGCCCGCTCACGCTGGTCCGCGGTCAGGTAGGCGTTGCGTGAGCTCAGGGCCAGCCCGTCCTCTTCCCGGACGGTCGGCAGCACGGCGACCTCGATCGGGAAGTCAAGGTCCCGCGTCATCCGCTCGATCACGAGGGCCTGCTGGGCGTCCTTGCGCCCGAAGTAGGCGACGTCGGGCTGGACTGCGTTGAAGAGCTTGGCGACGATGGTGGTGACGCCGCGAAAGTGGGAGGGGCCACGATGCTCCGGGTCGCCCTCGAGTACCCCGGTCAGCGTGTTGGCGACCTCGATCGAGGTGGCGAATCCCTCGGGGTACATCTGCTCGGCGTCCGGCATCCAGAGCAGATCGACGCCCTGCAGCGCGGCCAGCTCGGCGTCGCGATCCTCGTCGCGCGGATAGGAGTCGAGGTCCTCGCTCGGGCCGAACTGGGTCGGGTTGACGAACAGGCTGACCACGACGATCCCGCAGTCCTCACGGGCTTGGCGCATGAGCGAGAGGTGGCCATCGTGGAAGTACCCCATCGTCGGCACCAGGCCTATCCGCTTTCCGCGGCGGCGCGGCTCGGCCAGGGCTTCGCGGAGCTCCCTCTTCGTGCGGACGATCTTCATACTCGGTTGGGCGTCGAGGGCGCGCGGGAAGCGGAGTGGCTCACTCGGCCACGGCCGACGACGACCGGCGAACCGGCGCTCAGGGGGGATGGGAGGGAATCCCGTTCCAGTTCCCGCATTGGAGATACCAGACGGCTGTCTTTGGTGGACGAGGTTGAGTTGGGTGCTTGAAGTTGATCGGGTCCGCGCTTTTTCGAGTCGCGGCCCGCGGCGAAGTATAGAGAGCGGCACTGGCCAACCAGCCAGTCTCAGATCAGCCGAATCGGCCCAATTTGCGGTCCCCGAGGCGGCCCGAGTGGTCGTCCCACCGAACTACCATCAACCCGGTGCCGATCTACGAGTTCGACTGTCAGTCGTGCGGCCACCGCTTCGAGGAGCTGGTCGGGTCGCACGTCGGCCTGGATGCCGCCGACGTCGTCTGTCCGGAATGCGGGTCGGCCAAGGTCGAACGGCTCGTCTCCAGCTCCTACGCGCCACTGCATCGTCAGATGACCCCGAACCAGCGCCGCCGGCTCGAGGACAAGCGCGGGACCGACCGCGGCGGCGCCAAGGAGCGCTTCAAGCAGCAGCGCGCGGCGGAAAAGCGCGCCGCCGCGAAGCGAAGCGGAGGAAGCTCGTGAGCGACGCCGAGTCCCGGCGCCAAGCGCTGGTCGAGGTCTACAACGAGGCCTCGGTCTGCGAGCGCTGCCCACTCTCCGCGACGCGCAACCGGGTCGTCTTCGGGTCCGGGAACGCCGACGCGGACCTGATGTTCGTGGGCGAGGCACCGGGCGCCGAGGAGGATCGCCAGGGCCTGCCCTTCGTCGGGCGCGCGGGCGGCTTCCTGAGCGAGCTGCTCGAGGGAATCGGGATGAAGAGGGAGGACGCCTTCATCGCGAATGTCCTCAAATGCCGGCCTCCCGGCAATCGGGACCCGCAGCCGGAGGAGATCGACTCATGCCGGCCCTACCTCGAGCAGCAGGTCGAGCTGATCCAGCCGCGCGTGATCTGCACCCTTGGCAACTTCTCCACGAAGCTGCTCACCGCCAACCAGACCGGCATCACCAAGGTCCGTGGGGCGCCGCAGGAGCACCTGATCGGCGGGCGCCATCTCTTCCTGCTGCCGCTATTCCATCCGGCAGCGGGTCTACGCACGCCGCGGGTCGCGGAGCAGCTCCGAGAGGACTTCCGCCAGATCCCGGACCTGCTGGCGCAGCCGCTGCCGGAACCAGAACCCCTTGTGCCGGAGCGAGAGCCAGAGCCGGACCAGATGGGCCTGTTCGGCGGCTGAGCCGGAGCGGAGGCCAGGGCTGGTGTTGACTAGATCGGCTCGCCCGGGAACACCAGATCAAAGCGCTCGACGAGCCCGGGCACGCTCTCCGGGTCCATCTCGAGCTGATAACGGGCACAGAGGTCGGCCAGCACCTGCGGTTCCGCCTGCGTGACGCCGCCGAGGTCAACGAGCTCAGCGAAGAACCTCTCGAAGCCTGCGGGGGAAATGATCTCCAGGATCCGCGCGGGCCCGTCGCCTGCGTTCCAGAACGTGTGCCACTGCCCGCGAGGCTTGAAGATCAAGTCGCCGGGGCTGCCGATGAGCACCTCGTCGCCGAGAAGTGCTCCGACCCTTCCCTCCAGTACATAGCTGTACTCGTCCTCGCGATTGTGCCGGTGAAGGGGCGCCGCCAGTGCCCGTGGAGACATCGGGTGCTCCACTAGCGAGAACCCGCCCTCCGCTTCCTCGCCGTCGATCATGAACCTCACACCGATGCTCCCGAGGAATCCCTGCTTCCCGTCCCTGGGCCCAACAACCTTCGCCGAAGTCGTCTCCATCGCCTTGCTCCTTTGAGTGGACAGCCTTGTCCTGCCAATCTTTATAGGAGTCAGTTGGATGTGTCAAGCTTCAGTGGACACCGATGTCCGACCAAAAGCGCCCCTACCGGAAGAAGCGCCGCGCCGAGCTCGAGGCGCAGACCCGCCTGCGAATCACCGAGAGCGCGGTCGAGTTGCATGGGACCCTTGGCCCGTCACGCACTTCCATAAGCGCGGTCGCCGAGCGCGCCGCCGTGCGCCGGTCCACCCTCTATCGCCACTTCCCGGATGAAGGCGCCCTGTTCCAAGCGTGCAGCGCGCATTGGGCGGCGGCCAACCCGGTCCCGGACCTCAGCGCCTGGGGGGCAGTCGAAGACCCGGATGAACGGCAGAGGACGGCGCTGACGGAGCTCTACGCGTACTACGGGCGCACGGCTCCCATGATGGAGAACCTTCTGCGCGACGAGCCCACCAATCCCATCGTCAAGCAGACCTTCCGTGGCTTCCGCACCTACATGGGCGCCGCCCGCGACACGCTGATTGCCGGCAGGCGGGCGCGCGGTCGCACCCGCGGGCAAGTCAAGGCCGCGATCGGGCATGCGCTTGCTTTCACCACTTGGCGGTCTCTGGTCCGCGAGCAGGGACTCGACGATGCACAGGCGGTGGAGATGATGTGCCGATTCGTCGCTGCGGCCCAGCGATCCGGGCTCGGCCGATGACCGAGCGAAGCCGAAGCGCGGCGGAGACCGAGGCGGTCGGCGAGCGCCTGGCCGCCGAGCTTGGGCCCGGCGACGTCGTTCTGGTCAGCGGGGATCTCGGGGCGGGCAAGACGACGCTGATCCGGGGTGCCAGCAGGGCGCTCGGCGTGAGCGAGCCGGTCACCTCCCCGACCTTCACGATCGGTCATACCTACGCGGGCAGGGTGCCCGTCTCCCACCTGGACCTCTACCGACTCGCCGAGCTGGGCCAGGAGGACCCGGCGCTGCTCGAGGACTACGTGACCCCCGAATCGGTCGCCTTCATCGAGTGGCCCGCCGCCGCCGAGCCGTGGCTGGAGCGGGTCACGCGGCGCGTCGAGATTCGCCATGCGGGCGGAGACGAGCGCGAGATCGCGTACTAGTGCTGCGCGGCTTTCATCGTCGGGTCATCCTCTCGTCATGGTCGGTTCATCCGGCCTTCGTAGCGTGGCCCTCGATTGGTCGAATCCCAGAGGAGGCACGATGACGGCGATACCTGTAAGGACGATTGGCGCGATGGCGACCCTCGCAGTGGCGACGACGGTGGCCGCCGGCGCTTCAACCGAGGCGGCGATTGCGGGTCAGCGCGTGCAGGCTCCCAAGGCGTCCCACTTCGGCCACGGCTCGAATCGGATCACCAACCGATGGTTCCCGCTGGCGCGGGGCTCCGAGTACGTCTACGACGGCCAGAAGGATGGAAAGCAGGCGCGCGATGTGATGACGGTGACGCGAAGGATCAGGACGATCACCGGGATTCGGGCGGCGGTGATCGCCGACAGGCTTTTCCTTAACGGCGTCCTGGCCGAGCGCACCACCGACTGGTACGCCCAGGACAAGCGCGGCACCGTCTGGTACCTGGGCGAGGCAACGGCTGAGCTGGACGCGAATGGAATGGTGACCAGCACCGAGGGCTCGTTCCTGAACGGGCGTGACGGAGCAAAGGGCGGCATCTTCATGCCCGCGCATCCGCGGGTCGGTTATTCAGGCCAGCAGGAGTCCTTCAAGGGTCAGGCTGAGGATCGCTTCCGGATCGTGGACATGGCGACGAGCGTCACCACGCCCGCCGTCTCATCCCAGAACGCGATGCTGACCGAGGAGAAGACGCCGCTGGAGCCCGGGGTCGTGGATCACAAGTACTACGTCCAGGGCATCGGCACAGTCAAGGAGCAGCAGGTCGCCGGAGCGCCGCCGGGTCAGGGCGAGGAGACGCAGCTCGTCTCATTCAAGGCGGGTCAGTGAGTCGATGGCCCGGACCGGTGGCTAGTAACCGTAGTTGCCGCCGCCATTCTGATTCTGGGTCGCCTGCTGCTGCAGCTCGTTCTGAACGCTCTGCATCTGCTGTTGGGCTTGGGTGACGGCGTTCGAGCCCTGGCTCTGCAGCGATCTGGCAGTGTCGACCGCGTTCTTCAGGCCTTGCCCGCAGCCGCTCGCGGCGACGGCCAGGGCCGCCAAGGTCGCGCCCAGGGCGAAGGTGCGTCGCTCAACTCCAGGAATTCTCCGGGACCCGGTCGACACAGCTAATAGCCGTAGTTGCCGGTGCCGCCGTTCTGGCTCTGATTCTGGTTCTGGTTCTGGTTCTGCTGGGCCTGGCTCTGCACGCTCTGGATCTGGCTCTGGACGCTCTGCGCCTGCTGCTGCGCATGGGTGATTGCCGTCGACGCCTGGCTCACCACGCTCTGGGCCTGTGAATTGACGCTGTTGATCGCGTTGCTGACGCTGGCGCTGTTGTTGTCGCTGCCACAACCCGCCACGCCGACGGCGACGATCGCGAGTGCCGCCGCGGCCGCACCACCGCGGAACCTGCTGGACTGCTCGGACATGGTGTCTCTCCTTATCCCGAGGTCGATGGACGCCGAACCCCTTCCCGCTGCACTCTAGTGATGGTCGTCCTGGGAATGGATACGGCGACGCCCGACGCCGTGGTGGGAGTGACCGCGGGCGGCGAGCTGGTCCATGAGTCACGCGTTGAGCCCGGCCCGGACGGCCGCCCTCGCCACTCCCAGGTCCTCCTGCCGGAGATCGAACGCAGCGTCGAGGCCGCCGGAGGCTGGGAGCGGATCGAGAGGATCGCCGTCGGCATCGGACCGGGGTCGTTCACCGGCCTGCGGATCGGGATCGCCACGGCGCGTGCCCTGGCCCAGGCGAGGGGGCTCCCGATCGGCGCGGTCGGGTCGCTGGCGGCCCTGGGGCGCCGCATCTCCGCCAAGGGGGACACGGGAGTGCTGGCGCTGCCGATGATCGATGCGCGCCGCGACGAGTCCTTCGCCGCGCTGTTCGAGGACGGCGCCGAGGTGTGGCCTCCGTTCGTCGCGCCCCCGGACCAGCTGGCTGATCGCTTGCGGGAGCTCGACCGCTCCCCGCTGGCGGCGGGGGACGGGGCGCTACGATTCGCCGCAGAACTGGAGGCCTCCGGCGCCACGGTTGCCCCGCCCGACGATCCAATCCACCACCTTGCGGCGATTGACGTTTGTGCAGTGGGGGAGGAGGCATCGGAGGCGCCGCCGGACCAGATCGAACCGCTGTACCTGAGACCGCCCGATGCAAAGAAATGGCTTGACCGAGATCGCGGGCGCCCCGCCAAATGAGCGGGGCGATCTGACGCTGCGGCGCCTGGGCTACGGGGATCTGCCCTCGGTGATCTCGATCGAGCGCCGGTCGTTCCCGACGCCGTGGTCCCTCGCCATGTTCGTGCTGGAGTTGTCCAAGCCATCAGGCATCTGCCTTGCCGTCGAGGACGCCGACGGGCTGATTGGCTATCTGGTCTGCGCCCGCTATGACGACGTCTGGCACCTGATGAACGTCGCCGTCCATCCCGAGCGCCGCCGTCGCGGCGTTGCGACCGAGCTGATCGAGCGGCTCTTCGAGGAGGCGGGGGAGGGCTCCCGCTTCACGCTCGAGGTCCGTGTCTCCAACGCCCCGGCCATCGAGATGTACCGACGCTTCGGGTTCCGCTCTGCCGGGCGTCGTCGCCGCTACTACCACGACAACGGCGAGGACGCACTGATCATGTGGCTCGAGGCCGCCGAGGGCGCCTCCGTAGCTTGATTCTGCCCGGCAGCGGACGCGAAGCGGGGCAGCCAGGCCGGCTTGTGTTGGGTGTTGAGACGTCCTGTGACGACACCTGTGCCGCTGTCGTCGACGGGGCGCGAATCCTCTCCAACGTCGTCTCCTCCCAGGCCAAGTTCCACGAGCGATACGGCGGAGTGGTCCCGGAGGTTGCCTCGCGGCACCATCTCGAGCTGGTCAACGCGGTGGTTGCCGCCGCTCTCGAGGAGGCGGGCACCACGCTCGCTACGGTCGACGCTGTCGCCGTCACCCAGGGCCCCGGCCTGATCGGGGCGCTGCTGGTCGGGTTGAGCTCCGCCAAGGCGCTCGCCGCCGCCCACCGCAAGCCGCTGGTGCCGGTCGACCACCTGCACGGGCACGTCGCCGCCAACTTCCTGGACCCCGATCCTCTCGAGCCTTCTTTCCTCTGCCTGGTCGCGAGCGGCGGCCACACCCTGCTCGCGGGTGTTCGCGAGCCGTCCTCGTTCGAGACCCTCGGCTCGACCGTCGATGACGCGGCCGGAGAGGCCTTCGACAAGGGCGCCCGGCTGCTCGGTCTCGGCTATCCGGGCGGCCCGGCCATCCAGAGGGCTGCCGAGGACGGCGACCCCGAAGCGTTCGAGTTCCCCGTGGCGATGAGCGAGCGCGGCCTCGACTTCAGCTTCAGCGGCCTGAAGACCTCGCTCGTCTACCGGGCGCGGGACCTGGGTCGCGCCGAGACCGAGCGCCGCCGAGCCGACCTCGCCGCTTCCTACCAGAGGGCGATCGTCGATCAGCTCGTGGCAAAGCTCGAGCGCGCCGCCCGGTCAGGGGAGTGGCCGGCGATTGCGCTCGGCGGAGGCGTGGCGGCGAATACCGAGCTCCGGGAGCGGGCGCAGGCTCTCTGCGATGAGCTCGGCCTGCTCCTGAAGCTGGTGCCGATCTCCCTCTGCACCGACAACGCGGCGATGATCGCCTCGGCCGCCCGCTTCACCGAGCCGATCGCCTATCCCGACTACCTCGCCTTCGATGCGAGCGCCGAATCGGCGCGCCTCGCTGTCTAGATGATGGGGCGCGCCGACCGAGGCGCGGTCGCCTGATGAGGCGACTGGTTCTGTACGGGCGGCCTGACTGCCACCTCTGCGACGAGGCGCGTGCCGGACTCGCGAGGCTGCAGGCGGAGGGCCTCTCGTTCGAGCTCGAGGAGATCGACATCGAATCCGATGACGAGCTGCTCAAGCGCTTCCTCGAGCGCATCCCGGTGGTGGAGCTGAACGGGGAGATCGTCTCCGAGCTCTGGCTCGACGCAGACGGGTTGCGGGCAATGATCAGTACCTTGTCCCCATGATCGAGGACGGGGCGGCCGGGACCGCGGAGCAGCATGCCTCGGAGCTGACGGACGGGGATCGCCTGTCGCTGGGCGTCGCCGCGCGGCTCTCGCGCTATCTCCAGGTGCTGACCCAGGCTCGGAAGATGGGGAAGGACACGATCTCCTCACAGGAGCTCTCGGACTACACCCACATCAACTCGACGCAGATCCGCCGGGACCTCTCGGGCTTCGGCAAGTTCGGCAAGCGAGGGGTCGGCTACAACGTCGACTCGCTGGTCCGCGAGATCAGGAAGATCCTCCGGACCGCCGGCCAGCACAACATCGCCCTCTTCGGCGCCGGCAATCTCGGCCAGGCCATTGCCAGCTCGGACATCTTCGCCGACCATGGTTTCCGGATCGTTGCGATGTTCGACGTGGACCCCACCGTGATCGGGCGGCGGGTCGGGGGCCTCGAGGTCCGTTCTTTCGAGGCGATCGACTCCGTCGTCGAGGAGGACGACGTGGTCGTCGGCGTCCTCGCCGTGCCCTCCGATGCGGCGCAGGAGGTCGCGGACAGGCTGGTCAAGGCGGGCGTGAAGATCATCTTCAACTACTCCGAGCGCCTGCTGCAGGTCCCGCCGGACGTCACCGTGCACACATCGAGCCCCGCCGTGGACCTGCTCTACGCCCTCTACTTCTATTTGGCCTAGGCCAGAGCGCCCCGCCGGTGACCACCGATCCGGATCCACAGCACGACGGGTTGGACCTCGACGAGGTTCGAGAGACCTTCGAGTCGTCCTCGGACTTCACGATCGGGATCGAGGAGGAGTTCGCGATCCTCGATCCCGCGGTCCTTGACCTAGAGCACCGCTTCGAGGAGATGCAGGCGGCGTGTCTGCGGGACGAGCTCCTCGCGCCTGCCGTCAAGGGCGAGCTGATCGACAGCGAGATCGAGATCCGCTCGGGTCGCGGCGAGACCTTCGCCGACGCCGCCGATCGCCAGCGGGCCAGGCGAGAGCGGCTCTTCGGGATCGCCGACGAGATGGGCCTCGCCCTGGCGGCGATGGGAACTCATCCCTGGGCCAACTATCTGGACCAGCACATCATCCAGACCGAGCACTACCGGCGGCTGGAGGGGGACCTGCGGTGGGTCGCGCAGCGGAACAACACCTGGAGCTTGCACGTGCACGTCGGGATCAGGGGACCCGATCGCGCGGTTGCCGTGTCCGATCGGATGCGCGAAGTGCTGCCGGCACTGCTCGCCCTCTCGGCGAACTCCCCATTCCTCGATCACCGCGACACCGGCCTGCATTCCGTGCGCACCGAGATATTCACCCGGACCTTCCCGCGCTGTGGCGTCCACGAGCCCTTCGGGGACTGGGCGACCTACTCGGACTTCGTCCGCCTGCTGAACGAGACCAACTCCATCGTCGAGGCGACACAGCTCTGGTGGAGCGTTCGCCCGCACCACTCGTTCGGCACCGTCGAGGTGCGGATCTGCGACGCGCAGACCCGCGGCGACGAGTCGCTGAACCTCGCGGCCCTGATGTCCGCCTGCGTCGCTCAGGCGGCGATGGACATCGACGAGGGGCGCGCCCCGCAGCCACTGCGACAGCGCGAGATAGAGGAGAACCTCTGGCGCGCGATCCGCTTCGGCATGGACGGCGAGATGATCGACTTCCGCGAGCGGCGCGTGGTCCCCACCCGCGCGGTGCTGGAGGAGCTGATCGCGTGGACCGAGCCGGCCCGGCAGGCCCTCGCGCTTGACGTCGACCTGCCCCAGCACAACGGCGCGCAGCGCGCCTACGCCCGGTTCGCCGAGGGCGCGCCGATCGAGGAGATCTACCGGCGATCCGTCGAGGAGACCCGGAAAACCTACGCACCGGAGGGAGCCGTAAGTGGCCGATGAAGAGGAGCAGCCGAGCGGCGAGCAGCCGAGCGAGGCGGAGATGCGGGCGCAGCTCGAGGAAGAGATCCGGAAGGTGCGGGTCGAGGACGTCGTCCTGCAGAGCGTGGTCAGCATCCTCAACCTCTCCGCCAGGCGGATCGCCAAGGACGACGAGCGCGACCTGGGTCAGGCCAAGGTCGGGATCGACGCCGGCCGGGCGCTGGTGGACCTGGTTAGCCCGGAGGCCCAGCCGCAGCTGCGGCAGGCGCTCTCCGAGCTGCAGGTGCTCTACGCCAAGCACGCCGGAGAGGGGGCTGCCGAGGGTGACACGGAAAGTGCTCCTGAGCAGGGATCTTCCGAGGAGACAAAGGGCGACTCGGGACTCTGGACGCCCCCGACGTCCGGTCAGTAGGCGGCGGCGGTGATGCGAGGGTGCTCCGAAAGGAGCAACCCGTGATGGGTCGGAGCAGGCGCCGTTCGGGGTAGACTGCCGCGCCGCTTTCACTCGAACCTGACGGGAGCCTCACTTGACTAAGTTTTTGACCGATTACGGAGTCGTCGTCGCGCTTGGCTGTGCCGCCGCGGCGGTGGTCTACGGCCTGCTGGTCACCCAGCGACTGCTCGCCAAGTCGCCCGGCAACGAGCTGATGCAGGAGATCTCTGGAGCGGTGCAGGAGGGCGCGAGCGCGTACCTCAAGCGCCAGTACATGATCATCGCCGGCGTCGGTGTGGTGGTCGCGCTCCTGCTGATTCCGCTGCAGAACGGGCAGACCGCCATCGGCTTCGTGATCGGCGGCGTCCTCTCGGGCTCCGCGGGCTTCATCGGCATGAACCTCTCCGTTCGGGCGAATGCTCGAGTCGCGGAGGCGGCCCGCGGGGGCATCCCGCCGGCGCTCGACATCGCCTTCAAGGGCGGATCGGTCACAGGGCTTCTCGTGGTGGGCCTCGCGCTGCTCGGCGTGGCGGGCTACTTCGGCGCGCTGCTGATCTTCACCAACCTGAGCGACAAGGACTGCGTCGACGCGCTGGTCGGCCTGGGCTTCGGCGGCTCGCTGATCTCGGTGTTCGCGCGCCTCGGAGGCGGCATCTTCACCAAGGCCGCCGACGTCGGGGCGGACCTGGTCGGCAAGATCGAGGCTGGGATCCCAGAGGACGATCCGCGCAACCCCGCGGTGATCGCGGACAACGTCGGCGACAACGTCGGCGACTGCGCCGGCATGGCCGCCGACCTGTTCGAGACCTACGCGGTCACCTCGGTCGCGGTGATGCTGCTCGGTGTCCTCACCTTCACCGGCTCCGACGGCGACTACGCGAGGGAGGTCGCGATCTTCCCGCTGGTGATCGGCGGCGTCGCGATCATCG
>JAWVFG010000205.1:0-8042 GCA_033856335.1 Solirubrobacterales bacterium
GGCTGGCCATTCCCGCCACCTCGCCGGGAGGGGCCACGACGGGGATCATGCGCGGCGGCCGCCCCAGAGCCGCGCCGGCCACATCCCTTGCGCCCTCCCAGGTGATCCGGCCGAGCTGGCCCCAGCCGGCGTAGTGCGAGATCTCGCGCAGCGTCCTGACACCGTCGAGGTCAGGGGTCTGGCAGATGATGGCCGCAATCCTGGGGTCGTCGGCCGCTGCGTAGACGACGTGGCCGCCCGACCATGAGGTCCCCCAGAGCACGATCCGCTCCGGATCGACGCCGTCGAGACCACGAGCGAACTCGACGGCGGACCGGTAGTCGGCGCGGTGGCGCGGTGGCCAGGCGAGCTGGCGGGGCTCCCCGGTCGATTGCCCGAAGCAGCGGTAGTCGAAGAGCAGAGCATCGAGACCCGCCTCGGCGAATGCCTCCGCGTAGGGGAGGAGGCTGGAATCCTTCGTTCCGCCCAAACCGTGCGCCATCACGACGCAGGGCCGCCCGCCGTCACCGGAGTACGCATCGCCCTCGCCAGTCAGGTGCCAGGCGGCGCAGGTCTCCCCATGGCTGGGGAAGGAGACATCAGCCACCGTCAAACGGGTTGCTCCTCGGCTTTGCCTCGGAGCACCCTCCCACCGGCTGCGGCCTCCGCCGTCAGGACTCGGCCGGCAAGCTTCGGTGCCAGCCCCTGAGCCGCGCGCTCCCGTCCGGCGGGAATCTCACGCGTCCAGATGTCGTGTTCGTACGTGTACCACTCGATCTGCATCGTGTGCCGCGGGCGGTCCGCATAGTGGCCGGAGTGGATCCGCTGGTCGCGCTTGATCGTCTCCTCCATCTCTGTGAGGGAGGGCAGGGCGTAGTCGCCTCCGGCGTACCGCGCCACGACCTTGGACTGGAGCTCGACGAACGGGAACAGGGTCGGGATCGTCTGGGCGAAGCCCACGAAGGCGAGGTCGTCCATCCCCGGCCTGAAGATTCGCTTGTAGAGCGGGAAGCGATTGTCGGGGGCCGAGAGGAACTCGGGGTCGAAGAAGGGGAAGGTGATCTTGTAGCCGGTGGCGTAGACGATCACGTCGATCTGCTCGGTGGTCCCGTCCTCGAAGAGCACCGTGTCGCCCTGGAGCTCCTGGACATCGGGCTTTGCCACGGCGTCGCCGGAGCCCAGCCGCAGGAGCAGCTCGCTGGAGACGGTCGGATGCGCCTCCAGGAAATTGTGGTTGGGGTGGGGGAGACCGAAGTCCTCCATCCGACCCGAGGCGAGGCGAGGCATGATCCGCGCCATCCGGCGTTGGAGGTTCAGCGGGAGCCGCGGATTGAGCTTCACGAGGGTGTCCATCGGCCGGCCCAGGAAGTACTTGGGCATCACCCAGGCCCCGCTGCGCGTGGACAGGAAGACCTTGTCCGCCACACCCTTGCGCGAGAGCTCCGAGACGATGTCCACCGCGCTGTTGCCGATCCCCACCACGAGGACGCGCTTGCCGGCCATCTTGAGCGGCGTCTGCGGGTCGATGTAGTGATGGGAGTGGATCGTCTCGCCTTTGAACTCCCCGGGGAAGTCGGGGAACCTGGGGTCCCAGTGGTGGCCGTTGCCGACCACCAGGAAGTCGAACTCCTCGGTGGAGCCGTCGCCCAGGCGGATCTCCCAGCCGCCGGTGGCCTTGCGCTCGGCATGCTCGACCGGCGTGGAGAAGCGAATCCGGTCGCGCAGGGAGAAGGCGTCCGCGTAGCGGTGCAGATAGCCGCGGATCTGGGTGTGGTGCGGGTAGTCCGGGTACTCGTCAGGCCCCATCGGCATGTCCCGGAACGAGACGCCGTCGCGGGAGGTGTCGATGTGGAGCGACTGGTATGCCGAGGACCGGCCGTTCGGATTGCCGAAGTACCAGTTGCCGCCGATGTCGTCGCTCGCCTCGAAGCAGGTGTAGGGCATGCCCCAGTCGGAGAATGCCTTGCCGGTGGTCAGGCCGCTGATTCCGGCGCCGATCACACAGGTGGTGGGCTTGGCTGTCATGGGCGGTCCGGAGTCTAGGGAACTGGCTGGCTGGCCAGTTCCCTCTCCGGCTAGACGTTCGACGAGTAGTTGATCCCGAGGTTGTTGAGCAGATCCTGAGCCCAGCGATTGAAGGTGTCGAACCAGCCGGTCAGGATCGCGACGCCGAACGCGATCAGGATCACCCCGCCGATCGCCATGATCACCGGGTAGTGCCGCTTGACGACGGCGAAGGCGGTCGTCATCCGGCTGAATGCGAGGGAGGTGAGCAGGAATGGGATCGCCAGCCCTGCGGAATAGACAGCGAGCAGGAACGCCCCGTGCAGCGCGGATCCGGACACGGCGGCCGCACTCAGGATCGCCGCCAGGGTGGGACCGATGCAGGGCGTCCAGGCGATCCCGAACGCCGCGCCGGCGACCAGGGGCCCGCCGGTCCCGGCGCGCTCCAACAGTCCCTCGACGTGCCACTCCCGATTGAGCTGCGGGATGAAGAGGGCGCTCACGAAGAAGGCGCCCATCGCGATGATCAACCAGGCCGCGATCTTGTTTAGGAGCAGCTGGTGCTGCTGCAGGGCGCTGCCGATGCCGGTCGCGCCGAGGCCGAGCAGGATGAAGATCACCGAGAAGCTGGAGACGAACAGCAGGCTCGGGACGAGCACACGCCGCCAATCGGCCTTCTCCAGGTCCGCCGCCGCGATGCCGGTGACAGCGGAGAGGTAACCCGGGACGAGTGGCAGGACGCAGGGCGAGAGGAATGAGACGGTGCCGGCCGCCAGGGCGGTGAGAACGCCCGGCAGGGCTGTCGGATCGCTGCTCATGCCAGTGATTCTGGCGGACGCGACACCTTACGTAGGCAATCCCGGATGGAGGGCATCGGCACCGTGATTTGTACGGACTGGAACTGTGGATCGGAACGGATGCCGGGATATACGCCTGCCCGTAGGGTTTGGCCTGCATCCGGATCCCCCGGCCAACGCCACCCGTAATTTTTAGCGTCCAGACGTTGGCCAACCCGGCGAGGCGGCCTTCATCCCCCTGGGGTCGCCTCGCCGGTCCATTTTTCGGGTTTTCGGCCGCTCTCGCCGGTACGTTTCTCGCGTGAACCGACCCGCCGGCGCGCTGGCCTGCATCGGTTTGGCTTGCTGGATCGCCGGCTGCGGTGGGGGAGGGAGCTCCGCCCTGATCAGCCGGACGAGCGTTCGCGAGTGTCTGGCAAACGCCCAAATCGGTCCGCAGCTCCCGAAGGACGGGAGCGGATACGCACCGATCTACGTCAGCGGGCCCCCGCCGGTCTATCTCGACACGGCGCCCGACTTCACCGCGTACACGGCCAACGGGGTGGCGGTAGACGTCGTCGTCCGGGGCAGCGCCGGTCGAGCGCAGGCAACCGCGGCACATGTCCGCAGCGTCCTGAGCTCGCTCGGGACCCCACCGGCGAACGTGGCCCGCAGGGTCGTTTCCGGCCAGAACGTCGCTGTGGTTTTCACGACTCCTCCGTCCGCGGCGGACCGCAGCGCAGTCCGCTCCTGCCTCTCCGGCTAGGGCTCCGGCCCCAGGTCCTGGCCGAGGATCCCGCGCAGAGCGCGGGCGGCCTTCGGCGCCAGCTCGCGCGCGTTGTTGTTGAACATGACGTGCACCTGCTCGGCCTCCGAGCCGAGTGATTTCGCGCGATCTCCAATCTCCTCCAGCTCCTTCTTCGAGTAGTCGTAGTCGAAGCGCTCGGCGACGCTGCGGCCATGCAGGTAGCCCTCCGTGTTGCGCCCGTGACAGCGCATGTAGGCGAGCGAGTCGTTGGTGACGGCATCGATCGGAGGGAAGATCGGGACGTGATCGCCCGGCGGAGTGTCGACGCAGACGAAGACGGCGTCGTGCGCAGAGAGCCAGTCGAGCACGCCCTCGAACCGCTTGGGCGATGCCCAGCTGCGCCGCCGGAACTCGACCGCCACCGGGACCGGCGCCAGGCCGTCGACGACAGGGGCGAGCTCATCCAGGTCGTTTTCGCGTGGATCGAAGGCCGGGGTGAGCTGGAGCAGGTAGGAGCCGAGCTTGCCGGCATCAGACAGCGGCTTCATCGCCTCGGCGGTACGCCGCACCATCTCGTCGAGCAACGGGCGATCGGGCAGCACACGGCCGCGTTCGTTCGTCTCGACGTCCTCTCTCAGGTCCGGGGGCAGCTCCTTGAGCTGTGAGGCGTGGTGAGAGAGGAGCCGGTGGAGCTTGACGTCGAACACGAAGCCCTCTGGCGTCCTCTTCGCCCAGCCCTCCACCGTGGACACGGCCGGGATCGCGTAAAAGCTCGAGTTGAGCTCCACCGCGTCGAAGCGCTCCGCGTAGAACTCGAGCCGGTCCCTGGCCGCCAGCCCCTTCGGATACCAGTGCTCGACGAAACCGGGGTCGGACCAGCTCGAGGTGCCGACGACGATGGCCACCCGCTAACTATCGCGGCAGCCGTGCCTGGGTGAATGCACGGGAAGATGAGTTATGGAAACTCAGGCGGATGTCTTCTCGAATCGGCGATTCGTGCTCGGATTCGAGTTGTCGTCGGGGATCTCCCTATGACCCCTGGCCCGTACAGCCCGTTCGCCTCGGTCAGGCGCTCTGCCTATCGAGCCGGACCTGCCTCGAATCAGCGCTACATCCGCTTGTCGTCGTCCATATCCCTGGTCCAAGACATCGCAGCTGCGTTGTTCCAACCGGGTTCGTGGCCGGCGTGCGCATAGCCCCTGGTTCTCGCTGCGAGCAAGATCTCTGCGGGGATCCTCCGGCCTGATCTGTCCGGGCTCGTGCCAAGCGGCCGCGAGTTGACATAACGATGTGCTCGTTATCGGCTAGGCGGAGGCGGCGATCAGGCCGACCGTTGCCAGGCAGAGGACGACGCCGAAGCTCATCAGCCAGCGGGTCTCGATCCGCGAGCTCGGCAGCATCTCCCCCTTGTCGACGGCCGTCTCCACCCTGCGCGACCTGATGGATCCGTAGCCGAACAGGGCCACCGAATAAAGCGCCCAGCCGATCCCCACGATGACGTAGGGCCCCTTGGTCGTCGTCCCGCTCAGCTCCGGGACGACGCGGCCGACCCCGACGGCCACCGCGATCGATGTGAGCGCCGTCCTCCACCAGGCGAGCTCGGTGCGCTCGGCGGCGAGCCGGGTCCGGCGCATCGCATCCCATCCCTCGCTCGGGGTCTTCCCGGCCTCAGCCACCCGTGCATCCAACCATCCTCAGGTCCTTTACCGATTTGTGGCCATCCGGACTTACGATTACTGCATGGCTCTCAGGGACCGCGAGCTGATCAATCCGCCGCCCACCCTGGCGAGCCTGCAGGAGCTCTCGGGGCCGGTGCTCATCGCGATGCTGGTGGCGAGCGCGATTGCCGTGCTCGATGCGTTGGCGGGTCCCCATGCTGTGCTCATCGGACTGCTGGCGATTCCGCCGGTGATCGCCGCGATGAGCGCCTCGCTTCCGGAGACCGCCGTGGTCGGCGCCTTCTGCCTGGTGCTCGCGGTCCTTTCGATCTTCTGGCACAGCGACGTCGGCGCCGCTCAGTACGCGATCGCCGTGGTGACCGTGATCGCCGGGGACCTGGCCGGCCTCTGGGTCGCCAGCCTGAGGGTCAATCTGAATCGGGAGCAGGCCGCCTCGGAGCTGCTCGCCGAGGCGGGTGCTCTGATGGAGGACGCCCTCGACCGCCAGCAGCGCGCCAAGCACCTCGCCGATCTCGCCGTCCCCACCCTCGGGGACGTCGCGATGGTCGACATGCTCGCCGCCGACGGCACGATCGAGCGGGTGGCCGCGAGCAGCCGCGGCACCGAGGTCGCCGACATCTTCGTCAACCTACGCGCCAGCACCCCGATCGACCCGCACGGGCCACATCCCGTCGCCGAGGTGATCCGCACCGGCCGCACCGCGCACCTGGACCAGCTCACCGACGAGGACATCGATGGAATCACCACGCATGAGAACGAGCGCGAGCTGCTCCGCAGGCACCGCTTCAAGTCCTGCATCGTGCTTCCGCTCGGGGCGCGCGGGTCCGTGCTCGGCGCGCTGACCCTTTGGATCATGCGCCCGGCGAAGGCCTTCGACGAGACGGCGCGTCGCACGGCCAAGCGGCTCGCCGACCGCGCCGCGCTGGCTCTCGACAACGCGCGGCTGCACGAGCAGCAATCGCACATCGCAGCCGTCCTGCAACACAGCCTCCTGCCACGGACGCTGCCCGAGATCCAGGGCTTCGAGGCATCCTCGCGATTCCTCGCCGCCGGTGAGGCCTACGAGGTGGGCGGCGACTTCTACGACGTCTTCCGCAGCGGCTCGGGCAGCTGGACCGCGGTCATCGGCGACGTCTGCGGGAAGGGCCCTGAGGCCGCCTCGCTGACCGCGCTGGCGCGGTACACAGTCCGCACCGCCTCTTCGCCCGAAAGCACGCCGAGCGAGATCCTGAGGACCCTGCACGACTCGATCAGCTCCGAGCGCGCCGACCTGCGCTTCTGCACGGCGGCCCTGGCGCGCATCCAGACCCCGTCCAACGGGCGAGGCGTGGCGCACCTCACGGTCGCCCTGGGCGGCCACCCGCTGCCGCTCATCCTGCGCAAGAGCGGCGAGGTCGACTCGATCGGAGAGCCCGGGACGCTGCTCGGCGCCCTCCCCTCCCCCATCCTGGCCGATGCCGACGCGACGCTCTCCGTCGGGGACTCCCTGATCCTCTACACGGACGGCATGCTCGACGTCCGCGACCGCAGCAACGGCGACGACCCGGAGTGGCTCTCCAAGGAGCTCGCCAAATCCGCCGGAATGAGCGCCGACGAGATCGCGGAGAACCTCGCTCAATCGGCGATCAAGCGCCACGGCGGCGAGCCGCGGGATGACATCGCCGTTCTGGTCCTGCATCGGAGCGGCGCTCGGCAGTGAAGGTCCACATCGGCTGCTCGGGCTGGGCCTACCCCCACTGGCGCGAGCGCCTCTACCCGAAGGGGCTCCCACAGCGGCTCTGGCTCTCCCATTACGCGGAGCGCTACGACACGGTCGAGGTCAACAACACGTTCTACCGGCTCCCATCGCCCTCCGCCGTCGAGGGCTGGGTGGAGCAGAGCCCGCCGGGATTCGTCTTTTCCGTGAAGGCGAGCCGCTACCTGACGCACATCAAGCGGCTCAAGGACCCGCCCGTCTACATCGAGCGCTTCTACGAGCCGCTCGAGGCGCTCACCACAAGCGACAAGCTCGGTCCCATCCTCTGGCAGCTGCCCGAGAGCTTCCACCGCGATGACGTGCGGCTCGGGGCGGCGCTGACCGCCCTGCCCGACGGTCGTCACGCCTTCGAGTTCCGCCACGCGAGCTGGTTCACGGACGACGTCTACTCGCTGCTCCAAGAGCACGGTGCCGCGCTCGTGATAGGCGACGACCCGAGCCGGCCGTTCCAGACGCTCGAGCGGACCACCGACTGGACCTACATCCGCTTCCACCGCGGCAACCGCGGGCGGGGCGGGAACTACTCGGAAGCCGAGATAGACACCTGGGCGCGCCGCATCTCGCAGTGGCGCCGCCGGGCGGAGGTCTATGCCTACTTCAACAACGACTGGGAGGGGTACGCGCTCCGCAACGCGGACCGTCTCAAGAAGAAGCTCCGGACCTAGCGCCGGCGCCAGTTGCCGCCGAGCAGCTTGCCCAGACGGCCGGTCCGGCGAGGGGTGAACTCAGGGGCCCCCTTCTCGGGAGTAGGGAGCTCCGCGGTGGCGGCCGAGTCGATCGTCAGGCGAACCGCCCGCTCGGCCGTCCGCGCGACCTCCGGCGCGTCGACGAACCGCAGCTCGCCATCAGGGGTCTCGATGATGAAGCCGTCCAGGATGTGCTCCCGGAAGTTGTCGACCATCTCGTCGACGATGCCGATCTGCCGGCCATCGGACGCATAGACGGGCGTGCCGCGCGTCACGGCCGCGTAGTGGATCGGGTAACCGTCGTCCTCTCCCACGCCAGGAATATACGAGGAGCGGCGATCCTGGCGCCGGTAGTTTCTGGGCCGTGGCCGGCTATTCGGGGACTCCGCTCGCCAAGAAGCTCGGCATCAAGGA
>JAWVFG010000206.1:0-8098 GCA_033856335.1 Solirubrobacterales bacterium
GACCTCGGCCGCAAGCTCGAGCGCCGAGGCCTCGGTGGCCGCCGCCGGGGCGACCCGATGGACGAGCCCCATCCGAAGGGCCTCGTCGGCACTCACGTTGCGCGCGGTGAGCAGCAGGTATTTCGCCGTCGCCAGTCCGCAGAGCGTCACGAGTCGCGCCGGGCCGACCGGCACTCCGAGCTCCGCACCCGGAAAGCGCATCCGGAGGTTCGAGCCGGCGACCCGGAGGTCGCAGGCGACCGCTATCTCCGCGCCGCCACCGACCACCGCGCCGTGGCAGGCCGCCACCGTCGGCTTCGGAAAAGCGGTGAGCTCGTCATAGAGCTGGGCGAAGAGCTCCATGCGCCGGACCCTGCCGGGCTCATCCAGCTCCTCTCGAACGTCCGCGCCGGCGGAGAGTCCGAGGTGGTCGTTGGAGGAGATCACCAGGACACGAGCCTCCTTGTCGTCTCGCGCGCGTGACAGGTGCTTGAGGAGCTCCTCGAGCATCTCGGTGTTGATCGCGTTTCGCGCCTTCTCCCGCTCGAGCCGAACGAGGGCCACCTGCTTCTCGTCGGCCGTGTAGCTGGTCAGCGGCATCAGTCGATCTCTCCGCCCGCCTCGGTCCGCGGGCCGGCGATCTCCTCGATCACGCGCTCGGTCTCGTCTGCGGCCGCATGGACCAGGCGCGTGACGTCGACCTCGGGTTCCTGGAACCGCGACAGGACATAGCCCGAGACGAGGTCGGGATCCGTCGAGTCTGGGCGGCCCACTCCGCCGCGTACGCGCCAGAAGTCTCCGCCCCCAAGGCCTTGGCTGAGGCTGCGGAGCCCGTTGTGGCCGGCCACGCCGCCACCGAGCTTGCTGCGAACCTCGCCGAAGGGCAGATCGATCTCGTCGTGCACAGCGATCACATGGTCGAGGGAAACCCCGAGCTCACCGCGCGCGGGTCCGGCGGCCGAGCCCGACTCGTTCATGAAGGTCTGGGGAAGGAGCACCGCGATCCGGGGACCGCCTTCCCCCATCCGGCCCGTCGTGATCAGCGCGCCGTATCGCTTGCGGGCCTTCGGCATCTGCCAGCGACGAAGCAACTCGTCCGCGACCTGGAAGCCTAGGTTGTGCCGAGTCCCGGCATAGCGATCGCCGGGGTTGCCGAGCCCGATGAGCAGCACGTCCGCGCGCGAGCCTCGAGTCTCGCCTTCGCGAGCGCGCCGCGACCGGCGGCGAAAGAAGGACAGCAGCTACTCCCCGCCCGACGATTCCTCGCCGCCGTCGGCGGCCCCGTCGCCCTCGGCGGCCTCCTCGCCCTCCGGGGCCTCCTCGCCCTCCGGGGCCTCCTCGCCCTCGCCGACCAGCTCGGCCTCCTCCTCGAGCTCGGGCTCGGGCTCTTCCTCGACGCGCGGCGGGCTCAGGGTGGCGATGGTGATCTCCTCGGGATCGTCGGCCATCAGCTTGACGCCGCTGGGTATCGAGATGGATGCGAGGTTGATCGTGTCGTTGATCTCCATGGCGGAGACGTCGACGGTGATCTGCTCGGGGATCGCCGTCGGCAGCGCCTCGACCGTGATCTCACGGGTGACGTGCTCGAGCACGCCGCCCTCGCGCACGCCGGGCGCATTGTCAGCGCCCTCGAGCTCGACCGTGACCTCCGCCTGGATCTCCTCGTCGAGGCGGACCTCGAGACAGTCGAGGTGCGTGACGTCACCGCGGACCGGGTGGTGCTGCTGCTCCTTGATCACCACGGGGACGGCCTTAGAGCCGTCGACCTCGAGGTCGAGCAGGGTCTGGCCCTCGAGGAGGACGTTGCGAAGCTCGCGGGCCTGAACCTGGAAGGGGCGGGCCTCGCCGCCCTGCCCGTAGACGACGCCGGGCACCAGGCCGTCCCGGCGCAGCCGCCGGGTCGCCCGCGACCCGAACTTGTCGCGAGGCGAAACCTTGAGTGTGGTTCGATCCTGGGCCATGGCCGGTACGCTCGCGCCAGGATAGGAAATGTATGGAGCCGATGAGCAGCGACCACGACAACGACCGAGAAGACGAGCCGCCGGAGGGGAATACCCCGCAGGGTGAGAGCCAGAGCTGGGGAATAGAGATTCTCCGCGCGGACCTCAGCTCGCGGGCTCGCTCGGAGCCGCCCGAGCCCGAGCGGCAGGACACGGAGATTCCACAAACCAGGATCAGGCGCTCGGCGAAGCTCGGCTCCGCGATCGGCGGCCAGGCGACCCGTTATGCGGGGACGGCCGCCGCCAACGTCGTGCGCTCCGAGGAGAAGGCGCAGGAGCGCCTCGAGACGCGCCACCTCGAGACCGCCCTGAGGATGGCGTCAGTGCTGGGCGAGATGAAGGGCGCCGCGATGAAGATCGGCCAGATGGCCTCCTTCATCGACGTCGACTTTCTGCCGCCCGAGTACCGCGAGATCTACCAGAAGCAGCTCGCAAAGCTGCGAACCCACGCCCCGGCGATGCCATGGGAGAAGGTGCGCACCGTGCTCGAGGAGGAGTACGACGAGCGGCCCGAGAGCGTCTTCGCCTCGATCGAGGAGGAGGCCTTCGCCGCCGCCTCGATCGGTCAGGTCCACCGGGCGACGCTGCACGACGGGTCGAAGGTGGCGGTGAAGATCCAGTACCCAGGGGTGGCGGACGCGCTCGAGTCGGACGTCGCCAACATGGGCATCCTGCTGCGCCTCGCCAGGGCGCTGGCCCCGGGCCTCGACGCCAAGGCGGTCGCCTCAGAGCTTCGCGAGCGTGTCCTTGAGGAGCTCGACTACGAGTTCGAGGCCCAGAATCAGCGCACCTTCGCCCGGGCCTATGAGGACCACCCGTTCATCTTCGTCCCGAAGGTTCACTCACGGCTCTCCCGGCGTCGGGTGCTCGTCAGCGACTACGTCGAGGGGCGCGGCTTCGACGAGGTCAAGGAGCTGGAGCAGGACGAGCGCGACATCTTCGGCGAGATCGTCTTCCGCTTCTGCTTCGGCTCGATCTACCACCTGCAGCACTTCAACGCCGACACCCACCCGGGCAACTATCTGCTGATGGAGGACGGCCGCGTCGCGTTCCTGGACTTCGGGATGACCAAGCGGCTGACGACGCAGCAGATCCAGCTCGAGCAGCGTGCGATGGACGCCGCGGGGCGGGACGACCCGGAGGGGCTGCGCGAGGCGCTCCACGACCTCGGCTTCGTCGCCGACACGAGCCGCGTAGACGCCGAGCGGCTCATGGAGCACGTCAAGATGGTCGGCGGCTGGTACATGGAGGACGCCGAGGTTCAGATCACGCCGCGGCGCGTGATGAAGATGATCGAGGTGACCTCTGACCCGCGCTCTGACTTCTTCGACCTGGTGCGCAAGGAGAGCCTCCCCGCCGACGAGCTGATGGGCCGGCGAATGGAGACCGGGCTGCTGGCCGTGCTGGCGCAGCTGCGCTCGACGGCCAACTGGCATCGCATCATGCGGGAGTGGGTCTATGCCGACGCGCCTTCGACGGTGCTCGGCGAGGCGGAGTGGCGCTACTTCGAGCGCCGGGGCACGCCTCAGACACCGGGCCTGCCGAGCCGGGCCTAGCGGCGGCCGTTCGCCGCAGCGACTTTACGGCGAAGCCGTTTGGCGATCAGTTCGCTCGGCGACCTCGAAGAGCCGCGGGTCGTTCGAGCAGATCCCGCCGACCCCCATGTCGAGCAGCTCCCTCATGCGAGTCGCGTCATCGACGGTCCAGGCGATCAGCTCCACGCCGATGTCGCGCGCGACCTCGACTGCCCTCGGCGTGATGATCGGGTGAAAGACCCAGACGGCGTCTACCGCGAGCCCGGGGCCCTGCTTCGCCAGGATGCTCGGGTAGCGACGCCGCAGCGCGGAGAGCCCCGCCCTCAGGGCGGGCTGGGCCCAGCCGTACTGGGTCCAGTCGCGCTTCGTCCTGGGGTAGGTCCAGCCGAGGCGCAGGTCCGGCTCGAGCTGGCGGAGCTTGCGGATGCTCTCGATCTCCTGGGTCGACACCATGGCGCGGTCGAGCAGGCCCCGGCCCGCCAGCGCTCCGGCCAGCTCGGCCTCTCCTCCGGGCAGCTTCAGGTCGCAGTCGATCTCCACCCTGTCCAGCGGCGGGTCGAGGAAGAGGTCGAGCGCCTCGGTCAGGTCCATCGGGCGCCGGGTGAGCGCGTCGTCGAAGTCGTGGGCGACGATCAGGCGCCCCTCCTGCTCTCGGAGGACGTCCAGCTCGATCATGTCGACGCCGTGCTCGACCGCTGCGTCGAAGCTCTCGGCCGTGTTGCCGGCGATGATCGCGTCGGCGCCCTTGTGCCCGACCCGGCGGTAGGTCGGGGCGTCCTCGGGTGCGTCCTTTTTTTCCTCCGCGGGCTTCCCAGCCATGGCGGGGCACACTAGAACATCGGTTCCGGATGATTGACTCTGGTCCGATGACTCGCCGAGCGCCGCTCATCCTGGCCTGCGCGGCCGTTCTCGCCGGCTGCGGCGGGGGCGGTGGAAGCGATCAGCAGAGCGCCAGTGACGCCGTGAACAGCTACGTCGGCGCTGAGAACCACCAGAACTTCCAGCAGGTCTGCGAGCTGCTCTCCGATCAGCTCCGGAGACAGCTGGGTGGGGGCAACTGCGCGCGCTTCGTCGATGAGCAGACCTCGGGGAATCCGCACCGTCAGCTCAAGGTCATCGGGGTCACCGCGAGCGGGGACCATGCCACCGCTCAGCTTCAGACCACGGGCGAGTCGGGCACGCCGATCAACCTGAAGATCTCGCTGGACCGCCAGAACGGCAAGTGGCAGGTCACCAGCCTCGGCGGGGGCCGCGGCTAGAAGAGCTGGTTCTCGCCCGCGAAGATCTCGGACACCGAGTCGTCGGTGAAGATCCGGCGGATCGAGTCGGCGAGGGTCTGGGCGGTGCTGATCACCTTGATGTTGTCGGGCGCCCCCGGCCGCTGGGGCATCGTGTCGGTGACCACGATCCGTTCGATTCCCGAGTTCTCCGGAGCGAGGCGCTCGTACGCGGGGCCCGAGAAGACGCCGTGGGTGGCGACCGCGATCACCCTCTTGGCGCCCTCCTCCATCACGGTCTGCGCGGCGGCGGTCAAAGTGCCGGCCGTGTCGATCATGTCGTCGACGAGGACGGCCGTCTTGCCCTTCACCTCACCCACCACGTAGCCGATCTCGGCGACCTGCTGGGCGGGGCGCTCCTTCTCCATCACGGCCCAGTGCGTGCCGATCTTGCGGGCGAAGTTGCGGGCGGTCTTCACACGACCCGCGTCCGGGGAGACGATCACCAGCTCCTCGTCGAAGCCCATGTCCGAGACGTACTGGGCGAGCATCGGCATCGCGGTCATGTGATCGAGGGGCACGTGGAAGAAGCCCTGGACCTGGCCGGCGTGGAGGTCCATGGTGAGGACGCGATCGACGCCGACTCCCTCGAGGCACTTGGCGACGATTCGGGCGGAGATCGGCTCGCGTGGAGCCGACTTCTTGTCCTGCCGGGCGTACCCGTACCACGGCATCACGGCGATGATCCGGTGTGCGGAGGCGCCCTGCGCGGCGTCGATCATCGCCAGCAGCTCCATCAGCGCGTCGTTCGGGGTCATCCCCTCGGTCTCGTTCGCCGCGGTCGACTGGACGATGAAGACGTCCGCGCCGCGGATCGACTCCTCGTAGCGGCAGTAGACCTCGCCATTGGAGAAGGTCTTTCGCGTGACGTCTCCGAGCTCGACCTGGAGGTTGCGGGCGATGTGCGAGGCGAGCTCCTCGGACGCGCGGCCGCCGAAGACCATCAGGCGCTTGCGGTAGTCCTGAACGATCTCTGTTATCGGCTGAGGCTGCTCGATGGTGCTCACGAGTCTTCTCCCTCGCTCGTTTCCTTCGCCTTCTTCGCCGCGTAGCCCTCGACGTTCTTCTGCTCTGCCCTCGAGATTCCCAGGGCACCGGGCGGAACATCCTCGTCAATCACCGAACCGGCTCCAGTGTATGCATCGTCGCCGACTTCCACGGGCGCGACGAACGTGGTGTCCACCCCGGTGTGAACGTTCTTCCCGATCTTGGTGCGATTTTTGTTGCGCCCGTCGTAGTTGGCGGTGACGGTGGACGCCCCGAGGTTGGTCCCCTCCCCCACTTCGGCGTCGCCGATGTAGGAAAGATGGGGCACCTTGGCGCCGGCCCCGATCTCGGAGTTCTTGATCTCGACGAAGGCCCCCGCCTTCGCGCCCTCGCCGATCCTGGCGTTCGGGCGGAGGTAGGTGAAAGGCCCGACCCTCGCCTCGCTCGCCACCTCGCATCCGGTCAGGTAGGAGTGGATGACGGTGGCGCGCTCGCCGACGCGGGAGTCGATCAGCGTGGTCATCGGGCCGATGCTGCTGCCCGACCCGATCGCCGTCTCACCGCGAAGGGAGGTGCCGGGGAGGATGGTCGCGTCCGGCTCGATCTGGACGTCAGCGTCGATCCAGGTTGCGCCGGGATCCTCGATCGTGACGCCGGCCCGCATGTGGGCGAGCAGGATGCGCCTGCGGGCCTCGTCCGTGACCCGCGCGAGGTCGGCGCGGTCGTTGACGCCCAGATTGACCGCCGGATCGCCGACCAGGTGGGCGACCACCCGGCCGCCCGCCTTGCGGATCAGCGGCAGCACATCCGGGAGGTAGTACTCGCCCTGGGCGTTGTCATTGGTGAGGCCGTCGAGAGCATCTGCCAGCGGCTCCGCAGCGAACGCGTAGGTGCCGGCGTTCACCTCCTTGACCTCAAGCTCCTCCCGGGAGGCGTCGCCGGGCTTCTTCGCCTCGACGATCCGCTCGACCTCGCCATCGGGCGCACGGATCACGCGGCCGAAGCTACCGGGGTCCTCGAGCTCGGTCGTCATCATCGTCGCCGCGGCGCCGGCCTCGCGGTGGGCGGCGAGCATGCCCTCGATCTCCTCGGCGCTGAGCAGCGGCGTGTCGCCCGAGAGGACCACGATCGTGTCGGAGCCGCGGATCAGGTCAGCCGCCGCGCGCAGCGCGCCACCGGTGCCGTCGGCCTGCTGCTGCACGATCGTCTCGGTGCCGTCGGGCAGGAGCGAGGAGATGTCATGGTCGGGTGAGACGATCACGCAGACGCTCCCCGCCCCCGCCTCGCGCGCCGCGAGGATGGGCCAGGCGATCATCGGGCGCCCGCAGATCTCGTGCAGGACCTTGGGCACGGCCGAATGCATGCGCGTGCCCTGGCCCGCGGCCATGATCAGGGCGGTGGTGGCCGGGGGATTCACAGCGGAATCGTAGATGCCGGGGGCCTGTGGCCATGGTTGCGGCCGACCGCGTGGGAACTAGCCGGCTATTTGAGAGGTCTCCTCGGACGAAGCTCAGCTGGGGAGCCCGGATTTGAACCGGGATTCGAGGCTCCAAAGGCCCCTGTCTTGCCTGGTTAGACGACTCCCCACGGCACAAATCAAGTCTAAGTCCGGGGCGGTCATCACGGCCAAATAGTCTGGGGAGCGCATGCCCTTGCTCCAGTCCCGCTTCCCGCGCATCTCCTGGTACGGATTTCTCTCGGACTGCCACACCGGCACCCTGATCTCTCCCGAGGGCTCGATCGAATGGCTCTGCCTGCCGCGATTCGATTCGGAGAGCGTCTTCGGCTCAATACTCGACCGGGGCGCGGGTTTCTGGCGGATCGGGCCGCCGGGACTGGTGGCGCCGGTGAGCCGCCGCTATGAGCCGGGCACCAACGTCCTCGAGACGACCTGGATGACCGGGTCCGGCTGGGTCGTCATGCACGACGCGCTCACCCTCGGCGACTGGCGGCAGGACAACGACTTCGAGCCCCACCGGCGCCCACCGCCCGACGACGAAGCGGAGCACGTCCTTGTCCGGACCGTCGAATGCGTCCAGGGAGAGGTGGACATCGAGATGATCTGCCAGCCCGCGTTCGACTATGGCGCGACGCGGCTCGACTGGCAGCGCCGTGGCGACGCCGGGACCGACGCAGAGGTCACCCACAAGAACATCCACCTGATCCTCACCGGGGACCTCCCCATCGGCGTCGACGGCTCGGACGCCCGCGCCCGCCACCGGATGAAGGCCGGCGAGGTCCGCTACAGCGCGCTCAGCTGGGGGCCGGCGCCGATCCCGCCGAGCTCGGCGGAGGACTGCCGGAAGCGGCTCGACCGCAC
>JAWVFG010000207.1:0-15054 GCA_033856335.1 Solirubrobacterales bacterium
GATCTGCTCGGCGTCGACCGTGGTGACCTCGCCGTCGTTGTCCGCGATCACGACGTCGCCCGTGTCCTCCGCGGCGCGCCTCTCCATCCCGGTGCCGATCAGCGGCGGCTCGGGCTTCAGCAGCGGCACTGCCTGACGCTGCATGTTGGAGCCCATCAGGGCCCGGTTGGCGTCGTCGTGCTCGAGGAACGGGATAAGCGCGGTGGCGACCGACCAGATCTGGGTCGGCGAGACGTCCATCAGCGTGACCTGCTTCGGCGGCACGGCGACCGCTTCGTCGTCGCGCCGGCGGCAGATGACGTACTGACCCTTGAGCTTGCCGTTGTCGGGGTCGACCTCGGCGTTCGCCTGGGCGATCGTCTCGTCCTCCTCCTGCGTGGCGTCCATGTGGACGACCTCGCTGGTGACCACGCCGTTCTTGACCACCTGGTACGGCGTGGTGACGAAGCCGTGCTCGGAGACCTGGGCGTAGGACGACAGTGAGCCGATCAGGCCGATGTTCGGGCCCTCGGGCGTCTCGATCGGGCACATGCGCCCGTAGTGGGTGGCGTGCACGTCGCGGACCTCGATGGGGGCGCGCTCGCGGGTGAGGCCGCCCGCACCAAGTGCCGAGAGGCGGCGACGGTGCGTCAGGCCCGCCAGGGAGTTGGTCTGGTCCATGAATTGCGAGAGCTGCGAGGACCCGAAGAACTCCTTGAGGGCGGCGACGACGGGGCGAATGTTGATGATGGTCTGAGGCGTGATCGCGTCGGCGTCCTCTGTGGTGAGGCGCTCGCGGACCACGCGCTCCATCCGGTAGAGCCCGATCCGGAAGGCCTCCTGGATCAGCTCCCCGACCGTGCGCAGGCGTCGGTTGCCGAAGTGCTCGTACTCGTCGAGGTGATCGTGGATCGGCTCGCGGGGGTAGGTGATCGCCTCCGCGGCGTAGTCCTTGATCGGGTTCTCCTCGTCGATCTCCTCGGGCACGCCGAGGATCTTCGGGATCGAGACGAGCTCCTTGACCAGGGCGATGATGTCGTCGTGCGTCAGGACCCGGGTATCGAGGTCGATGTCCAGGTCCAGCCGCGCGTTCAGCTTGTAGCGGCCGACTCGGGTGAGGTCGTAGCGCTTGGGATCGAAGAAGAGCTGCTCCAGCAGGGCCCTGGCGGCGTCCACCGAGGGCGGCTCGCCTGGGCGCTGCTTCTTGAAGAGCTCGATCAGCGCGCCCTCCTCGTCCCTGGTCGCGTCGGTGTCCGACGCGATCGTGTGGCGCATGTAGACGGAGTTGTCGAACATCTCGAGGAGCTTTTCGTCCTCGACGTAGCCCATCGCGCGCAGCAAGACCGTGACCGGGAGCTTGCGCTTGCGGTCGATGCGGACGTAGACGCGGCCCTTCTTGTCGATCTCGAGCTCCAGCCAGGAGCCGCGGGCCGGCATCAGGTTGGCGATGAAGACCTGCTTCTCGCGGTCCTTGGGCTCCATTACGTAAGCGCCCGGGGATCGCACAAGCTGCGTGACGACCACGCGCTCGGTGCCGTTGATGATGAAGGTGCCTCGATCCGTCATCCACGGGAAATCGCCCATGAAGACGGTCTGCTCACGGATCTCTCCCGTCTCGCGGTTCTGGAACGCGACCTTGACGTTGAGAGGTCGCGAGTAGGTCATGTCCTTCTCGCGGCACTCCTCCACCGTGTTGGGTGGATCGTCGAACTCGAATTCCCCGAAGACGATCGCCAGGTTCCCCGTGTAGTCCTCCGTCGGGGAGATGTCGTCGATCGTCGCTCGCAGCAGGCCGTCCTTCGGATCAACCAGGTCCGTGAAGGACTTCCGCTGGATATCGATCAGGTGTGGGACTTCGAGTGGGTTCTTGAGGCGGGAAAAGCTCCTACGGGTTGCGGCGACAGCGTTGGTTCCGGCCAACTCGGCGACTCCTCAAAGTATTAGAAGGCTTGTGAGACCGCGCAAGAATCAGGCAGCAGGGCTCACCGGGCGCGCGAACCGTGCATAGTAACGCACGGCAACCCTTTGGTCAAGGGTCGCTAACACGCCCCGGTGGGGCGGTGGCGGGATCTTACTCCCAATCCGGTGGTTTGGAGCAGTTTCGTGCTCGCCAACGGCCGCCACAAACACCGCGGCCGGATCTACTTGATCTCGGCCGTGCCGCCGGCCTCTTCGATCTCCTTGAGCAGGCCCTCGGCCTCCTCGCGCTCGATCGCCTCCTTGACGGGCTTGGGGGCCTCGTCGACCAAGGCCTTCGCCTCCTTGAGGCCGAGCCCCGTGGCGGCGCGAACGACCTTGATGACGCCGATCTTCTTGTCGCCGGCACCGGTCAGCACGAGATCGACCGTCCCGGACTCCTCCTCGCCCGCTCCATCACCCGCCGGCCCGCCGGCTGCAGGGGCCGCTGCGGCGACTGCGGTCGCGGAGACGCCGAACTCCTCCTCGAGCGCCTTGATGCGCTCAGAGAGCTCGAGCACCGAAATGCCCTTGAGCTCCTCTATCCAATCTTGGGTGCTAGTCGCCATCTACTCGCTGTCCTCCTTGTTCTCGGAATTCTCGGAATCTTCTGAAGTCTCTTCGGCCGGCGCCTCGCCCTCCGGAGCCTGCTCCTCGGAGCTCTCCTCCGGGCTCTCGGTGGGTTCTGGGTCTGGTTCGCCCTCCTGAGCGGCCGGAGCATCGGCTTCGCCATCAGAAGAACCGTCCTCGGGCGGTTCAACCGGCGTCGGCGCATCCTCCTTGGGGGCCTCGCCGCTGACCAGGCCCTGCTCGGCGATCTGGCCGAGCTGCAGCGCCAGGCCCTGAACCATCGAGCCCAGGCCCCGGACCAGGCCGGTGATCGGGCTGGCCACGACGCCGGCAAGTTGCGCGTTGAGGGCGTCGCGGCCCGGGAGGCGCGCGATCGCTGTGAAGGAGTCGGGGTCGAGCTCCTCCCCATCCATCAGGCCGCCCTTGTACTCCAGCAGCTCCCACTCGGAGCCGAGGCGTCGAAGTGTCTTTGCGGCGAGCGCCGCGTCGCCCTTGACCAGGGCGAGGGCGGTCGGGCCGCGCAGGTGCTCCTTCAGCACGTCGGTTCCCGCGACGTCCGCGGCTCTGAGCGTGAGGCGGTTCTTGACGACCCGGAAGCGGGCGTCGGCCTCCCGCAGGCCTTCGCGAAGCTCGGCGGCCTGCGGCACGCTGATCCCGCGGTAATCGACCGCGAAGATCGCCGACGCGTCCTTGAGCTCTGAGGCGAGCCCCTCGACCACTGCTGTCTTTTGCTCTCTGTCCATTTCGATTTCGTCTCGCCGCCCGCCACGCCAAAGAAAAGACCCGCACACAGGCGGGCCAGAGCGGGCGGTCGAATGACCGGTGACTCTCGCTCACCTGCGCCGGACTTCTGGACCTGGGTCCCGCCGGCGGTCTGGGGCGGCAGTTCTGTGCCGGGAAGTCTAGGCGGTGGCAGGTTCCTCCGTCGCCTCGGCCTCCGCGGCCTGATCCGAATCGCCCGCCTCGTCCGTCGCTGCGCCGGCGCCCGCCATGATCTCGCCCCGGCGGGTACGGCCCGGATCGATCCGGATGCCCGGACCCATCGTCGTGCTCACAGTGATGGAGAGGATGTAGCGGCCCTTGGCGGCGGCCGGCTTTGCCCGGATGATCTCCTCGATCACGGCCGCGTAGTTCTCGAGCAGGTCGATCTCGGGGAAGCTGGTCTTGCCGATCGCCAGATGGACGATCGCCTGCCGGTCGGTCCGGTACTCGATCTTGCCGGCCTTCGCCTCATCGACCGCCTTGGCGATGTCCTCGGTGACGGTGCCGACCTTTGGGTTCGGCATCTTGCCCTGCGGGCCGAGGACGCGCCCAAGCTTGCCCACCTTCGGCATCTGAGAGGGGTGCGCGATCGCCACGTCGAAGTCGGTCCAGCCGCCCTCGATCCGCTCGGCGAGGTCATCGGAGCCGACGAAGTCCGCGCCCGCCTCCGTGGCCTGGCGGGCCTGGTCGCCCTCGGCGAAGACGGCGATCGTGACGTTCTTTCCCAGGCCCTTCGGGAGGGCCAGTGTCCCGCGGAGCTGCTCCTCGGCGTGGCGGACATTGACCCCGAGGCGGATGTGCAGCTCGACCGTCTCGTCGAACTTGGCGCCGCCGGTCTCCTTGATCAGGTGGATCGCTTCCGCGGGCGGATAGGCCGTCGTGCGGTCGATCTTCTCGTAGGCCTCCCGGTAGCGCTTGCCACGAGCCATCAGATGCCCTCCACCGTGACGCCCATCGATCGGGCTGTGCCGGCGATGATCTTGGTGGCGGCGTCGATGTCGTTGGCGTTCAGGTCGGGCATCTTGCGCTCCGCGATCTGACGGGCCTGGTCCACGGTGATCGAGCCGACCTTCTCCGAGTGCGGCTCACCGGAACCCTTCTCGATCCCCGCGGCCTCCTTGATCAAAACCGCAGCGGGCGGGGTCTTGGTGATGAAGTCGAAAGACCGGTCCTCATAGACCGTGATCTCAACCGGGATGATGGTGCCGGCGTCCTGCTGGGTCTGGGCGTTGAACGCCTTGCAGAACTCCATGATGTTGACGCCGTGCTGGCCGAGAGCAGGGCCAACCGGAGGCGCGGGGTTCGCCGCGCCGGCGGGAATCTGAAGCTTGATCTGGGTGAGGACCTTCTTCGCCATGAGCCGAGACTAGATCTTCTTGACCTGGTCGTAGTTGACCTCGACCGGCGTCTCGCGGCCGAAGATCGAGACCAGGACCTTGAGCTTGGCGGCGTCCTCGTTGATCTCGGCGATCTCGCCGGAGAAGTCGGCGAGCGGGCCGGAGATCACCTTGACCGATTCGCCGATGGAGAACTGGGCCCGGGTGCGCGGGCGCTCGGCTGTCTCACGATGGAGCAGGCGGTCGACCTCGACCTTGGAGAGCGGGATCGGCTTGTTGCGGGACCCGACGAAGCCGGTCACGCCGGGGGTGTTCTTGACCAGGCCCCAGGCGTCGTCGGTCATCTCCATGTTGACCAGGACGTAGCCGGGCATGGTCCGCTTCTCGATCTGCACCTTCTGGCCGTCCTTCATCTCCGAGATCTGCTCGGTGGGGACGACGACCTGGCGCACGTTGCGCTCCTGGCCCATCGTGTGGACCCGGTGCTCGAGGTTCTGCTTGACCTTGTTCTCGTGTCCGGAGTAGGTGTTGATCACATACCAGCGAAACATCGTCGATCTCCTTTGGTTCGCCTAGAGAAGCTGCTTGACGAACCAGTTGAAGGCGGCGTCGAGTGCGCCCAGATAGGCGGCCATGACCGCCACGAAGATGAATGTCACGGCCGAGGCCTGGACCAGAGTGTCGCGGTCCGGCCACTGCACGCGCTTGAGCTCGGCCCAGCAGGAAAGCAGGAACCCGAGAATGGGGCCGCGACGCTTCTCTGCCTTCTCGGCCTGACCCTTCTGAAGCTCCTTATTCCGGGTCTTGCGGCGCCCCTCCTTCTCACGCTGGCGGCGATCGCGTCGGCTCTCGCGGGGCTCGGCCGGGGCGGCCTCCGTCGCAACGTCGTCGGGGCGGCCCACGTCGGCACGAGATGGCGCCGGGGCCTCGGTCTCGGTCTCGGAAGGTGGCTCGGGCTGGACTGGCGCGGGCAAGACCCCGGGGACGGGTGAGCCGCCGCCCGCGTCGGTGGGCTGCTCGACGTGCTCGCCGTAGTCCTCCGTGTGCGCCCCGGTGCGGAGCACAGCCTCGGCCTCGGCGACCTCACCGGAGACGCCGCGCTGGGTGTCCTCCTGGGCCTGCTCCTCATCGGCGGCCCCCTGACTGGTCTGGCGGTCGCGCTGCTCCTGCTGCTGGCGGCGCCGGCGCTCGGCCTTTCGCTGTGCTCTCGTCTTCGCCATCTCAGGTGTACATGGTCTGGAGACCGGTCATCACGGGCTAGCGGGTCTCCTTATGCGGGGTGTGACGGCCGCACCAACGACAGTATTTCCGGATCTCGATCCGGTCCGGCGTGTTCCGCCGGGACTTATTCGTCTCGTAGTTACGGCGCTTGCACTCCTCACAGGCGAGCGTTACGCCGATTCGAACGTCAGAGGCCATGTCTCCTCAACTTCTTCGGCCGGACAGAAAAAAACCCCCGGCCCCAGGCCCGAGGTACGTCCAGAAGAATAGCGACCGATCCGTCCATGGGCCGGCTACTGCGGGTGACCGGCGAATGCGGCGGCTCGCTCGTACAGCTTGTAGAGCTTGAAGCCGCGAGCGAAGTCGTTCTTGCAGTAGTTGTCCAGCACGTTGTAGGCCTGCTTGTCGTCGAGGACCGCGCCCGTTCCGGACGGCGTCGTCGCGTTGTTGCCGACCACCGGGCCACCCGCGAAGTCCTTGAGCTGCTGAATGGTCCCGAGCCGCTGAGATGTGTCCGCCTGGTTCCAATCGGTGCAGTCGGCCAGGTTGATGGGGGCGCCGACGTTGGGCCCGACGTCGATCTGGGGCTGAGTCCCGGAGCCGGAGCCGCAGCCGGCGATCATGGCGGCCGCGACCACGAGGGCCGGCAGGCTCAGGGCTGCTCGCTGTCGTCCGCGCCGGGGGCCTGTGCCGGTTAGGGCTTTGGCGGGGTGGTGAACCACGGGCAGCTCGGGGCCTCCTGGCTGCAACTCAGTAGCTCGTTGACCTTGGCGCCGCTGGCCGGTGGGCCGACAAGTGGGCTGTTGTTGCAGTCAGAGGGAAGGTTGTCGGGCGCTGGGGCGGACGGCGACGGGTCTCCCGTCACGCTGCCGGCGGTCCCGTCGCTGCCGGTGTTGCTGTACCAGCAGTTGCCGCTGTTGCTGGGGTCGGTGGTGATCCCACCCTGGTCCCACCAGAAGTCGACGCCATTCGGCTGGGCGCTGCCGTCGGGCGCCTGTCCCATCTTGTTGTCGTAGAACTGGTTGCGGTAGGAGGTCGCCGGGGGCGAGGCGGACGGGTCGCAACCGGCCACCTGGTCGGGGGTGTTGGGGGGGCAGACGAACACGTCGGGCACGGAGAAGAGCATCGCGCCGCGACGCCAGTTGTCCCAGAATCGGTTGTTCCGGATGACGTTGGCGTTGCCGCCTGCGATCCACATGCCGGTGCCGACCGGGATGGGCTCGGTCGGCACTATGTCCGAGCAGCCCTGGCTGGGGCCGTTGGGCCCCGGCTTCTGGTTGCCGGTGCACGCCGGCAGGTAAGCGTTGAAGTTGTTGGAGTAGATGTTGTTGTGCTCCAAGAGGTCGGAGTCCTGCGGGAACCCGGGGTGCCCTGGGGCCGTGAAGACATCCGTCGACCAGCCCTCGGAGTTGTCGTAGAAGTTGACGTCGTGAATCCAGACGGCGTTGCCGTCCGTGCCCGAGTAGCCGAGAAGGTTGTGGTGTGAATCGCAGTTGCGGATCTCGGTGCCGTAGCGCCGCTGGCTGGGCGGAACGGCCTCCCCGAGGTCTGCGCTGGCGCCCGGATACAGGCCGGAGTCGCCGGCGCCCGAGGCATCGCAGTTCTCGATCAGGGAGTGGTCCGCGACGAAGGTCAGCACGCCGTACTCGCCGGCGTAGGGGACCTTGAAGCGATTGAGATGGGAGCCGTCGGTCTCGATCACGTAGACGTCATGCTCCCGCGCGTGGCGCACCTTGACGTTGTCGAGGACGAAGCCATCGGCCCGGTCAGCCCTGATGCCGACGTCCTTGACGGCCCCGATCGGCCCGCTGTCTCCGGATTCAACCCGCCCGGCGTCGATCGTCACGTCGTCCGGTGAGACCCCGGTTCCCTGGATCTGCAGGTTGCAGCGAATGCACTTGCCCGCATCCGGGATGTTGTGGCGGTCGACCGAAGGGGGCTGCGGCACCGGGGCGTTGGTCAGAGCCCGGCCGACGACGGCGATCAGGTTCTGGTCGTTCGGGCACTTGACCTGGTACGCGTAGGAGACCGCGCCGGTCTGGCCCTTGTCGTTGGTGATCTTCAGGTTGGCGCAGGCGGGGTCATCGGTTGGACGGGCCCGCGACTTCGGCTCGGTGTAGAGACCGGGCATGATCTCGACGCGGTCGTTGTTGCCCGAAGCGGTGACAGCGTCCTGAATCGAGCTGTAGCGGCAGCGCCTGAGGAGCTTGACGTTGAAGCTGCGCAGCTTCCTGGCCTTCTTCTTGCTGACGCGGATGGCCGGCTGGGACTCCTGGATCTTGTATCCGCTCGAGCGGGCCGTCTTCAGGTCCTTGTTGAGCGCTCTGATCGACTTGTTCTTGGAGAGCTGCTTGGCGCTCGCGTGCTTGCGGGTCTTCTTGCTCGGCACCTGCTCGCAGACGACGCGGGTCGTACCCGGCGCCTTCTTGTTGAGCGCGCTGAAGATCTTGCGGACAGCGGGGACCTTGCCTCCCGCCGACGGCTTGGAGGATGTGTCGGGCGCGGGATTCGGCCAGTAGGAGGCGCGCTCGATGTGGGCCAGCGCGAGGGCGGGAAGCAGCACGACGACGGCCGCGATTGCGATCGCGACGACCAATGTCCCGCGGCGATGATGTCCTGCTTCCCTGGCTTTCATCAGTCCTTTGATGCGGCGGCATCTAATCAGACCGGGCCGATCGGTGTTTATTCGTTCTTTACGAAACCTGTTGCGGAGCTGTCGAGCCGCTCGGCAGAACGAACTTGGCGAGGCTGGCGGACTGGCCGCCGTCGCGGCTCTGGATCTGAACGCTCTTGTACTCGCAGCTCACCTGGGTCGGAGTGACCTCGATGACCGAGTAGCCGCGATGGACGAGCTCGAGATAGCTGATGTGGTGGTCAAGGGCGTTGGCCAGGGACTTGATCGTGTTGGGGTCGATCCCCGTTTCCTCCGGCAGCCCGTGTGACGTCGTGGACCCGCCCACAAACTCCCCGCAGGCCGGCGTCCCGCTGTCACTCCCGTCCGTCGTAGCCGTACCGGTGAAGAACGAGTGGATGTCCCCGGTGAGCGGGAGCAGGTTCTTCACGTTGTTCGCGAGCACGAACTCGAGCAGCTCCCTGCGCTCGGCGGCATAGCCGTCCCACTGATCGTTGTTGACGCCCATCTCCGGCGCGGTCTGCAATCCCATCAGCATCACCTCGTTGGCCCAGAGCTTCCACGTCTGTGGGGACCCTGCCAGCGTCTGCTTGAACCACGCCTTCTGCTTGGCGCCGAGCATCGTGCGATTCGGGTTCTGCTCGTCCCCGCAGGCTGTGACCTGCACGTCGTTGCATGGCTGCTGGTCGCGGTACTGGCGCTCGTCCGTGAGGATCAGGTCGACGAGCTTGCCGATCCGGACGTGCTCGTAGATGCGGTCCCGGTCGCCGTCCCAGCGGAGCCTCGGCATGTAGTTGAAATAGGCCTGGTAGGCGTTGGCGCGCCGCTCCTGGATCGAGATGCGTCGCGGCAGTCCGTTGTTCGTGAATCCCGGCTTTGCGTGCGAGCTGGCCAGGCCATCGGCGTAGTTGTCCTCGACCTCATGGTCATCCCAGACGGCCACGAAGGGGTGGGCGGCGTGCATCGCCTGCAGGTCCGGATCGCTCTTGTAGAGCCTGTACTTCTGCCGGTATTCGGGCAGGAACTCGACGTTTCCATCGTGGTTGAAACCGGTGGTGTCCTGACGGAAGCCGTTGTAGTAGTGCGACTCGTAGATGTAGTCCCCGAGGTGCAGGACGAGGTCGAGGTCGGGCTCCTTCGCGATCGCCGCCTGCGCGTTGTAGAAGCCGGCCTCATAGCTCTGGCAGGAGAGGAACGCGATCCGCAGCGGAGTGTTCGAATCGTGCGGCGGGGCCGTTCGGAAGCGCCCCACCGGCGAGCCCTTGTCCTCGGTGTGGAAGCGGTAGAAGTACTCGTGTGCCGGCTGGAGCCCCCGGATCCGGGCGCGTGCGGTGAAGTCGCGTTCCTTTCGCGCGGTGACCGTGGTCTCGTGGACGACGTTCTTGAAGTGCTTGTCCTTGGCGACCTCCAGCTTGAGGCGGGAGGTGTGCTTGGTCTCGCCGAGCTTCGTCCACAGGATCGTGCCCTTGGGATAGGGGAAGCCGGAGGCGACCCCGAGGGGGAAGGTGCCGGACTTGGCGACGGGTATGCGCCGCCCGCGGGCGATCGCGGCGTAGTTCGGCAATACGGTCGCGGCCGCGCCGGTTGCCAGCCCGGCTATCAGGAACTGGCGGCGACCCAGACGGGGTTCGCTGTCCAGTGACTCCAGGTCGAAGCGAGTGTCCTCGAATTCCTGCAGGTCCATTTGACGCTCTCCTCTCACTCTCCGCCGGTAGGCGTACTAAATCACTCGGCGGCGTCCGCGACTCACCGACTTTTCCCTGACCTTCAGAAGCGCGCCGATCCGACCATCCGGCTTCCGATGAACGCATCCGATAAGTTGCGCCCGCGCACCGGGACTGGCGCGCAGGAGAGGAGAGCTCGTGATGCGAAGGGACTCGTTGACCCGTCCAAGGGTGCTGGCTCTTGTCGGCGCGGCACTGGTGCTCGGCGCGCTGATCGTCGGAGCCGCGGAGGGCAAGAAGAAGTCGAAGGGCGGAGGGAAGTTGACCGTCCTCACCTCCCAGCAGCACCAGATCGTCGACGCCGGCGGGATCGGCGTGCGAGTGAAGGGCCACGGCGGACGCGTGATCGTCGACGGGATCCAGGGTGGCGGATCTGTCGCGCTCACCCGCGCGAAGGCTGTGAAGCCGGGCAAGCACACCGTGCGGGTCCCCCTCTCCACCTACGGCAAGAGCGCAATCGGTGGGTGCTCGATCACCGGACTGAGGGCCAGGCTGGCGAAGGGGAAGCATGGGAAGAAGAAGGGCAAGAAGAGCGCGGGCCGCGCGGTTACGCCCCTCGATCGCGACCTCGCCGTGTGCAGCGTCGGCTCGGAGAACCCGACCGCGCGCCCCTACTACGGACCCGCGATCGACACGTCGAATGCGGACCGCTGCGACTTCATGGATCCCACGGTCTGCCTGCAGCCATGGCCCAACGACTACTTCACGAAGTCGGACCCGACGAGCGACACGGGCCGGCGGCTCAATCTGAACGTGAACTCGACGCCCGCCAACAAGAACGGCGTGCACATCGACCCGACGGACATCAATCGCGCCGACGGCTTCAGCCCGGGCAACCTGATCACGGTGAAGATCCCGCAGGTCGAGACCAAGGCGGCATTCGACAACACCGGCTTCGTCCCGGTCAACGACATGCACCGGTACAGCGATGCCAATCAGCCGGTGGTGGTGATCGATGCGGCGACGGGGCAGCGACAGCCCGTCTTCGCCGAGCTCGATGCGAACCCGAACCACTACACGCCGGGCGACACCCGGGACGTCAACCTGATCATCCGGCCAACTCGAAACTTCACGGAGGGGCACCGCTACATCGTGGCCCTGCGCGGGCTGCGGGACGCCCAGAACAATCCGGTGGATCCGCCGATGCCGTTCCGTGTGTACCGCGACCGGCTGATCACCGGGGATCCGGCAATCGAGAGCCGCCGGGGTCACATGGAGGACCTGATCTCGACCCTCCAGCAGGATGGGGTGCAGCGGTCGAACCTGTACATGACCTGGGACTTCACGGTGGCGAGCGAGCACAGCCTCGCGGGCCGGGCGCTGGCGATTCGGGACAACGCGTTGCAGCAGCTGGGCGACAACAGCCCCGCCTCCGGCATCGACGGCAGCGCGCCGACGTTCCACATCACGAGCGTGACCGATGCTCCCAACGTCAATCTCCCGGCGAACACCCTGCGGCAGATCGACGGAGAGCTGACGAACATCCCCTGCTACCTGCACCCCAATTGTCAGCCGGGTGGAACGTTCCACTTCTTGCCCAACGGGGACGTGAACACCACGCCGAATGGGTTCGCGGATGACAATTCGACGACGACGGGTGTCCGCTTCCGGTGCCTGATCCCGAACTCGGCGGTCACCGGCAGCACCGTGAACCCGACGCAGAGCGGCATCTTCGGCCACGGGCTCCTGGGGGATTACACCCAGGTGTCGGACATGATCAAGTTCTCCAACAGCGAGGCCAACGTCAGCAACACGGCCTGGTGCGCAACCAATTGGGCGGGGTTCTCCTCGGACGACATCGGGCAGGTCATCTCGGTGCTCGGCAACGTCTCGAACTTCCCGAAGCTCTCCGATCGAATGGTCCAGGGCTTCGTGAACATGATCTATCTCGGCCGGGCGATGCTGAATGCGGGCGGCTTCGATACCGATCCGGCATTCCAGCTGGATCCCGATGGCGGCGGCCCAAATCCCGCGGTGCCGGTGCTGGACCCGGCCCAGGGGCTCTACTGGGAGGGGATCAGCCAGGGCGCGATCATGGGCGGCGCGTTGACGGCTCTCGAGCCGGATCTGACCCAGTCGGTGCTCGATGTGACGGGCATGAACTACTCGGAGCTGCTGCGCCGGAGCTCCGACTCGGGCCAGTATCTCGAGACGCCCGGCGTCGGCCTATACCCCAACTATCCGAACCAGCTCGAGCGACCGCTGATCCTGTCGATGATGCAGCTGCTCTGGGATCGCGGAGAGGCCAACGGGTACGCGGAGCACATGACGACTGACCCGCTGCCGAATACGCCGCCCCATCATGTGCTGCTCCAGCTCGCATACGGGGACCACCAGGTCTCGAACCTGGCGGGTGAGACCGAGGCGAGGACGATCGGTGCGCACGTGGAGAGCCCATCGCTGGATCCCGGACGGCACTGGGATGTGAACCCGTTCCTCGGGATCCCGTCGATCTCCTCCTATCCCTACAGCGGATCAGCGGCGATGGTCTATTACGACGGCGGGCCGCTCGGGTTCGATGGCACCCAGGACTGCACGGACGAGAACGGCAACCCGCAGCACGGCACGGCGCCCGCGCCGCTGGTGGAGCTGCCGCCCAACCCGGCCAGCGTCTATGGCTGCGACCCGCACTCGTATCCGCGGCAGTCGCTGGACGGCGTCACTCAGGCGGCGAGCTGGCTGCAGCCGAGCGGGTCGATCGATCAGTGCGTGGATCCGGGGCCGGTGGCGCGGCCGTGCTACTCGAACGGATATACGGGGCCGTAGCTAGAGACCGAGCGTCTTGGCGATGATGCCGCGCTGGATCTCGGAGGTGCCGCCGTAGATCGTGGAGACGAGGGTGGCGCGAACGAGGCGCTCCATGTCGTACTCGGAGGAGTAGCCGTAGCCACCCATCATCTGCATGCCCTCGAGGGCGACGCGCTGGGCGGTCTCGGTGACGAAGAGCTTCACCATCGACGCCTCCTTGGGGAGCATGCGGTCGGGGTCCTCGTCGTTGAGGGAGGCGACCCACCAGGTCATCAGGCGGGCGGCCTCCAGGTCGGTGGCGAGATCGGCGAAGCGGTGCTGCAGTGCCTGAAAGGTGCCGATGGGCCGGCCGAACTGCTTGCGCTCCTTCGCGTAGGAGAGGGCGTCGTCGAAGGCGCGCTGGCCGATGCCGAGCATGGTGGCGGCCAGGATGAGGCGCTCGGTGTTGAGCCCGGCCATCAGCTGCGTCCAACCGTGATCGAGCTCGCCGAGGAGCTGGTCTGAGGGGACCTCGCAGTCGTTGAAGTAGAGGGTGTTGGTCTCGCGGCCGCCCATGGTGTCGATCGGCTTGGTCTCCATGCCCTCGGTTCCGGCCGGCACGAAGATCATGGAGAGGCCCTCGTGCTTATTCTCGCCCTTGGTGGTGCGGCAGACGACGAGGACGTGGTCGCTTATGTGGGCATTGGAGATGAACACTTTTTGCCCGTTGATGCGATAGCCGCCGTTTGAGCGGACGGCCTCGGTGCTGAGGGAGCCGACGTCGGAGCCGGCTTCGGGCTCGGTCATGGCGATGGCCTCGACGGAGCCCTTCGAAATGCCGCCGAGGATTCGCCGCTTCTGCTCGTCGGTGCCGAATCGCTTGGTCGCGCCGGCGACGATCAGGGTGGTGGCGTAGCCGCCGATCGGGGCCATGCCGCGGGACGTCTCCTCCATGAAGAGGCAGGCGTCGAGCATGGTGCCGCCTGAGCCGCCGTACTCCTCGGGGATGGTGAGGCCGAGCCAGCCGAGGTCGGCCATCTTCTTGTAGATCTCGGGGTTGTGCAGCTCGGTGTGGTGCTTGGTGAGCTGCTCGCGCTGCTCCTGGGTGCCGCTCTCACGCTGGCAGAAGTCGCGGATGGCGGAGACGAAGTCGCGCTGCTCGTCGGTGAGCTTGAAGTCCACGGCGGGAGGAGCCTAGCTGTACGCGCCGGGGCTGGCTACTCAGCCAGTCGTCACTGGCCGGGTGCTGAGGTCCCTCCCGAGTTGCCGCCGGAGCCGCCGCCGCTCGACGTGGAGCTCGGGGCGTTCGGGGAGTTGACGTTAGGGGTGTTCACGTTCGGGACTTTGACCTTGTTGATCTCGTCCGTGATGCGGTTGATCAGCCCGCTGACGCTGTGCTCGGTGCTGTGCAGCGCGGCGGCGACCACGATGAAGACGATCACCGCGATCACGGAGAGGATGGTGCCGACGATTCCGGTGAATCGGCCGATGCGGGCGAGGGCGCGGTGGCCACTCTGGCGGCGGTCGGCGTTCCTGATTCCGATGGCGCCGAGGACGATGGCGGCGATGCCACACGGGAGGGCGATGAAGAAGCCGCCCGCGCTGAGGAAGACGAGGAGGATCGACAGGGGGCCGAGGAAGAGCGCCGCCAGCGCTGGGAGATTGCCCCGGTCGTGCGGGGGTGGCGCGAGGCGGCGCGGGGCCGGACGGCCGGAGGGTGGCGGCTGGATCGGCGCGGGTCGGTCGAGGGGCGGCTGGGCGGGTCCGGGGTGGGCCCGGGTCGGCGGTGCGCCCGGGGGGAGAAGTGCGGTGGCGGCTGTGCCTCCCTCGATGCCGAGGACGGTGGCTCCGACCTGCACCTCGTCGCCGGCGCCCAGCTCGACCGGGCCGGAGATGCGCTCGCCGTTGACGTAGGTGCCGTTGGACGAGCCGAGGTCCTCGACGATGACGCCGCCGGCTTCCGCCAGGACTCGGGCGTGCCGGCGGGATACGCCGGGGTCGTCGATGACGAGATCGGCCCTGCCGTGCTCGCGGCCGAGGATCAGCTGGCCGTCGACCGGATGCTCGCTGCCGGCCCCTGCGCCTTCGTGGATGACCAGTGAAGAGTCAGCCAGAGAGCCCGGAGTCGGACTTGAACCGACGACCC
>JAWVFG010000208.1:0-15475 GCA_033856335.1 Solirubrobacterales bacterium
CCGCCCACCAGCGCCGCGAGGAGCACCCATCCCGGCCGGTACAGGCCCACGACTCCGACCAGCTCGAGAGTGACGACCAGCAGCGAGAGCCCGAGCACGACCTCCGCGAGCCTCGCGGAAGCGCCCGACCAGCCGGGCAGGAGACGCCGCCGCATCCCGACGGCGGCGAAGCCCATCGCGGCGGCCACCGCGATCAGCTCGATCGAGCCCTGGATGTAGTCGCCGAAGTTCATGTGTGCGCGGCAGCGCCGAGCTTGGCGCAGGTCGCCGGATCCAAGGGACCCGTGATCCTGTAGACGGCTGCCGGCCCCGATTGGATGACCGTCTTCACGTTCTTGTCCCTGGAGGTCCAGAGGTTCTCAGGAGGCGCCGTCGTCTCGTCCTGGCCCAGCCTCGGCGTGGTGACGATGTAGTCGTAATGCCCCTGGTTGACCGTCTGGCGCCAGAGCGCGCAGTTGTCGATCGGGCGGAAGGTGCCGTGGCTCAGCTGGTGGCCGACGTACTGGACGTGGTTGGTGAGATCGGTGCCGTAGAAGAAGTACTGACCGAAGGCCGACGCCCGGCCGACAACCCCGATCCGCTGATGGCTCGCCTTCCTCCCCCAGTCCTGGAGTGGCTGCCACTCCGGCGTCGCACGGAAGCCGCCGCCGAGCGGCGGCCGGGCAGCGGTGACGTAGCGGTGATCGAGGTAGTAGTTCTCGCGCACGCGTCCCAGCGCCACGGCGGTGACCGCCATCACGAGCCCGAAGGCCACGAGCGCGACCATGTTCACGCGCCTGCGGAGTCCCGCCACGATCAGCGCCGGGACACCCACGATCAGGAAGGCCAGCCCGGCAGAGGCCAGGTGGTGCGAGAACTGCCAGTTGGCCTGCGTCACGGTTCCCTGGATCAACAGGACGGTGAACAGGCCGATCAGGATCCACGGCCGCCTGCCGTGCCGCACCCACGGGATCAGCGGCAGGAGCAGGAAGCCGACGATCAGAACCGGAGCTACGTAGCGCAGGTTGGCGTCGAACCCACTCGGGTCGCCGAGGCTGCCCGATGCGGTCAGCGGGGTGAAGACGTACGCGATGCCCGCGACCATCCCGGTCACGGCCAGGATGCGCATCAGGGCGCTGCCTCCCCGGACCAGCGCCCAGAACAGGGCCACGACCACGACAGCGAGGATCACCGGCCAGAGCGGACCGAGCCGGTCGTGGAGGACCGGGAAGAGCTTCAGGTGCCAGATCTTGGGGTCGTTGTAGTACTCGGCGAGCGTGTGCGGCGGGCGCGGGTAGAGGGCGAGCTGGTCCGGGCCGGGCAGGTGGATCGGTCCGAGCTTGCGGATCTGCGGGAAGGGATTGAGCGCGTAGACGAAGTTGCGCCCGTACCAGAAGCCGCAGGTGATCACGAGCCCTCCAAGCCACACCCCGAGCGCGCGCAGCCAATGCCGCCGGCCGCCGAGAATCGCGACACCGATCGTGAAGGCGGCGATGGTGGCGAGCAGCGTGATCTTGGTCCCGATTCCGAGGCCGGCGGCAAGCCCGGCCATGAAGAGTGGCCCAGCGCCGACGGTCGCCAGAGCGCGCGGATCGCCCTCCACCGGCACGTCCTGGACGACGCCGGGTTTGAGCTTCTCGGGCTCCGCACCGGTCGCCGTTCCACCGCCCCGCGGCCTTGGACCCGCCACCGCCCCCCGGGCCGCGTGGGCGCTCGCCGCTCCATCCACCAGGAAGGCGATTGCGGCCATCAGGAAGAAGAGTCCGGCGACGTCGTTGGGGCCCTGGCCCGCCTGCGAGCCGACCAGCATGTTCGAGTCGAGGACGACCGCGGCGCCGAGCACGGTGACTCCGCCGATCCCGTACGGACGCCCGACGCACCAAGCGGCCAGCAGGCAGAGCGCCACCCAGACCAGGTTGATCAAGGGCGAGAGGAAATCGGTCTTCAGGAAGGCGATCCCGACACCGTGGAGCAGCTCCGAGTTCTGCGGATAGAACCAGGCGGCGAGCTTGAGCGGGTCGGTGAAGTGAAGGGGCCCGATGTGCCCGGTCTGCGCGAACCGAGCCGAGAAGGACATGTGGTACCAGGTGGTGTCCTGGTAGTACATGCCCTGATCGATCGCCTGGCTCGTCGGGTGGGCCCAGTGGACGACGACGAGGACGGCGGCCGCGATCCCGATCGCGACCATCAGCCCGCTGGAGCGAACCTCCGGCGTCCGCGGCGTATCGGGCAGGCCGCGCCGGCGCGCCAGGAAAGTCGCGCCCAACCCCGCGGCGACGTAGCCGATCAGCAGCGGGGTCGCCTTGAACAGGCCGAGCACGCCGAGCAGCTCCGAGACGAGGATCAGCATGGACACGCCGATCACGACCTCGGCGAGGCGCGCCAGCGCTCCCATCCAGGCGGGCGCGAGCAGGGCTCGCAGGTGGTAGGCGCCTAGACCGAGAGCGGCCGCGATCACCGCCAGCTCCGCAGCGCCGAGCAGGTACTGGCCTGTACTCATCGAGTCATCGACATAAAACGGGTGGCTCCTCGGCTCCTCCTGCGGAGCCCCCTCGCACAACGCGCACAGCCGAAATGCTGCGCGCGCGAGCGCGAAATCATATCCGCGGCGCTTAAGCCGGGGTCAGCCGGTCAGTTGCCCAGGCCGTGCACGATGTAGGCGTGCTCGCCAGGCTTGACCATGCCCAGGCGCCGGGCCTCTCGCTCGAGCGTGGCCGGGCTGGACGCCTCGCGGAGCTGCCGGGTCAGGTCCAGGCGCTCGTGCTTGAGCTGCACGAGCTGGGACTGACTCGACTTGGATCCCTGCCAAGCCTGCAGAACGCCGACGAGCGGGTTCAGGTAGGAGACCATCACCCCGAACAGGACGAGCACAAGGGCGATCCGGCCCACCCGGTCCCAGCGGACGCGGCTGGGGCCGACTCGGCGCTGGACCCGCCGCCGTGGCGCCCGCCGTGGCGCCGCATATGCCCTTGACGACATGCGTACCGATTCGCCGTCGCGTCGGGCATTCCTCGTGGGGCCGACGGCGGCTGCCGCCTGCTGGTCGCTCTAAGGAGTCTCCCTCGGCGGCAGCCGCCGCCGGCCCTAGGAGCGCGGAAACGCCGAGGCACCGGGGAACCGGGCGCGGTCACCGAGCTCCTCCTCGATCCGAAGCAAGCGGTTGTACTTGGCCACACGATCCGAGCGGGACGGAGCTCCCGTTTTGATCTGGCCCGCCCCGGTGCCGACGGCGAAGTCGGCGATCGTCGTGTCCTCGGTCTCGCCGGAGCGGTGTGAGATCACCGTCGTGTAGCCGGAGTCGCGGGCGATCTGGATCGCCTCGAGCGTCTCAGTCAGGGTCCCGATCTGGTTGACCTTGATCAGGATCGAGTTCGCGACCCCCATGTCGATCCCGCGCCGCAGGCGCTCGGGATTGGTGACGAAGAGGTCGTCGCCCACGAGCTGGCAACGGTCGCCGATCCTCTCGGTCAGGGCCTTCCAGCCCTCCCAGTCCTCCTCGTCCATGCCGTCCTCGATCGAGACGACCGGGAAGCGGCCGCGGATGTCGTGCCAGTAGTCGGCCATCTCCTGGGGTGACAGCGTCCTCCCCTCGTGCTCCAGGACGTACTTGCCATCGTCGAAGATCTCGCTGGTGGCCGGGTCGAGCGCGATCATCACGTCCGAGCCGGGCGCGTAGCCCGCCTCCTCGATCGCGGCGATCAGGAAGTCGAGCGCCGCCTGGTTGGACTCGAGATCCGGCGCGAAGCCGCCCTCGTCCCCCCCGCCGGTCGAGAGTCCCTTCCCGCCGAGGATCCCCTTGAGCGCGTGGTAGACCTCGGTGCCCATCCGCAGGCAGTCGGCGAACGTCTCGGCGCCCGCCGGAACCACCATGAACTCCTGGAAGTCGACGGCATTGTCGGCGTGGGCGCCACCGTTGAGCACGTTCATCATCGGGACCGGCAGGAGCTCGGCGGAGCCCGCGTCCTTGGCGCCGGTCGCCGCATAGAGCTCCGCGAAGTACTCGTAGAGAGGCTGCCCCGCTTCGGCGGCGGCTGCCTTGGCGACCGCGAGGGAGGCACCCAGGATCGCGTTCGCGCCCAGCCTGCCCTTGTTGGGTGTCCCATCGAGCTCGATCATGGTCCGGTCGAGCGCCGACTGCTCGGCCGCTCGCGCGCCGTTCAGCAGTCCGGCGATCTCCCCGTTGACGTGGGCCACAGCCTTGCCGACGCCCTTGCCGCCCCACTCGTCGCCGCCGTCGCGGAGCTCCACGGCCTCGTATTCGCCGGTGGAGGCCCCGGAGGGAACCGCCGCGAGCCCCCGGGCTCCCGAGTCGAGCACGACCTCCACCTCGACCGTCGGATTGCCACGCGAGTCGAGCACCTGCCGCCCGTGAACGCTCTCGATCGTCGCCATGAGGGCGGGAACCTACCGGGAGTCCGGGGCCATCAGCCCTCAGCTTCGACCAGCCGCTGCGTCGCGTGACGCAGGGCCAGCTCCGGGTCCACGCCGAGCTTTCTCGAAGCGGCCACCGCCTCGAGCAGCAGGGAGCCCACCAGATGCTCGGCCTCGGCCCGGGTCTCCGGGTCCGACTTCGGCCCGCCGGGCTTCTCATCCCCCGCGGACCCCTCCGGATCCACCCGGCGCAGCACCTTGCGGGCGTAGAGGAGAGCGGGCAGGTTCTCCGGCAGCTCCGCCGGCTCACCGCTGCCACCCCCTTCGACCTCCCGCTTGATCTCCTCCCACTGAGAGAGGACCTCTCCCGCGGTCTCGAGCTCGCGGTCCCCGTAGACGTGCGGGTGGCGCCGGATCAGCTTCGCGGCACAGGACTCGGCGACGGCCGCCAGATCTCCTTCGCCGCGCTCCTCGAGGAGCAGCGACAGGAAGAGAACCTGGAAGAGGACGTCGCCAAGCTCGTCGACCATCGCAGCGGTGTCATCGTGGTTGGCAGCGTCGGCGAGCTCGTACGCCTCCTCGACCGTGTGGGGGACGATCGAGCGGGCATCCTGCTCTTGGTCCCAGGGGCATTCGCGACGCAGGCGCCGGGTTACCTCATCGAGGTGCTGGAGCGCTTCGAGGTAAGGCGGCGAGGCTATGCGCCCGTGCTCGCTAGTCGAGCTGCGCTTTCGCGCACCCTCTCATCAGCCGCCAGGAGTGAGACCCTGAATGCCGGCAGGCGCGGTTGGGGCGGCGGTGCCGGCGCCAGCCGGATGCGGTCCCTGCGGCGAGCTGCCGGTCGCGGCGACGAACGGCTTGAAGGATCCCGGAGCGCCCGGGGTCGGCCCGGTCCCGGAGCACTGGAGCTGGCCGGTGGTGGGAGCGGCTCCCTGGGCAGATTGGCTCGTCTGGCAGAAGGCGAAGACCGGGGCCGGGCATCCCCCACTCGGCTGGCCCGGCTGCGAGGGAGCCAGCTTGGACGGGTCGCAGGTCGGGGAACCGCCGCTGAAGTTGTCGCAGCCGGAGACCGCATAGTCGCTGGCGCACTCGGTCAGGTTGGTCCAGTAGTCGCGGAAGTCCGTGCCGAACGAGCTCAGTACGTCCTGCTGTTCCTGGGTCTTGATCTGCTGCGTGATCTGGGCGCTGACCGTCGACGCCGGGGCGCCGGAAGATGAGGCGGTCGCGTCGGTGAGGCTCTGCACGTGCTCGGGCGTCGCCGAGAACACCTCGAAGACGTAGCTGCCGGTGGACGTCGTGACCGGACCCTGGACCTGCATGAGCGGCGCCTTGAAGATGTCGTCGTCGAGTGGCTGCTGGAAGGAGCCGGGCACCACGTCCGCTCGCAGGCCGCCCTTGTCCTTGGAGGTCGGGTCCGTCGAGTACAGGGCGGCGACCTTCTTCCAGTTCGCCGCGGAGTCGTCTGCGCGGAGCGCCTGGTTGGCCAGGTCGACCTTGTGGGCGTCCGTGTTCTGGATGATCCGGATCGTCCGCTTCGCCGGCTGGGTGAACTGACTCCTGTTCGCGTCGTAGTAATCCTGGACATCGCTCTTGGAGGGCGTGCCGACGCTGTTCTGGATGTTCTGCTGGATCTTGCTCTGGATGAGCTGGAGCCTGGCGCGCTCGAGGACGTCGGCGTCCGTCAGACCGGCCTGGTCGCGCGCCTTCACGTACTCGGCCTGGGTCTTGAACTGCGACTTGATCTGTGCGAGCGACTGCTGGATCTGAGTGTCGGTGAAGGTGAGGCCCTGCTTGCTGGCCTCGCCCACGATCCAGGCGATCTGGAGGGCGGTCTGCATCGCCTGGTCCTTGATCTGCTTGTACTGCGGATCGCTGGGCTGCGGGACCGACGTGGCGCCGCTCTGCTTGGCCGTCTGCACCAGGAAGCGGTTGAAGTTCGTCTTGCTGATGTGCCCGTTCTGGACGAGGCCGGGGACGTTGATGCTGGCGTCGTCGACCACCGCGACGTCGTTCGACGGGACGCTGGGGTGGCCGAGGCCGATCGCGGCCGCCACGATCACGACGGTGAGGACGAAGGTCGCACCGAAGATGATCGCGAGGTTCCGCTTGGACAGGAATCCGCGGTTCACAGGGGCGGCAGCATAACTGGCCGCCTAAGTCGCTGCTAAGGCGGCGGTTGCAGCGCCCAGCCCGTCGACCAGCGCGAGCAGCGCGCCGAGGCGCGCGCCGGGCTCCTCAGGCACGGGAACGGCGATCGTTCGCTCCCGCCACTGGTAGATGGCCTCGGGGACATGGTCATTGAGCGCGGCGACGCGCTCCGAGTCGAGCTCCACCGGCGAAACGCGAAGACGGCCCGCTCGGAACTCCACCACCCTGGCGCCGACGTCCCCGAGGGCGATCCGAGCACGCTGGAGGTCGAGCAGGTTGGCGACCGACTCGGGAACGGGGCCGAACCGGTCCTCGAGCTCTTCCCGCAGCACCCGAAGCTCGCCGGGCTCCCTGGCGGCGGCGACCCGCCGGTGGACATCGATCTTGGCGGCCTCGAACGGGATGTAGTCCGCGGGGACGTAGGCATCGACGTCCACGTCGATGCGCACCGGCTCACGGGGTTCGGTGGGCAGCTCGTCCTGTCCTGCGCGCAGCTCCTCGGCGGCGTCCTCGAGCATCTGGCAGTAGAGCTCGAAGCCAACCGCCGCGACGTGCCCGGACTGCTCGTCGCCGAGCAGGTTGCCCGCGCCGCGGATCTCGAGGTCACGCATCGCGACCCGGAAGCCGGAGCCGAGCTCGGTGTTGTCGGAGAGAGTGGAAAGCCGAGCCGCCGCGTCCGGCGTGAGCGCTTCGGCCGAGGGGTAGAGGAGGTAGGCGAAGGCGCGCTCGCGGCTGCGGCCCACCCGCCCGCGGATCTGGTACGCCTGGGCCAGGCCGAGCTGGTCGGCGCGCTCGACCAGGAGAGTGTTCGCGTTCGGGATGTCGAGGCCCGACTCGATGATCGTGGTCGCGATCAGGCAGTCGTGCTCGCCGCGGACGAAGGCGAGCATCGTCGCCTCGAGCTCCAGCTCGTCCATCTGCCCGTGGGCCTCGGCGAAACGCACCCCGGGGCAGAGAGCGCGCAGGCGCTCCGCCGTCTCATGCAGGGAGTCGATCCGGTTGTGGAGGAAGAAGACCTGCCCCCCGCGCTCCTTCTCCCGCATGATCGCTCTCTTCACCAGGTCCTCGTCGTACGGCCCGACGTGCGTCCGGACCGGCCGCCGCCCCTCGGGCGGAGTCTCGATCACGGAGATGTCGCGCAACCCGGCGAGCGACATCTGCAGGGTCCTCGGGATCGGGGTCGCCGATAGAGACAGGACGTCGATCTTGAGCTTGAGCTGGCGGAGCAGCTCCTTCTGCTTGACGCCGAAGCGCTGCTCCTCGTCCACGATCATCAGGCCGAGGTCCTTGCCTCGCACGTCTCGGGAGAGCAGGCGATGCGTGCCGATCAGGACGTCGACCTTGCCCTCGCTGAAACGCTGGAGCACGTCCTTGATCTCCGCCGGCTTGCGCAGCCTGGAGACCATCTCGATGTTGAACGGGGTGTCCGCGAAGCGCTCGCGGAAGGTCCCGAAGTGCTGCTGGGCGAGAATCGTGGTCGGCACGAGCATCATCACCTGCTTGCCGTCCGCCGCCGCCTTGTGGGCGGCGCGGAGCGCCACCTCGGTCTTGCCATAGCCGACGTCGCCGCAGATCAGGCGGTCCATCGGGCGCTCCGACTCCATGTCCGCCTTGACGGCGTCGATCGCGTCCATCTGGTCGGCCGTCTCGCGATAGGGGAACGCCGCCTCGAAGCCGAGCTGCATCTCGCCATCCGGCGAGAACGTGTGGCCCTTCCGGACCTGCCGCTCTGCGTAGAGGTTGATCAGGTCCCCGGCCATCGCGTGCGCCGCCCGGCGCGCGCGCGACTTCAGGTTCTGCCAGCGCTTTCCCCCGAGCGGGCTGAGAGCGGGCTCGTCGCCCTCGGCCCCGATGTAGCGGCTGATCCTGGCGAGCTGGTCGGTGGGAGCGAAGACACGGTCACCGCCGCGGTACTCCAGCTCCAGGTAGTCGCGGGTGACCCCCGCCAGCGTCTTGGTGTCGAAGCCGGAGAAGCGCGCGACTCCGTGGTCCTCGTGGACGACGTAGTCCCCCACCCTCAGCTCGATCGCGGCGGCGAGCCGCGCGCGGGCCGAGACGGGTGCCGCGGCGCGCCGGCGGTGGATCAGGCGCCTCTGCGGAATCACCGCCAATTGAAGCTCTGGAGCCACAAAACCCTCCCGCAGGCGCGCCTCGGCGAAGCTGACGCCGGGCTCCTCGGGGGCCCTCTCGCCGAGGAACGGCACATCGATCCGGCTCAGGTTGAAGCGGGTGCGCTCGGCCTCCCCGAGGCCCTCGAAGGCGACGACGGTCCGGTAGCCGGAGCGGGTCAGCTTCTCGAGCTCCCCCTCGGCCTCCGCCAGGGTGCGCGAGGGGAACTCCGCGCGCTGCGCCCTGAACGAGTGCTCCTGTCCCGAGTCCGCGCCGAGCGAGAGACCGGCCCGCGCCTGGAGCGGGTCGGCAACGTCGACATAGAGGCGCCGCGCGTCCTCCTCGAGGATCGCAGCGGTGACGTCCTCCCAGTGGTCGTGCAGGGCCCCCGGGATCTCCTCCGCGGCGGCGATCGCGACGAGCGCCTGGGTGGGAACCAGGTCGAGCGGAGCGATGAAGTCTTCCCAAACGGGTCGCATAACGTCATCTCTGTGCTCCGCCGAGAGCTCCGCCGCCGGGGCGAGCTCGACGCGCTCCGCATCCCCGAGCGAGCGCTGGGTGAACACGGAGAAGCGGCGGATCGACTCGATCTCGTCGCCGAACAGCTCCACGCGGATCGCCTGCTCCTCGGTCGCCGGATAGACGTCGAGGATGCCGCCGCGGAGCGCGAACTGCCCGCGCTCCTCGACCTGGTCGGTCCGCTCGTAGCCGGCGTCGGCGAGCAGCAGCGTGACGTCGTCGAGGTTCACGCTCTCGCCCCTGTGCAGTGCGAGCGTCTCGGGCCGTAGGGCGGGATCCGGGACCTTCTCGGCCAGCGCGATCGCACTGGCGACGACCACCGCGGAGGGATCCACCATCGCGTTCATCGCGGCGATTCGCAGACCGGCCAGGTGTGGCGGCGGGTCGAGATGGGACTCGAAGGTCGTCCCGCGCGACGGGTAGATGTGAACGGCGCGGGGCGCGAGGAAGGCCTTCAGGTCACCAGCCAGATCGCGGGCGGAGCGGTCATCCGCTGCGACCACCAGCACGGGCCCCGGCGCGCCATCCTCCGCGCCGATCAGCGCGGCGAGCAGGTATGGCCGCATCGCCGCCGACACGTAGGCGTCCACTGTCTCGTCGGATTCGGCTACGGCGGAGCGGAGCGCACGTAGGCGCTCGTTCCCATTCGCGATCTGGAGCAGCGGTATCAGCGACATTTCAAATTGAGCACGACGAACGCCCGGATCGGCGATCCGGGTGGTGGATCCGGGCAGGCGCCCGGCCTCAATCGAGCTTAGCTCCCGGCCCCTTCCGGGTACGTTGAGGGCGTGCGTCGAGGCCGTCTGGCACTCCTGGCTCTTCTAGCGTTCGCCACTTGATGGAGGAGCTGGTAAGCGAGCTGACGGGCGGCGATCGCGTGCCTCAGGCACCCGCGAAGAGAACTCTCCTATTCCTGCACGTGCCCAAGGCTGGCGGCACCGCACTCGGAGGTGCCCTCGGCAACCGCTTCGCGGCGGACGAGTGTCTCGAGACCTATTACGCCGACGACCCGAGTGACGAGGAGCTGAACGCCGCGCGCTACATGACCGGTCACATCTCGATGTCCGTGCTTGATCGTTTCGAGCAACCTCCCTTCTCGATCACGGTACTTCGAGACCCGATCGAACGAGCACTGTCGATCTACTCGTTCTTCAGGGAGCTCGACGAGCCCAGTACGCCCCGGTTGGGCCTGGAGAGAAACGACGCGGCACTGAGGCTCGCAAAGCAGAACTCGCTCGAAGAGTTCATCGAGGTCGCGCCGGAAATCGCCGAGCACTACCTCGGGAACTGGCAGGCGAGAATGCTCGGCGGAAAGGGGCTGGTCCGCACCGATGAGCGGCTCGAGGACGCGCTCGCCGGACTGCGTCGCTGCGACTTCGTCGGCCTCGCGGAGCGCCAGAACGAGTCCATCGACTGGCTCACGCGTCGTCTCGGCTGGGCCGAGCTCACCCCCCTGCCGCTGGCCAACGTCACCCGCACGAAAATGCGGAGGGAGCAGATATCTCCCGCCGCAATGGAGGCATTGCTCGACCTCACCTCCGTGGACCGCGATCTGTACGCCGAGGCGGTGCGGTTGTACGAACGCCGGGTGGCGGAATGGGAGGCAGCCGCTGACGTCCAGGACGGCACCGCCGAGATCGAGGACGCCCGGCTGGTCAGCGACCTGCGCTTCGAGGAGCCGATTCGAGGCTCTGGGTGGCTGGGGCGTGAGCGGGTCGGCGACCAGCCGCACTTCTGCTGGATCGGGCACACCGCGAGCGCCCGGGTCGAGCTCGCCGACGACTCCGCCGCACGCTCGGTCGCCGTCGAGATCCGGCATGTGATCGACCCCGCGGTGCTGGGGACACTTCGGATCACGGTGGACGGGGAGGTCGTCCCGCATCGCCTCGCGGAGTCGGGTGACGCAGTGGTCGCGTCCGCGCCACTCGCGCGACGGCGTGATCAGCGTGACACCGCTGTGCGAGTGGAGCTCGCGGTCGACCATGCGACCCGCCCCTGCGACGTCGACCGGAGCAGCAACGACAGTCGCGATCTCGCGATCGCCGTCAGGCGGATCGCCCTGTCTACGAGATCCGCCGCATGACCGCCGACTCGAATCGAAACGGGCGGTTGTTGTCGTCGTCGACAAGGTCGATCGACTCGATCTCGAAGCGGTCCGAGAAGATCTGGCGGAGCTCGGCATCCGTGAAGCCGCAGCCGGTCTCCTCGAGCGGCCCGGTCAGGAACCCGAGCAGCTTCCCCATCGCTCCCCCGTAAGTGGCGTCGAGAGCCACCGTCGGCCGCGTGGAGACATGGTGGCAGATCAGGTGGAAGAGCCCGCCGGGCGCCAACCGCTCCGCTACCAGCCGCTTGTAGTCCTCGAACTGGAAGACCTGGAGGTGATGGAGCATGCCGCGGTCGAAGACGAAGTCGTAGGGCTCGCCAGCCCACTCGAGCTCGAAGACGTCACCCTCGACGAACTCGACCTCAACCCCGGCTTCGCGCTGCTTGGATCGCGCCATCTCGAGCGCGGTGGGTGAGACGTCGACGGCGGTCACCTCGCAGCCGCGGCCCGCCATGAAGACCGCGTTCACCCCGTCGCCGCAGCCCAACTCGAGGACCCGGCGGGGCTGGAAGCGCGGCCGATCGAAGAGCTCGACGAGAGCCCGAACGGGGCGCTCGCTCTCCCAGGGAAGGCAGCCGAGGAGCTGCTGCGAACGGGAGGAGTAGATCGCCTCCCAGCGCAGCGACTTGCGCTTCAGCCCGCCGGCCACGGACCCCGCGAGCTCGGAGCCGACACCGCAGTGGAAGCCGTGGAGGTCCTTCGCCGTGACGGAACGCACGTCGCGATCGCCGAGGGCCCGCGCTAGCGCCTCCAGATATGGAGCGGCGCCGATCAGGCTGCGGACCGAGTTCGCCCGGCCGAACCCGACGAGCTGGCCGACGAGCTCCTCCGTCGTCATCCCCGCGTCGTCACCACGCGGCGCCGGGATTCGCGAGATAGGCGACCAGTTGCGCAGCCTCCGCCTTGGTCAGCCCGTCGACGTCGCTCTTGCCGAGGCGGTTCTGGAGGATCGACCGCATCACCTCGTCCGAATACCCGGCGCGGCTCGCGCCGCGCTCGACCATCTCCTTCTGCCGGGGGTCGATCTGCCCGGTGGGGCGGGTCCTGGCGATCAGCGCGGGGTCCTCGTACTTGAGACCGCCCTTCATGTCGTTCCCCTCCGCGATCCTCGTGACCTGCTCCTCCTCGCGCTCCGTCGGGCAGAGCCCCTCCGGATCCGCCTCGGGAGAGATGTCCGCGCACAGTCGCCTGAACAGCGCTCGCATGTCGCGCACCTTGTTCCGGACGTCCGTGGCCGGTTGGACGTAGGCTGCCGCGATCTCGTCGACGACCGGCTCGAACGTCCGGAGGACGTCCTCGGGCCCGACCATCTTCGCCGCGACGTTTTGGATGTAGGGGTCGCGGTGGAAGTTGTCGACCGACAGAAAGCGGCCGTACCGAGTCCGACCGAAGCGGTAGTTGAACGACATCGCGTCGTCCAGGTACTCGAGGTGGTGCCACATCAGCATCGGGATGTAGACCGTCTCGCCAGGCTCGAGGACGGTGTGGTAGCCGCCGGCGCGCTCGACCCAGTCGAGCTTCTCCTCGACGCTCATGTCCTCCAGGTAGAGCCCGGCCAGGGAGGGCCGGGAGTAAGGGCCGTCGAGCGTCCGCAGGTGCTTGGCGGCGGCGGGCGGGAAGAGAACCACGCGCTTCCGTCCATACACCTGGTGCAGGAGAACGTCGCGCTGATCGCCGTCGAAGTGCAGGTGGCCGACGTTCCCAGCGTTCGCCAGGAAGATCGCGGTCACCAGATCGTAGTCGCCGTACTTCTTGGGAAGCCCGAGGATCTCGTCGCCCTGGTGCGTGACCCGGCAGATGTCGGGCAGCTCGAACGACGCGAGAACCCGCGCGGGCGTGTCGTACTCGGTGCAGCAGAGGCGCGTCGACGGGTTGGAGCGTGAGAACTCGACGTACTCCCGGAGCGACATCACGGTCGGCTCGGGTGCCGCCGATTTGCCCTCGGCGCTCGTGTACTCCTCCCGGACGACGAGCTTCACGTCGCCCCAGACCCGCACCACGTCCTCGACGGTCGTGATCTGCGAGATCTCCTGCCCCTCGAACAGGTCCGTGAGCACGACCGGCTCACGCCTGTAGGTGTACCGCTCGAGGAACTCCGCGTGACTCGGCATCGCGGTGCGGGGGATCTCTCGTATAGCCATGGACGGGCCTCCTCGTCTTGTCCCTTGCGGCCTGTGCCCGAGCTCAGCCCCGGAAGTCGCCGAAGCTCCGATCCCGATCCGAGATCACGACATCATCGATGGGCCACTCTATGCCGAACTGCGGGTCGTTCCATCGCACGCCAAACTCGGCTTGCGGATCGTAGTAATCGCTCAGCTGATACGAGACCTCGACATCGTCCCCCAGCGTCTGGAAGCCGTGGGCGAATCCCTCCGGCACGTAGAGCATCCTCATGTCGGACGCTGAGAGCCCGACGGCCAGCCACTGCGCGTAGGTCGGCGACTCGCTCCGCAGGTCTACGATCACATCGTGGATCGCCCCCCGCGTGCAGCGAAGCAGCTTGGCTTGGGCGTGAGGGGCGAGCTGCATGTGCATGCCTCGAACCGTGCCGCGGCGGGCGTTATAAGAGATCCCGCCTTCGACGAAGGACTCGGCGAGGCCGTGGTGTTTGAACTCCCTCGTGCTGAACGACTGCGCGTAGAACCCCCGATGGTCCTCCGCCGGCTCGATCTCGACGAGGAAGGCACCGTCCAGCTCCTGCGGCCGTAGGATCATGCGTCAGTGAAGCACGCGACTGTGCTCGGGGCGAGCGGGTTCATCGGGTCCCGTCTGAGCGCGGAGCTGCAGCGGCGCGGGCTCGACGTCCGGACCCCCGCTCGCGACGCGGATCTCACGGCCGAGGATCTCGGCACGGTCTTCTATTGCATCGGGTTGACGGGAGACGCTCCCCGCCGGCCCTTCGAGACCGTCGAGGCTCATGTCGAAAAGCTCTCAGAAGTCCTCCGCAGTTGTCGGTTCGACCAGATCGTCTACCTCTCCTCGACCCGCCTCTATCTCGGCGCACCGACCGGGCGCGAGGACGAGACGCTTCGCATCGATCCGGCAGACCGCGGACGCGTCTTCAACCTGTCGAAGATCCTCGGCGAGTCGCTGGTGCTGCAAACTGACCGGCCGGGCCGCATCGTTCGCCTGTCGAACGTCTACGGGCCGGATTGGGAATCCGAGAGCTTCCTGCCGGCGATCCTGGCCACCGCGTGTCGCGACGGCGCGGTGACCATCCGCGATGCGCCGGGGTCGGCCAAGGACTATGTGCACGTGCAGGACGCCGTCGAGGCGCTGATCCGGATCGCGCTCGACGGTAGGAAGCCGCTCTACAACGTCGCGAGCGGGCGCAACGTCAGCCATGGTGAATTCGCGGAGGAGCTGCGGCGTGTCGCGGGCTGCACCGTCGATTTCGAGGCCGAGCCGGCGACCGTCGTCTTCCCGCCCATCGACACCACGCGCCTCCAGACCGAGTTCTCCTTCTCCCCAAGACTCGTGCTCGACGACCTGTCGGAGCTGGTCGAGGAATGCCGCGCCTGGCTCAAGAGGGGTCGATGATCCGCAGCTCCGGCAGCGGAACGATGAACGTCCCGCCCCGCCGGCGGTACTCGGCCTGCTGATCGATCACCTCGTCGCCCACGTTCCAGACCAGCAGCAGGACGTCGTCCGGCATCTCCGTGAGCAGGTCCTCGGGCGGGCGGATCTCGAGCCCCGAGCCCGGCAGCCGCCGACCTTGCTTCTTCGGATTCCGGTCCACGACGAAGTCGAGGACATCCTTTCCGATGTCGAGAGCGTTGAGGAGCATCACGCCCTTGGCCGCCGCGCCATACGCGGCGAGCCGCCGGCCCCCCCGCTTGCGAGCGAAGAGGAGGTCCCGTAGCGCCCGGCGGCGCTCGTCGACGCGCGAGCGGAACTCGGAGTACGTCTCGAGCTCGCCCACGCCCCACTCCGCCTCGTCCCTGAGCAGCTGATCGGCGGCAGCGGACGTGCCCGATCCGGCGCGGGCCGTGACGCGAAGGGACCCCCCATGGATCGGGATTCGCGCGACATCGATCTGGCCCAGGCCATGTCGCGCGAGAAGCGCCGAGAGCGAGCTCAGCGAGTAGTAGAAAAGATGCTCGTGGTAGATCGTGTCGAACTCGAGACGCTCGATCAGATCGCGGATGTACGGCGTCTCGATGACGAACACGCCGTCCGGCGCGAGCAGCCGCCGGACGCCTGCCACGATGTCGTTCACATCGGGGACGTGAGCCATCACGTTGT
>JAWVFG010000209.1:0-2603 GCA_033856335.1 Solirubrobacterales bacterium
CGCGGATCGTCCTCGGGGATTCCAGCCTCCACCTTGCCGACGAGGTCCGCGCCGACGTCAGCCGCCTTCGTATAGATGCCGCCGCCCAGCCGGGCGAAAACGGACACAAGGCTCGCGCCGAAGGCAAGGCCGACGAGCGACTCGGGATTCTTGAACACGAAATAGGCGGCCGAAACGCCGAGCAGCCCCAGTCCGACGACCATGAAGCCGGTGACCGCGCCACCCCTGAAGGCAACCTGCAGGGCCTTGTTGAGCCCGCCTCGAGCCCCTTCCGCGGTGCGGAGGTTAGACCGGACTGCGATGTTCATGCCCACGTACCCGGCGGCAGCGGACAGCACGGCGCCGACGACGTACAGGGAAGCGGTTTCCCAGTTGATGGCGATCCCGATGACGACAGCGATGACGACGCCGATGATTGCGATCACCGTGTACTGGCGGTTGAGGTAGGCGGAAGCGCCCTCCTGGATGGCGGCGGCGATCTCCTGCATTCGCGCATTGCCAGGCGGCATCCGTAGGACCAGGAAGATAAGGACGACGGCGAAGACGATGGCGGCGGCGCCACCGGCCACCGCGAACAGAACGATATTGGGATCCATTAGGTGACGACGTCCTCCACTACCACTCTTCTTAGGGGCTTCCCTTTGGGGGCTTCCCTCGCCAGTGCCTCTGGCCGCGGAGCGATAGGTTATACGAACTAGGTGATGTCGAAGCGGGAGAGACCTCCCGTCGCTTGGGACCAGCTGACCTCGACGCCGGTGACGCGCGCCATCCGCGGCCCTTCCCGGGCTGCTCGCTCCAGCTGCTCCAGGTCGCGGCGGCTGCCTTCGGCGACGAACTCCACCGTGCCGTCGTCACGGTTCTGCACCCACCCGTCAAGACCCAGGGCCTTGGCGCGGCGGATCATGAAGAAGCGGAAGCCGACTCCCTGGACATCCCCTCTCACCAGGCCGTGAAGGCGCTCTGTTTCCACCCAACGAGTATCGTCCCCGACATGGCATGTTCGGCGATTGTCGCCATCGGCGACGAGCTTGTCGGTGGCTTTACCCTCGACACCAACTCGCACTGGCTCGCCGAGCGCCTGCGCATACTCGGCTATCCGGTCAAGCGCATCACCGCGATTCGGGACCGCCCGATGGAGATCGGCGAGCAGCTGCAGCGAGAGCTCGCCGACGCCGAGGTGACCCATGTCTTCTGCTGCGGCGGCCTCGGCCCGACGCCTGATGACAGAACCTTCGCCTCCCTGGCTGAAGCTCTCGGGCGGGACCTCACCGTCTGGGAGGAGACCCGGGGTCGGATCGAGCGCAGGGTGCGACGCATGCACGAGGCCGGGCTGCTCGAGTCGCCCGACCTGACCGAGGGCAATCTCCGCATGGCGCGCATTCCGGCCGATCCCACCCACGTGTTCAAGAACCGGCGGGGCATGGCGCCAGGGGTCCTTTATGAGATCGGCGGCAAACGCCTCTTCGTTCTGCCGGGGGTGCCGCTGGAGCTGAAGGGCATCTTCACCGAGGAGATCGAGCCAGAATTTCTCGCCGGTGGATCGGCGGCAGTCGTGCGCGAGGTTCGTTTCACGTTCGCCGTCGAGGCGAGGTTCTACCCGCTCATGCGGGAGCTCGAGGCGGCCTTCCCCGACGTCTCGGTCGGCTCATATCCGAACTTCGAGACCAAGGAGCTCGTCATCCGCTGCCTGGGTATTGACCCCAAGCGAGTCGACGAGGTGGTCGGCATCGTCCGCCGCCGCACCGCCGAGCTGGGCATGACAGCGGACTCGCGCTAAGCGCGCAGCCTTCGCTCGAGGAGCGACCGCTCCGCCGGGTTCTTGCACAGCTCGAGAGCGCGGCGGCGGGCGTCGAGGGCGAGGGCACCCTCCCCCACCTGGTCAAGCAGCTCGGCCCGCGCGGAGTGGAACAGGTGGTACTCGCTCAACGCGATCGCCAGGTCGTTGACCTCCCCAAGGGCCGCCTCCGGCCCCGCGAAGTGGCTCAGCGCGACAGCGCGGTTGAGGCGGACAACAGGGCTGTCCAGGATCTGTAACAGAGCGTCGTAGAGAACGACGATCTGGTGCCAGTCGGTGTCCCCCCACGTCCTCGACTCGGAGTGGATCGCCGCGATGGCTGCCTGCACCTGGTAAGGCCCTGTCCTGCTCATCGCCCCCGCTCGATCCAGCAGCTCGAGGCCTTCCGCGATTCCTCCGCGCTCCCACAGGCTGCGATCCTGGTCCGGCAGCAGCACGATCTCCCCATGCTCATCGAACCGCGCTTTCGAGCGGGCCAACGTCAGCGTCATGAGCGCCTGCAAGCCGAGGACCTCTGGCTGATCGGGCATGAGGGTGGCCACGAGGCGTGTCAGCCAAAGCGCGTCCTCGGCCAGGTCCCGGCGCATGGCTACCTCCGCGCCGCGGCTGAGGTAGCCCTCGTTGAACATCAGATAAAGGACCGCAAGGACACCATCGAGACGCTCCGCAAGCTCACTGCCCTCCGGCACGCGGTACGGAATGTGCGCCTCGACGATCTTTCGCTTCGCCCGCACGATGCGCTGGGCCACAGTCGATTCCGCTACGAGGAATGCGCTTGCCACCTCGGCAGTGGTGAATCCGCCGATTG
>JAWVFG010000210.1:0-4792 GCA_033856335.1 Solirubrobacterales bacterium
GCGGTCGCCCTCTTCAGCTTCTACTACTCCGTCTCCCGGGGCGACTTCGTCACGATCTTGGCGATCACGCTGGGGCTCACGACGATCGCAATCTCGATCGTGCTGTTTCGCGTCCTCAAGCGCCTCCGGCCGCTGGAGGAATGGATCGGCGGGGCCCGTTCCTCGGATCAGACCGCGGAGGCGTGGCACCTGGCGGTGAACCTGCCGATGGAGCTGATCCGGCGGAACTCTCTGTTCCCGGTCGTGGTCGCGCTGGTTGCAGTCCTCACCTCGATCTTCGTCCTGGAGCTGAGCTGGCTCGCCTTCTTCCCGATCACGATCGCCGCACTGCTCTCGGTCGGGTACGCGGCGATCGTCCACTACCTGGCGCTGGAGCTGGCGATGCGGCCGATCCTCTTCGACATCAACGCGGGGCTCGACAAGCCCGTGCGGATCGATCGGCCCGTGGTGCCGCTGAGGGTCAAGCTGCTCGGCTCGCTGCCGCTGATCAACGTGATCACCGGCGGGGTGGTCGCGGCGCTGACCGCGAACAAGGGCGGCACCGACGCGCTCGGGGTCGACGTGCTGATCGCGCTGTTCGTCTCATTCACGGTGAGCTTCGAGCTGACGGTGCTGCTCTCGCGGTCGATCCTCCGCCCGGTCGAGGACCTGGAGGCGGCGACGGAGCGGATCCGCCAGGGCCGCTTCGACGAGCACGTCCCGGTGACGACCTCGGATGAGTTCGGCGAGCTCTCCTCGGCCTTCAATCAGATGGTCGACGGCCTCGCCGAGCGCGAACGGCTACGCGAGGCTCTCGGCACCTATCTGGACGAGGAGGTGGCCGCTCACCTGATCAGCGAGGACTTCGAGCCCTCAGGCGAAGCGGTCGATGTCTCTCTCGTCTTCTGTGACGTGCGCGACTTCACCACAACGGCCGCGGAATCCGAGGCCCCCGAGGTGGTGGCCCGTCTCAACGAGCTCTTCGAGTGCATCGTGCCGATCGTCGCCCGCCACCGTGGCCACATCGACCAGTTCATCGGGGACGCGGTGCTCGCGGTCTTCGGGGCGCCCGACCGCGTCCCGCAGCACGCCGACCGCGCCGTGCAGTGCGCCGTCGAGCTGGCCCGGACCATCAACAGCCGCAAGCCCGGAGGCTTCGAGGTGGGCGTCGGCGTCAATTCGGGAAGTGTCGTGGCCGGAGCGATCGGCGGCGCGGGGCGCCTCTCCTTCAGCGTGATCGGCGACGCCGTCAACCTCTGCTCCCGAGTCGAGGCCGAGACCAGGGAAACCGGCGATCCGGTGCTGATCACGGGCGCCACGCGGGCACTGCTGTCCGAGACGATGGAGGTCGAGTCTCGAGGGGTTCGGGAGATCCGCGGCTATGACCGGCAGGTCGAGCTGTTCGCGCCGCTCGTGCCCGTCGCGCTCCCGACGGGGCCGGGAGCCGACGTCAACGATCCGCTCGGCGATCCTGTGGTGGGCGGCCTCGGCCGCGCGCCGGTACCCGGCGATGGGCTCGGACGCCGTTCTCGCCCAGGTCCGGGCGTCGGCAAGGCCGGCACGAGTCGGGACGGCGGCCTCGGCAAGACGCACACGCTGCCCGGCTCCTAGGGCGAGCCGGAAGCGGTTGCGACCCTAGAACTCCCTGTCGACGGTGCCCGTCTCGGTGGCGTTGGTCGTCGAGGCGGCGTTGCCCGCTCTATCCGTGGCCGTGGCTGACGGTGTCCAGACCATCGTGCCGGTGCTCGCCGCGGTGGTACCGGCGGCCGACTGCGTGCCGAGCTTGACGGTGATGGCGTTGCCGCTCATCGTCATGTTCGAGGCGGTTCCGGAGGCTCCGAACGTGATGCTCGACGTGACGTAGTCGGTACGGCCCAGGTTGACGCTGCCAAGCGGCAGCTGGCTCAGGTTGGTGGAGTTGAAGATCTGGACCTGGTCGTTGCTGGCCCCGCCGTCGTTGACCCTGGCCACCACGTTGGTTGCGGTGCCCGCCCAGCCGGCGAGAATTGAGTTCGGATCGATCGGCTCGCTGAAGGTGTACGTGATCGTGTCGTTCAGCTCCGGGCGGCCGGCGATCGAGCCGCCGTTGGCCGTCTGGATGTCGGTCCCGGTCGGGACCGTGTTGTCGACCGTCACCGTGTAGCTCTGGCTGCCGGAGTTCCCCGCCACATCGGCGGAGGTGACGCTGTAGGTGTAGGTCCCGGCGGCGAGCGTTGCGTTAGCCGTCAGGCTGGCGCTGCGGCGGCCGTAGGAGAGCCCGCCGATCGAGAAGCTGCCGGAGGAGAGCGCGGTGGCGGTCGCACCGGTTGTGACGGTGGACGTGCTGGAGGTGGCGGTTGAGATCCCGCTCGCCGGGTTGCCCGTGTCTGTTATGTCCGCATAGACGAAGTAAGCGCCGCCCTGTTTGATGAAGCCCGGCGTGCCGCCGGCGCTCTTCGCGATCACCGAGCGGTTGATGGTCGGCGCCCGGTAGTCGCTCGCCGTCGCGAAGGTGTTCCCGCCGTTGGCGGCCGTCGCCGTGAACGAGCCGAAGCTCTGGCCGACGCTCATCGTCACGGCGATCAGCAGGGCGACCGACGCCGCGAGCGTCAGATGGCGAGCGCGACGACGGCTCATGAGCCGTCCGCCTCCGAGCCGGCGGCGGTGTCCTCCCGGAACGTCGCCGGCCGCCAGATTCGAAGCAGCCCGAGTCCGAGGAGGAGCAGCGTGGGGATCGCCACGAGGCCGATGCGACCCGGGCCGCTGCCGATCCCGCCGAGCACGAAGCCCAGCTTCGGGACCCGGTAGACGATCTCTCCGATCGTGCCCGAGTTGGGCACGTTCCAATGCTCGAAGCCGGTGTTCGCGTCGCCGCGGGTGATGAAGTAGGAGCGCCCGTGGCGCACGTGCAGGGCGCGGACACGGTGGCTGATCAGCCTGCCCGTGCCCTCGGGGTCCTTGAACATCACGATGTCGCCGACGGCGGCCTGGGTGGGGGAGATGCCGCGGGCGACGACCAGGTCGCCGGTGTCGATCGTCGGGGTCATCGAGCCTGACTGCACCGCGTAGCTGTGCAGGCCGATCGCGGCCGGCGCGACCGCTGCCGCCAGCAATGCAACGACGAAGCCTCCGATGGCCCAGGTCAGGGCCGCTCCGCACAGGCGGCGGGCTTTGTGGAGGCGCAAGCTGAACATCAGCGAGCCGTACCGAGATCGAAGGTGATCGCCACGTCCACCAAGGCGGCGGCGGCCGCCGCCTGCCCGGCCGCCCGCGAGAGCGAGGCGGTGGCGGTGACGGTCGCGCTCTGCCCGGGTGCGAGCACGAGCGGCTCCCCCTGGGCCCGCGCGAAGGACCGCAGCGTCCCCTCCGCGAGGGTTGCTCCCGCGCTGCTCAGGCGCAGCTCGAGGTTGGTGTCGAGATCATGCGCCGACGGGAGCGCGACCAGGTGGATCGCTTCGCGGACACCTGTCTGGTTCGTGACGCGGAAGTCGCCGGAAGTCGACTCCCCCGGGCGCAGGGCGGGGTCGTCGATGAACTTGGCGGGCCCAGCGGGCGAGACCGCCAGCTCACCGGTCTGGTTGGCGTAGAAGCCGACGTCGGCTCCCACCGCCTGGCCGCCGGAGGCAGGACGGCTCGCGAGCACCAGTGTCGCCGCCAGAGCGACGCCCACCAGCAGGCCCGCGAGCCGTGCCGTCCTCATTGATGAGATCGCCGTCATCGGCGCCTCTCCGCGGCCCGTAGCGCTACTGGTTCCGTGCCTCCCAGGTGAAGGCGTGCGACCCGGTTGCCAGGCCCTGAGCCGTGTCCGGTGCAGCGGCCTGCAGGGTGGCCGTGAACTGGTAGACGACCGCATCGTTGGTCGCCCAGCTCGTTGCCACGGTGCCGGGATAGTCCACCACGCCATTGGCGTACGAGTTCTTGGCTGTGGCGAAGTTCGCCAGCGTGCCCGTGTAGAGCGCCCCGCCGGAATCCGGGGTGAACCCGGTGCAGCTCGGGAACGCCGGGGCACCAGACTGGGTCCCCGGGGTGATTGTCAGGTCGACGTACTGACCGAGTGTTCCGACCGTGCTCGTCGTGTAGATGTGCACGTCAGAGGCAAGCGAGCCTGTGTAGGTCACCTTGATGCAGCCAGAGGTCGTGGTGCCGGGCTTCGCGTTGCTGACGCTGTAGAGCGCCGAGTTCGCATCGTTGTCGCCGATCACGACGGTTCCCGAAGCGAAGCTGTTGTTCGCGTTGCTCGTCGTGCTGGTGAATGCCCCGAAGACGCTGAGGCTCGCAAGGCTTCCCAGTACTCCTACAAGCAGGAACGTGGATAGCAGCCTCTCCTTCCTGTTCATCCGGACTTCCTCCTCTTTGGTGAGTGCCGGTGCGGCTGACGCACCTCGGGTCGAAGGGAGTCGAGATTTCGCAATCAGCGGGCCTCGCCAGCGATCGAACCGAGAGCGGTATCGGTCAAACGCCCGATGGGCTAATACTCAAAACTCGGGGTTCTGAAGGGGTCTGCGGAAGTCCCGCAACTGTGGCGCGGGGAAACTGCGGAGAATGGGCGAGCAGGTTTCCGCCTTATGGGCCCTGGAGCGGCCGATTCACCACGAGACGCGGACGCCGGAACGAAGTCAGTGGGCCGCCGCCCATCCGGGAGGCGGCGGCCCACAACCCCCCTATTGCCCTAGGCCCGCTGACCGCACACCGACTATCGGCCAACGCCCGGGCGGCGCGCTACCCCGTAATTCGGTAAATCCCCTAGGCAGACGTGGTGGGCGGCTTCCATGGAAAGTCCGCCCGATGGGGTGTCCGGCTAGTCTCGCTGTGATGGCCACGCCCGACCAGGTCG
>JAWVFG010000211.1:0-2887 GCA_033856335.1 Solirubrobacterales bacterium
GCGCGGAGGCGCGGCTCGGGCCGTGGACGCTCCTCGGCAGCTACCACGTGAGCCAGCAGAACACGTTCACGGGCCGGCTGACCCGGCCGATGCTCGATGCGGTGTTCGCCCGGGCCACCGAGCTCGCCAAAGGCTAGACCCAGCCGGCCTCCGGCTCGCTCGCACTCGGCTCGGGCTGGGTCGCGATCGTCTCGGGCTCGATGGCGCCCGGGGGCGAGATCCGACCCCAGCCCTCGAGGTAGGTGTCGAGCCGGGCGAAGACGACGCCCTCGAGGGCCTTCGCCTCGGCGATGAACTGCTCGAGGATCGCCATCCGATGCCCTCGGCCGATGCACTCCGGGTGCATCGTCAGGGTCAGCAGCCCGCCCGGCGCAAGAGCGTAGGCGTAGTGCAGCTCCCCGAGCCAGATCTCGAGGACCTTCGATGGCGCGGACAGGCCGTCGCGGCCCGGGCCGGGCTCGAAATGCGGCCAGTCGTCGAGGGCCCAGTAGATGGGCACCTCGACGAGGGCGCTCTCGGAGCCGAAGGTCGAGCCTTTTTTGGTCGAGTGCCGGTCGTCGAGCCGGACGTGGTACGGCCGATAGTCGTCCGCCATCAGCGACGAGTCATACACGAAGCCGGCCTCGAGCACGAGCTCGAGCGTCTTCCGGCCGAGCGCCCAGTACGGCGCCCGGAAGCCTTTCGGCGCGACGCCGGTCCGACGGGTCGCCGCCTCCACCCAGCGCTCCAGGATCGCCCGCTGGGCCTTGCCGCTGAGCTCCGAGAGGTCCTCGTGGTACCAGCCGTGGCAGGCGAGCTCGTGGCCGCCGGCAAGGATCGCTTCGGTGTTCGATAGGAAGGTCACGAGCGTGTGCCCGGGCACGAACCAGGTCGTGGGGATCCGCTCGCGCTCGAGCAGCTCAAGGATCCTGGGCACGGCGACGCGCGGCCCGAACTCGCCGTGCGACAGCTTGACCGGCGAATCGCGGCGGCGGATCCCGTCTGACATCCCGTCGCTGTCGAACGTCAGGGCGACCGTGAGTTGGGGCGCGATGGTGCTGGGCTCGGTCATGCGCAGATCCTATTCCGAGGCGCCCTCGGTCGACTCGCGCTTCGGGTAGTTCGCCTCGACGTACTTCCCGAGCTCGTTTGCCGCACTGAACATCACCTGCAGCTGCTCGGCCATGCGCTGCCAGTTCCCGGCCCATGAGCCCGGGGTGTTCAGGATCTTGAGCGCCTCCGGCCCAAGCGCCTTCCTGAGGGCGGGCTGACCGCCGAGCTTGTTCACCCGGTCGCTCCGCATCTGGGCACCGAGGTCGTCCATCGCGCGCAGCCAGTACGGCGCATACGAGTTGAGGTTCTTCTCGATGATCGGCCGCTCGACCACTTGCGCGGCGTCGAGCATCTTGGCGTCGGCCACGAAATGCGCCGCACCGCCATTCCACTCGCCCATGCAGGTGCTGACGAAGTCGCCGGCCGCCTCCCGAATGTTCGCCTTCTTGCAGTACTGGATCATCGCGGCGGCACCGGAGAGCGCCTCGGCCTCGGCCCAGATGACCACGGCGATCCCCGACACCATCGCCGTGCCGGCGAGGCCCGGCGCAAGGGCCCCGACCGCCAGGCTGATGCTGGTCGTGGCGACCTCCTCGAGCGCCTTGCCCCACTGCCCCTTGGAGATGTAATCGGCGATCTTGATCGCGCTGATCACGACGGTCACGACGGTCAGGATCTTGACCTTGTTGAAGATCTTGGCGTTCTCGATCTTCTCCAGGACCTCGATCTTCTCCGCGGCCCACCTCGAGACCTTCATCCAGCGCACGGCCTTCTGGAACGCGCCGGACTTCAGGGCCAGCTCGACGGCACCCTCGGCGAACTGGCGCATGGCCACCACGGAGACCTTCGCGAGCGACGTCGCGAACGCGCGGACCTTGTCGGCAATCTCGCCGATCGTGGCGACCTTCCCGAGCGCGCTCTTCTCGCGGAACTTCTCGATCGCCTCCTTGATCTCGCCGGGCGACTTGACCAGCTCCCAGATCGCCGGGCCGACCTTGGCGTACTCCTCGTGCTTGAAGAGCTCATCGAGGGCGGCCTTGCCGGTCATCTCGAAGGCCTTGTCGGCGAGCTTGCTTGCCTCCTCTGCCTCCTTGACCGCCTCCTTGAGGTCATGCATCTGATAGGCCTCGTCGGGGCTGGTCAGGTTGACGTCCTTGAGCACGGCCTGATGGGCCTCGGTGTAGGCCCCGCCGTGGATCAGCTCCTGCGACAGCTTGGCCAGGTCGGCGCGCACCTCGGCGCCGCCCGTGACGAAGTTCGCGGACTGGTCGAGGACGTAGCGCAGGTCCACGGTGATCGAGTTCCACTTCGCGAGGGCCGCCGTTGCACCACCCGGCGTTCGAGCGAGGATCAAGGTCGCTCGGAGACCCTCGAGCAGCTTCCGATGGCGGCTGCTCATCTTTGGCCCGAACTTGACGGCCGTCAGGGCTACGCGCTGCTTGGCGTCCATCTCGTCCAGGTTGAGCTCGACGATCCCCGTCGTGCGGTCCGTCCAGGACTTGTTCGTGACGTCCACGAGATCCCGGATCCCGACCACCAGGTCCAGGTAGTCGTCCGCGTTCGGTGCCTCGGCGGGTCCCTTGTGCCGAACGTGCAGATAGCGGTCACCGACCAGGGCGAGGTTGTCCTGGATCGCGCCGACCTGGTTGCCGCGGAGGCCCGCGGAGCGCGCCTTCTCGAGCTCCGCGTCGATCTTGGCCAACAGGCCAGGCCACTCGGCGCGGGCCGCGCCCTGCGCATCGGCGGTCCCCTGGCCCTTGATCAGGACGCGCCGTACGCGCTCCAGGATCTTCAGGTGCGCCGGCGAGGCGTCCGGGCCGAACTTCACGGCATACAGCGTCTTCCCGCCGTGCTC
>JAWVFG010000212.1:0-5456 GCA_033856335.1 Solirubrobacterales bacterium
CTCGGGAGCGACGTTCTCCGAGAAGAACTTGCAGGAGGAGCACTGTGGGTCCCCGTACTCGATCACGGTGACCGGCGCTCCGGATTCCCCGAGGACCTGGCCGCTCTGCGGGACGCCCTTGAGCTCGGTATCGACCTGGGCGATGCCGACTACGTTGGAGGGCGGGCTGGAGCTGCTGCCGCCGGATTGGCTGATGACGATCAGGGCGACGATCACCGCAATCGCCGCGAAGCCGGCGATGCTCAGAAACTGGATCCGGCGCTTGCGGGCAAGCTGAGCGGCGGCGTCCTGTGACTCGGCGGCCTGCCGCTCGGTGCGAAGGCGCTCCCTGTCGGGGTTCCTACCCTCCATGCGGTGACTCTATCTGGGGGCCGCTCAGCTCCCGGCCGGTGTAGGCGAAGGCCCGGGTGGCCGCGAGGGCGAGAGAAAGGGTCATCACGACCGCGCTGGCGACGCACCATTGGCAGATCGCATCGATCACGAAGAGCTCGAGGTAGGTCAGGTACGCGCTGAAGCCGAAGCCGACCAGCGCTGTGAGGAAGCCCCCGAAGCGGCCGGCGTCGCCCGGCACCAGAGCCGCGACCACCAGCAGCACGTAGCCGAAGATCCCGATGACGGCCACGTTGATGCCGGCCAGGTGGGCATAGTGGCTCCGCGCCACCGTCTCACAGCCATGCCCCCCCGCGAGGCACTTGGGGGCGCCCCCTCCCCCCTCCGCGATCGCGATGTAGCTCGCCACGCCGATTCCCACCAGCGCGAGGCCACCCGAGGTGATTCGCAGGTTTCGCTCCGAGATCACTCCCCAATGCTATGAAGCTCAGGTGAATGGATGCGAAAGACCGGGCTGCTGATCTGGCGTCCTGGCTGCGGGCGATCATGCCCGCGTGCACAGGATCCATTACCGCTTCGGCATCGTCCTCCTACTGATCCTCGCCACGATCACCTTCACGCTGGCGGCGCCGGAGGGCGACGTCGCACGCTTCCTCGAGGTGGTGCTGCAGGCAGCTGTTCTCGTCGCGGCGGTGATGGCATCGCGGACGCATCGCTACGTGATCCTGCTCAGCGTGGTCGCGGCGATCGTCGGGATCGCCGGTACCGCCGCGGCGGTCTTCGGAAGCGGGCAATTCGGCAACAGCTCCGCCGCCATCGTGGCCCTGCTCTACGTGATGCTCACGCCTCCCGCGATCGTGACGGGGGTGCTCAAGCAGTTCCGGGCCGCGGGCGCCGTGACCATGCAGACCATGTTCGGCGTGCTGTGCATCTATCTGCTGGTCGGGCTGCTGTTCAGCGTGGCCTTCGTCACGATCGATCAGCTCACGTCCACGCCCTTCTTCACCACGGGCAATCACGGGCGCGATGACTTCCTCTACTTCAGCTATGCGACGCTGACCACGGTCGGGTACGGCGATCTCGTCGCCGCCACCAACCTCGGCCGCTCCCTTGCGATCACCGAGGCGCTGGTCGGGCAGCTCTATCTGGTCACGGTGGTCGCCGTGATCATCAGCAATCTCAGGCCCGCGCGACCGAGAGCCCGCCCCGAGTAGGCGCAGGCCTAACCGAGTCGGAGCAGCGCCCAGAAGGCGTGATCGCGCTCCGGGATTCGCGGTGGGACCCGGCGATACTGGCGGTTCCGGGCCCACTCGAGGTAGCCGCGCAGGCGGCGGGAGATCGAGCGCTTGGTCGCCTGGGTCGGCTCGACCACGCTGTGCTCGAGGGCGAACAGCCAGGCGTTTGCCTCCGACTCGAGCCGCGGCGCCGAGCGTCCCCTCCCCACCAGGTGGCCGATCTCGTGGAGGGCGATGAAGTAGGAGACCTGGCCGCGGATCGGCGGGATCGAGATCTCCAGCCGGCCGCCGCGCCAGCGGATCGCTCGCCCGCGTGATGAGGCCCCGGCCAGATCGATGCCGTACTCGCGGCAGAGGTCCTCGACGTGGGCCTCCATCAGCTCCACGCCCCTGCGCACATGGGGGGCTCTGTCCTGCCTGAACACGGGCGGCAGCGTAGCCCGCGCCGCGGATGCGTCCATACTTGGGTCTATGGCGGAGACGGCACATCTGCGCCTCGCGCTCGCCCAAATCGATCCCACCGTGGGCGATCTGGAGGGCAACGCGCGCCTGATCTCGGAGTCGATCGAGCGGGGCCGGGACAGCGGCGCTCAGCTCGTGATCCTCCCCGAGCTCTGTCTGTCGGGATACCCGCCCGAGGACCTGGTCCTTCGCCGGGACTTCCTCGACGCCGTGCGGCAGACCCTCGACGAGGTCGCCGCCGACGTGGAGGGGACCGTCGCTCTCGTCGGCTTTCCGGAGCGGGTCGAGCGGCCCGCGGACGAGCTCGAGCACTTCGACCCGTTGATCGACCCACCCCCTCCCCCGGCCTTCAACTCGCTTGCCGTCCTCGCCGGCGGAGAGGTCCGGGCGGTCTACCGCAAGTGCGATCTCCCCAACTACGGCGTCTTCGACGAGCGCCGCTACTTTGAGCCGGGCAACGAGCCCGCGCTGATCGAAGTCGACGGCGCGCTGGTCGGGTTGACCGTCTGCGAGGACATCTGGCATCCGGGCTTCCCGGAGAGCGATGAGGTCGCCGCCGGAGCGCACCTGGTGGTCAACTCGTCCGCCTCCCCCTACCACCGCGGCAAGGGCAGGGCCCGCGAGTCGATGATCGCCGATCGAGCGCGCTCCAACGGAGCGGCCTTCGCCCTCTGCAACATGGTCGGCGGGCAGGATGAGCTGGTCTTCGACGGCGCCAGCGTCGTGATCGGCCCCGACGGGAAGACGCTGGCTCGCGCCGCCCAGTTCGAGGCCGAGCTGCTGGTCTGCGACCTGACGCTGCCGGCGAGCGGGAACTCGTCGGACGGTGCCGGGTCGGCGCGCCAGGTCCCCGTCCTCGTCGAGCTCAGCTCGGACGACAAGCCGGACGGCAACCTGGAGCCGCGGGTGGCCGAGCCGCTCGCGGGCGAGGAGGCGGAGGTCTACGGCGCGCTCACCCTCGGGCTGCGCGACTACGTGGAGAAGAACGGTTTCGAGCGTGTCGTCATCGCGCTCTCCGGCGGGATCGACTCCGCCCTCGTCGCGCTGATCGCAGTCGACGCGCTCGGCGCCGATCGCGTCAGCGTCGTCGTCATGCCCTCCCCCCACTCCAGCGACGAGACGCAATCCGACGCCCGGGCGATTGCCGCGAACCTCGGCGTCGAGCTGATCGAGATCTCGATCGCGGAGGCCATGGAGGCATACGAGCGGGCCCTGGCATCGAGCTTCGAGGGAGCCGAGCCGGGCCTCGCCGAGGAGAACCTGCAGGCCCGGATCCGGGGCAACCTCGTCATGGCGCTCTCCAACAAGTTCGGATGGCTCGTGCTGACGACAGGCAACAAGAGCGAGATGTCGGTCGGCTACGCAACGCTGTACGGCGACATGGCCGGCGGCTTCGCCGTGATCAAGGACATCTTCAAGCTGCTCGTGTACCGCCTGGTCCGCTGGCGGAACGAGCAATCGGAGCTCGTTCCCGCCTCGGTTTTGGACCGGCCGCCGTCGGCGGAGCTGAGGCCTGACCAGCTGGACGAGGACTCACTCCCTCCGTACGAGACGCTCGACCGGATCCTCGAGGCCTACGTCGAGCGAGACGAGGGCGTCGAGGCCCTCGTCGCTCAAGGGCTCTCGGAGGAGGCCGTGCTCGAGGTCATCCGGCTGGTGGACCGCGCCGAGTACAAGCGCCGCCAGGCCCCGCCCGGCATCAGGGTGTCGACCAAGGCCTTCGGGCGCGACCGGAGGCTGCCGATCACCAATCGCTTCGGCTCGATGCGGAAGCTGCCGCGCTGACCGGAGCGGGCACGTCGGGCTCGATCCACTTACGGATCTGCGCGTAGACGTCTGGGTGGTTCAACAGGCGCAGGTGGTGAGCGCCTCCCACGTGATGGCCGTTCTCCACCTCGAAGGGGATCCGCCGGCGCCGGCCCTCACCCGAGGCGCTCGGATACTGCACCAGGAGGTCGCCGAAGAATCGGCCGAGGCCGTCAGGCCGCCTCGTGAGCGTGGCGCCGACGAAGCAATAGGTCGCGCCGGGCAGGAACGGAACCTCCCGGCAGCGGTCGCGCAGGAACTCATCCGGTTCGCAATCGCACCAGTCCTCCTCGACGCAGTTGCCGAAGCGCAGGTCCTTGATGCCGACGCTGCGGCGGTTGAAGAAGAGATCGGCGAACGGACGCGATTCCGGCAGCCGGCCCAGCGCCCAGCCGGCCACGTTGGCCGCCCTCTCCAGAGGCGCTCCAAGATGCGGCGTCCCCAGGCAGAAGACGTGCCGCAGGCGCTCCGTCCACTCGTGATCCGCCTGCTCGCCGTAATGACACGCACTGCGGGCGACCAGCCCACCCATCGAGTGACCGACCAGGGCGATCTCCTCCACCTCCATCGGCCAGCCGGCCGCGACCCGATTCAGCGCCGCGGCCAGGAGGCGGCCGTTTTCCGACACGCGGAGGCCGGTGTTGTAGCGGACGTAAACCGGCGTGATGCCCAGCTCGTCACGCAACCTGGCGCCATAGGTAGGTGACGGGTGCCTGCCGAGAGATCCGATCCGCCACGTGTCCTCCGTCCCGCAGAGCCCGTGGATGAAGACTGCGAGCCTCGGGGTGGCGTCGGGAAAGGCATCCGCGAGCGGCCCGGCCTCGAGCGCGACGTCCTGCCCCCCGCGACGGACCGTGAGCCCGAGGGCGAGGTCCGGGTGGTCGCGCGCGAGCCTGTCGCCGGCGATTCCGTTCAGGGCCCCGAGGGCGAGGCCTCCCCGCGTGGAGTCGGCCAGCGCGGTCGAGCCCTCGCGCGCGACGTCGGCGAGCATCCTGCCGCCGGCGCGCACCGGCACCCGCAGGGCACCTTCGACGGCTCGATAGGAGGCGGCCGAGACGCCGTCGTGGATGATGCGCACGGGCTCTCCAAGCCCTCCGAGCATCCGGAAGACGCGGCCGGCGACCGCGGTGTGCACCTCGCGGGCGGTGACGCCCGGCTGCGCCAGCGATCCCGCGGCGATCTCGCTCAACGAGCGAATCTCGGCCCTTCGCATCGCGCACAGCATCCCATCTCGGTCGGGCGAGCTCCAGGGGTGGTCTGGGTGAGTCAGTCCCGTCGCGGGCGCACGGCGACCGACATCCGCACGAGGGCGCAGACCCGGCCCTCGTCGTCGCTCAGCTCCACGTCCCAGACCCAGGTCGTGCGTCCCCGCTGGCGGGTCTTGGCGGACGCGTTGACGTGCCCGGAGGCGATCGGCCGCAGGAAGGTGGTGTTGTTGGACTGCCCCATCGCGACCATGTCGTCCTCGCGGATGACGCCAAATGTCGCAGCGGAGCAGATGCTCTCGGCGAGGGAGGCGTAGACGCCGCCATGAACGATCCCGAAGGGCTGCAGATGCTTCTGTTCGACGGTGATCCTGGCCCGGGCGTTGTCCGGATCGAGATCGATCCACTCGACGCCGAT
>JAWVFG010000213.1:0-6021 GCA_033856335.1 Solirubrobacterales bacterium
TCCCTGCAGGACCTTGAGGACCGGGATGTCGCCCTGAGGCTCGAGCGGCGTCGCTCCGAGCAGGATCACCACGATCGCGGTGTCGCCCGCGATCCGCCCCATCCCGAGCGTCGTCCCGGTCGCGATGCCCTTGCGAGAGGCCGGCACCAGGACGCGCCGGATGGTCGAGATCTTGTCCTTGCCGAGCGCGTAGGACGCCTCGCGCACGTGGGCGGGAATCGACTGCAGCGCCTCTCGCGTCGAGCCCACGATCAGCGGCAGCGCGATTACGGACATCATCATCCCGGCGATGAAGAACGAGCGGCCGAACACCGCGCCTCCCTCCGCGGTGAAGGAGAGGAAGCCGAACGCGCTCTTGCTGAAGATCAGCAGGCCGAAGATCGCGAGCACGATCGTCGGGGTGCCCGCGACGATCTCCACCCCCGACTCGACCAGCCGCGCCAGCCACGATGGCCGCGCGTACTCGCTCAGCCACACCGCGGTGCCCACGCCGATCGGCAGCGCGATCAGGGTGCCCAGCGCCGTCAGGATCAGGGTCCCCTCGATTGGATCGAGGTAGCCGCCGCTCGTCCCCGACACCGAGGTGGTGGCCCCGATGATCGGGTGCTCGCCGATTGCGCTCAGGCTCACGTATTGGAGCCCTCGGATCAGCATGTAGATCACGATCGAGGCGGCGATCGCGCAGAGCAGCAGGCCGCAGAACCAGGCCGCTGCCAGCCCGAGCTTGTCCCCGATGCTCCAGGGGACCATCTCGTCGGGATTGAGATCGGGGCGCTCGCGGCGCGGAAGGCGCGGCCGTGGCAGCCTGGGCGCCTGGAGGCGCCTCCGGCGCCGCAGCGTCGCGATTCGCCGGTCTCCCGCCACGGGCGTGCTCATATCGGCGAGAGCGTGTAGCGGCGGAGGCGCCGGCGGATGTACCAGCCGCCGAACGAGAGGAAGGCCGCCGAGATCAGCAGGACGGACGCGAAGGCGTAGATCGTCTGGGCGAAGGGGACCGCGGAGAGGCCCTCGGCGTTGTCGACGATCGTCGCGGCCAGCGGCCGGGCCGGCTCGGCGAAGAAGAGGAATCCATCGAGGGGGTTCGGCGAGAACGCCACCGAGCCGGTGACCATCGAGAGCATGATCGCCTCGCCAAGCGCGCGGGCGGTGGCGAGCACCGCGGCGGCGACGATCGCAGGGCGGGCGGCTCGCACGCTCACGGTCCAGAGGGCGCGCCAGCGATTGATCCCGAGCGAGACGGCGCCCTCTCTCCATCCGACTGGGACGGCTCGCAGCGCGTCGACCACGATGGCGATCATGATCGGCGTGATCATCACGGTCAGGATCAGGATCCCCACCGCGACGCTCGCCCCCGTCAGGGGAACCACGCCGGCGACGGATTCCTTGGCGCTGTTCGGGATCAGGTGATTGCCGACGAAGGGCACGATCACGAGGATCCCGATCAGGCCGTAGATCACCGATGGGACGGCGGCGAGCAGGCGCACGACCGGCTCCAGGATCCGGCGGAGCCCCTCGGGCGCGAACTCGACGATGAACATCGCGGAGAGCAGCGCGAACGCGAGCCCGAACGCCACGGCCCAGAAGGTGATCAGGATCGTTGCGTAGATCAGCGGCCAGGCGTGCATCGTGTAGACCCAGTCGCTCGGGTTGGCGGGCGACTCGAAGATCGCCACGAGCTGGCTGTCGACGTTGCCCCCCGCGAAGGGGCTGAACCAGTCGAACCCGTTGTGAGCGAAGGAGGGCCAGGCCTTCTGGAAGACGAAGATGATCATCCCGGCGATCAGCGCCAGGACCACGCACGCCAGCGCGCCGAGCAAGAGCTCGGCGCGCTGGTCACTGCGGTTCCTCGGTCCCGCCTTTTGGAGACCGAAACGGCGTCTCATCAATGCAGCGGCACCCAATCCGTGCCGATGATCGCGTTCGCCCTGGCGCTGTGCTGCACCCAGCCGATGAACTTCTTCGCCTTGCCGACTGGGCTTCCGCGCGTGACGAAATAGAAGCTGCGAACGCCCTGGTACTGGAATGACTTGGCGTTGCGCAGGTTGCAATCAACATTGTTGTAAGAGAGCGCCTTCACCCCGGACGTGAACGCCAGGGAGACGTAGCCGATCGCATTCGTGTCGCTCTGCACGGTCTGCTGTACGAGACCGTTCGATGCCTTGCCCGCGACCTGCGAACCCTGATTGGTTCCTCCAAGGAAGATGTTCTTGAAGGCGTCATGGGTTCCCGACGTCGGAGCCCGGCCGATCGCGTCGATGCCGCCACTCAGTCCAGACCCCGGGATCTGACTCCAGAGGCTGATGGTCGGCGAGGGAAGGAAGATTCCCCTGACCTGCGCCTGAGTGATGTCGTTCAGACCGTTGTGGTTGTTGACGATCATGCAGATCGCGTCGCGCGCGATCTTGTTGAACTGCAGGCCGCCCGGATCAGTGGCCGGTGCCGGGTCGCGCGACGAGGCGCCGATGGACACGCGGCCGTGGGCGACGTCGTCTATGCCGACGTTCGACCCGCCCTGCAGAATCTTGAATCCGACGTGCTTGCCCTTCTTCGTCTTGATCCAGGCCCTGGCCAGCTGGGTCTCCAGCGGGAAGACCGAAGTCGATCCGCTGATCGTGATGATCTTCTTCGCCTGCGCCGCAGCCGGAATTGCCGCGAACAGCGACAGTGCGGCGACCGCCGCCATGAGGCGAATTCCTCTTCTTGACACTGATGCTCCTTTCGATCTCTCAAACGAGGACGGCGGCAGTGTCTCGGTGGCGTGGTGGGGCGGTGTGACTAGACCGTGACCATCCTGTAACAGCGATGTAAATCGGCCTCAGTGCAGGTAAAAGCCCAGAAAAGAGAACGGCGGCCGCGCTTTCGCGCGACCGCCGTCTTCTCGGAGTGGCTCCTGCTGCTTACTTCTTCTCGCCGCCCTTGCACTTGCCGTACGCGACGGCGAGCTGCTGGGGGGCGGAAGTGAACTCACCGACCGTGCTGCCGATGATCGGCTCGCCCATGACCACCAGCCAGACTTTGGTCTTCGGCTGACCCGGCTTCTGGCACGGGTTGAACTCGAATCCCATGTTCTGTGTTGCGGTGTTCCCCGCCGTGATCGCCTGGCCATTGGGCAGCGACGAGGTCTGCACCTGGCGATCCGTGACCCCGCAGCCATAGCCCGGCCCGGGGATCGTGCCCTCGCACTGGGCCAGAGCACCCTCGTTGTTCCCACCACCAGCGGTTCCCGTGATGACCGGCTCATCGCCGGGAAGGGCGATCGACTTGTTGCTGTAGAGCGCAAACGCCCTGACGTTCTGGTTGCACGTGAACGAAAGGGAGCTGTCACCCGGCGTCGTGGCGGGGCTGACGCTTCCCGTGCAGCTGACCGGGTACTTGGTCGCCGGCGCCGAGGACTTCTTGGCTCCGCCGCTCTTCCCGGAGGACTGACAGCGCTTATATGCCTTCAGGCTCACCGGAATCGGCGCCTGGAGGTACTCGCCGGGTGTGGTCGACTCACCACCGGGACCATTCTTGGTCGGGTCGGAGTTGCCCGAGACCGGTGCGATGACCGCCGTGACGGCCGGCTCTCCACCGACCATCAGGTTCAGCTGGGTGGGGTTCTTCGAACCACCACTGCACGGGCTCGATCCCAGCTTGAGAGTCTGAGTCACCTTGGTGCCTGCCGGGATCAGCTGCGTGCATGGACCGGTGACGATCGTGTTCAGGTTCGGACCGTTGACCCCGGTACCGCCGCCCTGGGTCCGCTTGTACCCATTGCACGTCGTCGGGGTGTCGGTCGCATTGCTGCCACCGGCGGGGAGCGTCAACGTCGCGTCCCAGCCGGTCGTCCCAGGCGTCTGGGTTCCGGGGGCGGCTCGATCGGAGACGCCGCAACCGAAGCCGACTCCCGTTCCCTCGCAACTGAGGAACGAGCTGGCGGCGCCGGCGCTGGGCGTGCCGTAGTTCTTGATGGGCTTGTTGCTGCCAACGCCGTACGTGCGAACCGGACCGTCACAGACGAAACTGAGCTTCGCCTGGGTGCCGGCCTTGCTCTTCCCCTTCGGCTCGAGCTTGGCGTTGCAGTTGGCCACGGTCGCGGCCGATGCAGTGCCGGCCGTCCCCAGGAATGCGACTCCCAGGACCCCGGCGAGTGAGACGAGTACAGCGATCCGCCGCCTGCCCTGCCAGCCGCGCTCGGATCGAAATGAGTTGATCACTTGAGTGGCTCCTTCGCGTTATGCGAGGGTGCTCCGGGACGGAGCAACCTGTTTTCCGTTGTTCCGCCACAGGCGGACGGACGCGCGGCAGTCTCACTCGGCGGAGGTCCGGGGATGTTGCGATCCGGTGTACGCGATGTAAACGCGGTGTAGCTAGCTCGAGGGAAGCGGCGCCTGCCCGGGGTGCGAGGCGTCCTCGAACTCACGGAACAGGCCGGTCACGACGAAGGCGACCTGCTCCCCGATGTCGACGGCGTTGTCGCCGATCCGCTCCAGTGCCCGCGCCACGAGCATCATCGTCATAGCCCATTCGCGCGTGTCCTTGTCCTCCCCGACCTGGACAGCGATCTGGAAGCACTCCTTGTTCAGATTGTCGATCAGGTCGTCCTGGCGGACGAGGTCGCGGGCGAGCTCGACATCGCGTCCCTCGAACGCCTTCTTGGCCTGCGAGAGCATCGAGCGGCCCTGCTTGCCCATCAGCAGGATGCGGTCGACCATGTCGTCGTGGACGGGGGCGTCGTGGCCGGTCAGCGGGATGACCTTCGAGATGTTCACGCACTGGTCGCCCATCCGCTCGATGCTGTGCATCACGTGCAGGAGCGCCGAGATCAGCCTCAGGTCGGTCGCGACCGGGGCCTGGGTCGCCAGCATGGTGAGGATCTCCTGGTGCACCTCGAGATACCGGCCGTCGATGCGGTCATCGTCGGCGATCACCAGCTCCGCCAGCTCCATGTCCTGATGCTCGACGGCCTCCATGGTCCGGTCGAGCGAGGTGACGACGAGATCGAGCCCGGAGAGGCAGTTCTTCTCGAGGTTGTCCAGATGGTCCTGGTAGTGGAGGCGTGCCTCGGCCATCAGCCGAATCTCCCGCTGACGTAGTCCTCCGTCTCCTTCTTGCTGGGCGTCGTGAAGATCTTGTCCGTCGCGTCCATCTCGACCAGCCTGCCTGGCGTGCCGGCCGCCTCCAGATTGAAGAAGGCGGTGACGTCGCTGACCCGCGCCGCCTGCTGCATGTTGTGTGTGACGATCACGATCGTGTAGCGGCTCTTCAGGTCCGCGATCAGGTCCTCGATCGCAAGGGTCGCGACGGGGTCGAGCGCCGAGCACGGCTCGTCCATCAACAGCACCTCGGGCTCGACGGCGATTGCGCGCGCGATGCAGAGCCGCTGCTGCTGCCCGCCCGAGAGGCTGGACCCCTGCTGGTCCAGGCGGCCCTTGACCTCATCCCAGAGATGCGCGCCGCGCAGGGAGCGCTCCACGATGTCGTCCTTCTCGGACTTCGAGATCCCCTTGCGATTGAGGGTCAGGCCCGCGGCCGCGTTCTCGTAGATGGACATCGTCGGGAAGGGGTTGGGCGCCTGGAAGACCATTCCGACCAGCCGCCGCACCTCGACGGGATCGACGTTCGAGGCGTAGATGTCCTGGTCGTCGAGGACGACCTCTCCCTCGACCCGCGCTCCCGGGGTGAGCTCATGCATGCGGTTGAGGGAGCGGAGCATCGTCGTCTTCCCGCAGCCCGAGGCGCCGATCAGCGCCGTCACCTCGTTCGGCTCGACCGCCATCGTGACGTCCTTGACGGCCTGGAAGTCCCCGTAATAGAGGTCGACGTCCTTGATCTTGAAGCGCTTCGCCACCCGTTCGACCCTATCGCCACCGCGCTTCCTGGCCTGCTCGGCGGTCTTCGCGAGGTCGGCGGCCATCGCCGACCCCCGCTCGCTCCTGGTCTTGTCGGCTGTGTCGGGCATCTTCCTCCTGTCCCTGGGCATTCTCAGGCTCAATTTGGCTAGCGCAGCTCTGTGCCGAAGCGGCGATAGATGAAGCGGGC
>JAWVFG010000214.1:0-2712 GCA_033856335.1 Solirubrobacterales bacterium
TTGTTCTGCGCGGGATCGAGGACTTCGAGCAGCGCCGCCGACGGGTCGCCCCGCCAGTCGTTGCCGACCTTGTCGATCTCGTCGAGCATGATCACCGGGTTCTTGGTCCCGGCTTCTTTCAGGGCGCGCACGATGCGGCCCGGCAGCGCGCCGACGTAGGTGCGCCGGTGGCCTCGGATGTCAGCCTCGTCGCGGATGCCGCCCAGAGAGATGCGCGTGAACTTGCGGCCCAGCGCGCGGGCGACCGACTCGCCGAGCGAGGTCTTGCCCACGCCGGGAGGTCCGACCAGGGTGATGATCGCGCCCGATCCGCGCCCGCCGAGCACTTCCATTCCGCGCTCCTTGCGCAGCTTGCGCACGGCGAGGAACTCGATGATGCGGTCTTTGACGTCGCCCAGGCCGGTGTGGTCCTCGTCGAGGATTCGCCGCGCCTCGTCCAGGTCGTAGTTGTCCTCCGACCGAACGTTCCACGGGAGGTCGAGCATCCAGTCGAGGTAGGTGCGGATCCAGCCGTACTCGGGGTTCTGCTCGCTCGTCCGCTCCAGGCGGTCGAGCTCGCGGTTGACCTCGGTGAGCACGTTCTCCGGCATCTCCGCCTTGGTGACGCGCTCGCGGTACGTGGACACGACGTCGGTGCTGCCCTCGTTGAGCTGCTTCTTGATCGCCTCGAGCTGCTGCCGCAGGAGGAACTCGCGCTGCGTCTTCTCCATGCCTTCGCTGACGTCGCTGCGGATCTTCTCCTTGAGCGAGGCGTCCGCGAGGATCTGCTTGGTCCAGCCGATGAGCTTGGTCAGTCGCTCCTCGAGGTCGAGGGTCTCCAGGACCTCCAGCTTCTGCTCCATCGTCAGGTCGGGCGAATAGCCGGCCAGGTCGGAGAGGTGGCTTGGAGTCTTGGCCGCGCGCAGGAACTGGATGACCTGCGGGACGCCACGTGACTCGACGAGGTTCTCGAGCATCGCGCGGTATTCGCGACCCAGCTCGACCGCCTTCTCGGAAGGCTCGCCGTCCGGCGCGGGGTCGGCCTTGACCCACAGGGCGCCGCCGATGTCGGCCTGCCCGCTGCCCAGGTGGGCGCGGTACTCGCCGCGGATGACGAAGGCCTCCGCGCCGGTGGGGAGCTCTGCGGACTCACCCAGGCGGGCGACGGTGCCGATCTTGCCGTATTGCCCGTCGATGCGGGGCACCAGCAGGATCAGGCGGTTGCCCTGGCGGGCAGCCTCGATCGCGGCCTTCTGGCTGTCGCCGTCGACAGCGAGGGTGACCGACATGTGGGGGAGGACGACCACGTCGTCCATGGGGAGGACTGGGAGCAGCTCGGACTTTGGGGTTTCCATGATTAGGACAATCCTTACCCGCTCGAGGTGATTCCCTAACACCCCATCCGCCCGCGTTAGCCGGCCGGCGGCCGGATGCAGCCAAAAGGGCACAAACGGCCGGGTCAAACCGCGGCGGATCCAGCCAAAAGGGCACGAACGGCCCCATCCGCGCGCGCGGCTACACGCCCGCTCTCTGTCTTCCTTGCCGCGCCACCGCGTCGATCGTCACCGCGGCCAGGAGCACGCCGCCCGTGACCATGAACTTCACGTCCGAGGCTGCGCTCAGCAGCGCCAACCCGTTGTTGATCGATCCGATGACCAGGGCCCCGGTAAAGGCGGACCACACAGTGCCGCGCCCGCCGAACAGGCTCGTGCCCCCGATGACCGCCCCTGCGATGGCGTTCAGCAGCGTGTCCCCGGTGCCTGACGAATAGCTCACCTCGAGCACGCGCGACGCCCCCATGATGCCGCCCGCCGCGGCCATCGTCCCGCACAGCGTGAACACCGCGATCCGGATGCCGTTGACCGAGATGCCGGCGCGCCGGGCCGCCTCAGCGTTGCCTCCGACCGCGAATATGTGGCGGCCAAACTTCGTGCGGGTGAGGATGATGTCGAAGCTCACCACAAATCCGAGGAGGATCAATAGAGGGAGGGGCACGCCGTGGTAGGACAGCAACACGGCCACGCCGCCGAACAGCACCGCCACAACGGCAACGAACTTGACCACGTCGCCAACCAGGCCGGCCTGGGGAAGGCCCGCCGCGGCGCGCCGCCGTCGTCGGATGAAAAGGTCGACACCGAGGATCAGGGACACGACGATCGCGATCCCCCAGCCGACGGTCGGGCCAAAGGAATAGTTGGCCAGGTTGACGAGGCTCGGGTCGTTGATGTTGATGGTGCCGGCCTCGCCCATGACATGCAGCTGCGCGCCGAACCAGGTCAGCAACCCGGCCAGGGTGACCACGAACGAGGGGATCTTGAAGCGTGTGAAGAAGAAGCCCTGGAAGGTCCCGATCGCCGCTCCGGCCAGCAGCCCTGCGGCGATCGCCGGGAGCGCGGCCCAACCCTTCTGGTAGCTGAGCAGCGCGGTGATCGCGGAGCACAGACCGTAAACCGACCCCACCGACAGGTCGATCTCGCCCAGAAGCAAGACGAGGACGATGCCGACGGAGACGATCCCGATGTCGGCGACCTGAGTCGCCAGGTTGGTGAGGTTGCCGGGGCTCAGGAAGAGCGGGTTGAGGATATCGAACACGATCCAGATGAGGACCAGGCCGGCGATGACCGGCAGGGAGCCGATGTCCCCCTGGCTGACCCGCCGCCAGAAAGCCGAAAGGCCGCTGGTGACCGGAGCGCCCGCCGGAGGGCCGGAAGCGGCTGGCGTCGTGCTCACGCT
>JAWVFG010000215.1:0-3574 GCA_033856335.1 Solirubrobacterales bacterium
TCGAAGGCGAGGCGCGCCTCATCGACCTTTTCGGTGGCTGTCGCGACCGCGGCAGTGCTCACACCGGTACTACGGCGCAGACGCCGTTTCATCACGCCGCCAGTATCCGCGCTTCGCCCTCCGCTCCGAAGTGGAGCGGCCACCATCAGGCGCGGCCACTGGCGGCCGCCCACAATAAGTCGCTACGGGCTTCGCCCTCCGCTCCAAAGTGGAGCGGCCTTGTGGCCGCTACGCCGCTAGGCCGCTTCGAGAAGCGCCGCGTCCAGCCGGCCCTTGGCGCCCGAGTCGAGCTCGGCGACCGGGTAGGCGGCGCGGATCGACTGCGCGACGACGCCGACCAGTCGCCGCAGGTCCTGCTTGGAGATCGCGAGCGGAGGCATCAGCACGATCACGTCGCCGAGCGGGCGGACGATGACCCCGCGGCGGCGGGCCTCCAGCACCACGCGGTGGCCGAGGCGGAGCTCAGGGTCGTGCTCGCCCAGGTCGATGCCGACCATCAGGCCGCGCTGTCGCACCTCCTGGACCTCGCGCATCCTCTCCACCTGCGCGAGCCACCCCGAGAGCAGCCGGATCTTGGGCTGCAGGCGGACCAGCGTCCGCTCGCGCTGGAAGACGTCGAGGGACGCGATCGCCGCCGCGCAGGCGAGGGGGTTGCCCGTGTAGGTGTGGCCGTGGAAGAAGGTCCTGTACTCGGAGTAGGAGCCGAGGAAGGCCTCATAGATCCGCTCAGTGGCGAGCGTCGCGGCGAGCGGCATGTACCCACCGGTGAGGCCCTTCGCAACGCAGAGGAGGTCGGGCGAGACCCCTTCCTGCTCGCAGGCGAACATCGTCCCTGTGCGACCGAAGCCGGTCGCGACCTCGTCGCAGATCAGCAGCACACCGTGCCGGTCGCAGAGCCGCCGGACCGCACGGAGGTAGCCGGGCGGGTGAGTCAGCATCCCGGCTGCCCCCTGGACGAGCGGCTCGAGCACGACGGCCGCGACCTCCTCCTCGCGCATCGCGAGCAGCCGAGCCATGTCGTCGATGTTGCCCGGCTCGGCCCGGTGGGCGTCGAAGAGGAGCGGCCCGAAGGTGGAGTGGAAGAGGGGCATCCCGCCGACGGACACCGACCCGATCGTGTCGCCGTGGTAGGCATCCTCGAGGCAGATGAACGACGTCTTCCTGACGTGCTGGCCGCCGCGATGCTGCCAGTACTGGAACGCCATCTTGAGGGCGACCTCGACGGCGGTCGACCCGGAGTCCGAGTAGAAGACGCGGCTCAGGCCCGCCGGCGCGATCTCGACCAGCCGCGCGGCCAACTCGGCCGCGCCCGGGTGGGAGAGGCCGAGCATGGTCGAGTGGGCCACGCGGTCGAGCTGGTCGCGGACTGCCTGATCGATGGCAGGGTGACGATGCCCATGGACGTTGCACCACAGGGAGGAGGCGCCGTCCAGGTAGCGGCGCCCCTCGGAGTCGATCAGCTCGGTCCCCTCCGCCGCCTCGATCATCAATGGCTCCTCATTCACCCAATCGCGTTGCTGAGTGAACGGGTGCCATAGGTGATCGTGATCGAGCCGGGCAGCGTTCTGCATTCGCCGATCGAAGATATGGACGGCGCCGGATGGACTGGACGGGGGACCAGACAGGTCACTGTGACGCTTGTCACAGATCGTTGCGGTTTCGAAAAGGTTGCAAGCGTGTAACCTTTTCTACAGTGGAAGCGGCGACCAGAGAACGGAAGAGCACCGGGCCGGGTGCGGACGATCTCGCCCTCAAGATGGCGGCGGTCGTTCTGCGCTGCATGGGCCCCAGCAGCAGCGAGGTCTTCAAGGTGATCGACGAGAGCGGCCTCACCTTCGCCCAGATGAAGGTGCTGGTGGACCTTGACGCCCCGGACGAAGATGCCCGGACGGTCACCGCCGTCTCGGAGGAGCTCGGGATCTCAGTCGCCTCCGCCAGCCGTGCCGCCGACGGGCTGGTGCGGAAGAAGCTCGCGACTCGGGTTGAGGACCTCAACGACCGCCGGGTCAGACGACTCGCGCTCACCGCAAAGGGGCATCGCCTGGCCGACCGGATCATCTCCGCTCGCCTCACGAGCCTCGAGGAGTTCACGGACTCGCTCGACGCGGACGAGCGGCGGCAGCTCGAGACGGCTCTCGACGCGCTGCTGAAGCGTCCTGAGATCGCCGAGATCTACAGCAACTACGAGAGGAAGGCCGGCCGATGACGCGCTATCGCCACCTGATCACGGACGACAACCGCAAGTGGTGGACGCTGGGCGCGATGTGCTTCGCCCTCTTCATGATCATGCTCGACAACACCGTCGTCAACGTCGCGCTCCCATCCATTCAGCGTGATCTCCACGCGCAGATCTCTCAGCTCGAGTGGGTGGTCAACGGGTACACCCTGACCTTCGCCGTCCTGATCGCAACCGGTGGGCGCCTCGGCGACATCTTCGGCCGCAGGCGGATGTTCCTGGCCGGAGTGATCATCTTCGCGATCACCTCCGCCACCGCCGGGATCGCGCAGGACCCCGCGATGCTGATCGGGAGTCGCGCGATTCAGGGCATCGGCGCCGCCCTGATGATGCCCGCCACCCTCTCGATCATCACCAACACCTTCCCGGCCGCCGAGCGCGGTAGGGCGATCGGCATCTGGGCCGGCGTCTCCGCCCTCGCGCTTTCGATCGGCCCCGTGGTGGGCGGCTTCCTCACCGAGTACGTCACCTGGCGCGCGATCTTCTTCATCAACCTTCCCGTCGCCGCAGCCGCCGTGGCGGCCACCGTCTTTGCCGTGCGCGAGTCCCGCGACGAGACCGTCGACCACCATGTCGACTACCCCGGCGTGGTCGCGCTGACCGCGAGCCTCACGGCGATCGTCCTGGCCCTGATCGAGGGGAACAGCTGGGGCTGGGCCTCGCCGGGGATCCTCTCGCTGCTGGTCGGCGGGGCACTCGGCCTCGCGGCGTTCGTCGCCATCGAACTCCGCGTTGTGTCCCCGATGGTCGAGTTCGCGCTCTTCCGGACCCGCCAGTTCATCGGCTCCAACCTGGTCGCGTTCATCATCACCTTCGCCATGATGGGCACCTTCTTCTTCATGGCGATCTACATGCAGGACATCCTCGGTTACGGAGCGCTCCAGGCCGGGATCAGGTTCCTGCCGACGACTGTGGTGATCGCCGTGGTCGCCCCGATCTCTGGGAGGCTGGCGGATCGGCTTGGGCCCGCAACCCCGATGAGCGTCGGGCTCGCCGTCCTCGCCGTCTCGATGTTCATGTTCGCCGGGATCAATACCGGCACGACCTACAGCGGGCTGATCGTCCCCTTCGTCCTGATGGGGCTCGGCATCGCCCTGGTGATGTCGCCGATGTCGACCGCCGCGATGAACGCGGTGAGCGTGCAGAAGTCAGGCGTGGCCTCGGGCGTGCTGCAGATGTCACGGATGATCGGCGCCTCGGTGGGCGTCGCTGCGACCGGCGCGATCTTCCAGTCCCAGCTCGGCAGCTCCTTCAACCCCGGACAGCTGGCAAATGCGCCCGAGCAGGCGCGCGCCACGTTCGTGGACGCGCTCAGCAGCGCGATGCTGCTGGCGGGGA
>JAWVFG010000216.1:0-3924 GCA_033856335.1 Solirubrobacterales bacterium
GCCTCGGACATCGCGCGAAGGCGCCGCCGCCGTCTACATGCCCGCCTGCGTCAACCGGATCTTCGGCCCGCCTCGGGGCGAGGGCTCAGGGCTGCCGCTGCTCGAGGCGATGGTGACCCTCTCCGCCCGGGCCGGCCTGCCCGTCTGGATCCCCGAAGACGTCGGCGGCAACTGCTGCTCGGTTCCCTGGAACTCCAAGGGCTATACGGATGGCGCCGAGCTGATGGCCAACCGCACCGTGGAGGCGCTCTGGCGCTGGAGCGCCGAAGGGGAGCTGCCGGTCGTGATCGACGCCAGCTCCTGCGCCCAGGGCCTCGCCGATGAGGCACGCGAGCGGCACGGCGAGCTGGAGATCCTCGACTCGGTCGCCTGGGCGGAGCGACTGCTCCCCAGCCTCGAGATCCGGGAGAAGCTCGGCTCGGTGGCGCTCCACCCGACCTGCTCCACCCGCCACATGGGGCTGGAGCGGCCGCTACGCGAGATCGCCGAGGCGATGGCCGACCGGGTCGTTCAGCCGATCCGAGCCACCTGCTGCGGGATGGCCGGCGACCGGGGGATGCTGCACCCGGAGCTCACCGCGTCCGCCACGGCCGAGGAGGCCGCCGAGCTGGCCGGCACCGAGCACGATGCGTACCTCTCAAGCAACCGGACCTGCGAGATCGGCCTGCAGGGCGCAACCGGCGCCGCCTACGAGTCCTTCCTGATCCCGCTCGAGCGGATCAGCCGTCCCTGAGCGCCGAGACCGGCTCGGGCTTGCCCAGGTGATAGCCCTGGGCGAAGTCAACGCCCAGTTCGCGGAGGAGGTCCATGGTCCGCTGGTCCTCGACGAACTCGGCGATCGTCTTGATGCCCAGGCCGGTGCAGACCTGGACGAGCGCGCTGATGATCCGCTGATCGACCGGGCTGCGCGGCAGCTCGCGAACGAACTCGCCGTCGATCTTGAGATAGCTGATCGGCAGGTGCTTCAGGTAGTAGAAGGAGGCGTAGCCGGACCCGAAGTCGTCGAGCGCGAAGCGGCAGCCGACCTTGGCAAGCCCCTGGATGAAGGCGCGCGCCTGCTCGATGTCGGCGACCGCGGCGGTCTCGGTGACCTCGAAGATCAGGCTGTTGGGATCGATGCCGCTCGATGTCAGCTCGCGCCTCACCTCGTCCGGGAACCTCGCGTCGCCCATCGTCTTGCCGGAGAGGTTGACCTCGAGCGTCAGCTCACGCCCCTCCTTGTTATGGGCGGCGATCAGCCGCACCGCCTGCTGGGTGACCCAGCGGTCGATGCCCCCGATCAAGCCAAAGCGCTCGGCGGTGGCGAGAAAGGCACCTGGTTGGATCAGTCCGCCACCCTCGTCGCGCATTCGCAGGAGGACCTCGTGCTGGGTCGTCTCGTCGCTCCTGAGGTTCACGATTGGTTGACTGGTGAGGACGAACAGGCCCCTCTCGGTTGCCTGGCGCACCCGTTCGGACCACGCCCGCCTGTCGCCTGACTGGGTGCCGTTCTCAGGGTCATGCCCGACCACGCGGTCGGTGCCGGCTTCCTTCGCCTCATGCATCGCCCTCTCCGCCTCGGCGAGCAGATCGACACCAGTCACCGTGCGGTCGTGGAGAGAGGAAACCCCGGCGCTCAGGGTGATTCGGATTGCCTCCCCGTTGAGCACGAAGGGGCGAGATCGGGCGATTCCAAGCAGCTCGTTGGCGAGGATGAGGGCCTCGTCCATGTCGTTGTCGTGAACGAGGGCGCCGAATACGTCGCCACCCACTCGCCCGAGGATGTCCGTCTTGCGGAGGCGACCCTGAATCTGCTCCGAGAGGCTCACCAGCAGCTCATCGCCGGCCTCAACGCCCACGGACTCGTTGACGTACTTGAAGTTGTCGATCCCCAGCGCGATCACGCAGCCGGCGCTGCCGTACCGAGCGGCGTGAGCGACATGCTCCGTCAGAGCCCGCTCGAAGCCGACCCGGGTGACGAGCTCGGTCAGCGCGTCCTGGTCGGCCATCAGCCGCAACCGGGTCTCGGCCGCCTTCCGTTCCCCGATGTCGTGTGCCACCGCGGCCAGCGAGTCGGCGTGGCCGACCCGGACCTCGCTAAGGGTCAGCTCCAGGGTCATGGTTGAGCCGTCCAGCTGACGGCCCACGACCTCGCGCCGCTCCCCGAGGATCGAAATGGTCTCGCCGGCGCCAAAGCGTCCCAGGGCCTCCGTGTACTGCACGGCAAAGGGCTCGGCCAGGAGCGCTGGAAACAACCGGCCCGCGAGGTCGGAGGCCGGCTGGCCAAAGAGTCGTTCCGCGGCTCCGTTTGCGTATGCGATTGCGCCCCCCTTGTCGAGCAGGAGGATCGCATCGGCAAGGCCTTCGAGCAGCGCAAGCGTGGGCGTCGTGCCGCCCGCTGGCGCCGCGGCGAGGCCGGTGGAGCTCACACAGGACTATCGGCATGGCGCCGGTTGCCTTTAGACTCGCGCACCCTTGCCCGGCAACGGCAGTGCCCCGAGACGATCGTCGCCCTGGCGCCCGCTGGTTAAGGGCGCAGCCGCGGCTGCCCTGGCGGCGGCCTTTGCCGTCCCGCTGATGCGCAAGAAGCGGCGTATTCCCGCGGCGGTGACCGCGGGCGCGATGGCCGCCGGTCCACCGGCGCTCGCGGTGCTCCGGCCCAGGACCCGCCTGCGGGACGCCGGCATGTACGCCCTGCAGATGTGGATGTTCGTACTGGGCCACGAGCTGCCATACGACGACCCAGATGCCCTCCGCAGCCGCCTGCGGGTGGGCTATCCGATCCGGGTGGATCGGGTGCTCGGCGGCGGGGAGCTGCCCAACGTCAGGCTCCAGAATGCTCTGGCCGGCCTGGGCAAGGGCAACATCGTCGATCGCTTTCTCTCCTGGGTCCACTGGTCCTGGTTCTTCGAGCCCCATTCGGCACTGGCCTGGATCCTCGCCCGCGACCAGGAGCAATTCGCGCGGTCGGCGAGGCAAATGGCCGCCGTCTACGACGTCGGCTGCATCCTCTATGCGGCGGTCCCCACGGCCCCACCCTGGTGGGCGTCCGAAGAGGGGCATACCGACGCGAAGATCCGGCGGATCATGGTGGAGGTCGGCGAGGAGGAGTGGGGCAAGGCGTGGCCAGTGCTGTACGACACCCTCGGTGGGAACCCCTGGGCCGCCATGCCCTCGCTTCATTTCGCGACATCGCTGATGGCCGCGCTCCTTCTCTCGGAGGTCGGGTGGCGCGAGGGGATCGCCGGCTGGGCATACGCGGGGACGCTCGGCTTCTCGCTGGTCTATCTCGGCGAGCACTACGTCGTCGATCTGCTCGCGGGCGCGGCGCTGGTGATCGCCATCCGGCGGGGCGAGCGGTACGCCGAGCCGGCGGCCCAGGCCGTGAGTAGGGCTTTGCAGCGCCTCGAGCGCATCGCGACCCAGTAACGCTGTTTGGGAACATCCTGGCGTGAGGGAGGAGCGCCCGGAGAGCGCTTCAGTAGGAGATGAGACCGCCCGCAAAATGATCGGGGACGCTGAGCCGCGCTTCTTTGCCGACCCGAAGCGGCTCATCCAGACGGCGGTCGCCGTCGTCCTGTTGCTGGTCGCGATCTACGTCCTGGTCCCGAGACTGTTCGACCTCCAGGACGCGCTCGGGAAGATCGGCGATGGGCAGCCCGTCTGGATCGCCGTGGGAGTCGCCTTCTGCGTCGCGATGTTCGCGGCCTATGTCGCGCTCTTCCGCGGCGTCGTCGGCGAGAGAGTGATCCACCTGGAGTGGGGGGAGAGCTACCAGATCACGATGGCCGGGCTGGCGGCCACCCGCCTCTTCTCCGCCGGCGGAGCCGGCGGCATCCTGCTCACCTACTGGGCGCTGCGCAAGGCGGGGATGGAGCGTCGCCAATCGGTCTGCCGCATGGTGGCCTTCCTCGTCGTCCTCTACTCGGTCTACCTGGCGGCCCT
>JAWVFG010000217.1:0-11674 GCA_033856335.1 Solirubrobacterales bacterium
TCATCGGTCTCGAAGTCGTACAACGCCGGTCCACCTGACTCGGCGGAGGGCTCCTCGTCGGCGAACGGCTCGGCGGCGGGAAGCGGCTCCTCACCGGTGGGCTCACCCGGATCCGGCTCGAGCTCCGACTCCGGCCCCGGGAGCGGCGGCAGGCCCCCGGTGTCGCCGGGCGGCGGATGCTCCTGAGTCGGGACGTCGACTCTGCCCCTCGCCCTGCCCGGCGGCTCGGGACCGCTGTCGGGCGGTGGCGGGGGCGGATCGGGAACGGAGCTCTCGAGCTCCGGCGGCGGGGTCGGCTCCGGCTCCTCCGCCTCAAGCTCCTCCAGCTCGGGCGGAGCCGGCGGCGGGGCGGGTTCCGCCACGTCCTCGACGGGCGGAGGGGGAGGTGCGGCGGTGTCCTCGGGAAACGGCTCCTCCTCGGCGATCAGGTCCTCGAGCGACTCGGACGGCGCGGGCGGCTCGGATGCATCCGCCGGGGCCTCGTCCTCAAACGGCAGATAGCTCTCGCCCTCAGGCTCGGTGGTGGGGTGGTAGTCCTCGAGCGGATCCTCGAGTCGCTCCTGACCCGGGATCTCGTCGGGGAGCTCCACCTGACCGGGGACCGGGCCAAGTCCCTCTGGAGGGCTGACCGGCTCGGCCTCGTCGAGTCCCTCCGGTGGGCTGAGCGGCTCGGACGGCGGCTCCGGCGCGGCCTCCTGCGGGGACTCGTCCGGCGGAGCTTCGGGGGGCAGAAGCGCCTCGGACTCGACCAGCCTGGTCGGCTCCTCGTCGCCGACATCCGCCTCGCTCAGGCCGCTGGGACCCTCCGAGGGGATGGCGCCCGGCTCCGCCTCCGCGGTGCCGGTCGTCGAGGCGACCTCGTTGAACAGCTCGTTGGCCGCGAACGGATCCGGGCGATCGGTGGAACCGAACGCCTCATCCTCGATCTCGCGCAGATCGGCGTCGCGGGCGCCGTGTTTGCGCTTTAGATCGAGGTGTTCGCGAATCGCGTCGTCGAGTATTCCCATGATGCGCGGTCTGACCGCCTCGAGGGTCAAAGCTTAGGCGCTGCAGCGCCTATGTGATAGCTGGATCGCCACCTGGACCCTGCACTCGAGCGACCAATCTACGGCCCTTTGCCCTGACCCCCTCGCGTCCCGCCCCTTGGACGGGTCACGGGCGCGGTGCGAATCTGGTTCTTACCCGCCCTCTTCGCCCTCAGCAGGGCCCGGTCGGCGCCGTCGACGAGGGACTCCACATCCCCTGCGGAATCCGGGATCGTCGCCACACCCACGCTCACGGTCGCCCCCATCGACCCCCCCTCCCTGAGCGGCACCTGTGTGGCCCTCATTCGCTCGGCGAGCCGCTCGCCGAGAATCGCGGCGCCCTCGCGCTCGGTCTCGACGAGGATCAGGGCCAGCTCATCGCCGCCGTAGCGCGCCGCGACGTCAATGGAACGGGTGGCCTCACGGACGACGTCCGCCACGCTCTCGAGGACGATGTCCCCCTGCAGGTGACCGCGGTGGTCGTTGATGGTCTTGAAGTCGTCGACGTCGACGATGATCAGGGAGATCGGGTGCCTGAAGCGCAAAGCCCGGGCCACCTCTCGGTCGAGGGTCTCCGCCATGTAGCGGCGGTTCCACAGCCCAGTCAGGGGATCGGTCATCGCCTGCGCGGCAACGCGCTGGTGCAGGCGCGTCATCGTCCGAGCCAGGCTCCAGGCAAGGACCACCGCGGCCGCGAGGAACCAGGCCAGGATGGCGAGTGCGGCACGCCCGATTCCCAGCACGCCGCCCGACTTGGGCGGTCCGAGGATCAGCAGCGTCTCGCCGTCACTCGAGTTGAGGCTGATCGCGTGACCCCGGTAGTTGACCCCGCCGACGGTCAGGTCAGCCGTCTGGTCCGGGCGGAGCATCGTCGGGGGCGGCGTCACGGTGGAGGCCAGGATCGTCTCCCCTCGACTCAACACCAGCTCCCGATCGGTCAGACCGCGAACGGCCGCCACGTACTGGTCCGCGCTGGTGGTCGAAACCCGAATCGTCCCGACCGGTCGAGCGTTCTCGGTCAACCCGATGCGGGCGAAGGCCACCGAGTCGAGTGGTCCGGCCGCGGCCATCTGACGCCCGGCGTTGTCGAGCAGCTCGACACGCGCCACACCGGGCTCGTGCGCGGCCCGGCGGATGAAGGCCCGGAGCTGAGATGTGCCCACGGTCCCGAGCGCCGCCGCCAGATCGGGATCGCGGGCGAAGCGGCGCGCGTCAGCAGTCGCCTCGTCGGTTCTCATGCCGTACACCGCAACCGCCGTCTGCAGGCCGGCAGCGAGCCGCGCATCCGCCTTGCCCTGCTGCGAATCGTTGCTGACGAAGAGCAGAATGGCGATCAGCGCCGCCGTGGGCACGATCGCAAGCAGCAGGAAAAAGAGGGCTAGACGCCGTCCGAAGCTCAACCTGAGACAGCGTATCCTTGCCCCTCGGCCCACCCGGCTGGTCGCATTGGGGCCAACATATGTCCCATCCACGCGGGGCTATAGCTCAGTTGGGAGAGCGCCTGGATCGCACCCAGGAGGTCGTCGGTTCGAGTCCGACTAGCTCCATTGCCGCCCACGCAGATCGACACTCCGTCCGGTCCCGCGCGGGCGCACCTGCGTCCGGCCGAGCGGCCGAAGGCAGCTCTGGTCCTCGGCCATGGCGCGGGCGGTGGCGTTGAGGCACCAGACCTGATCGCCGCGACCGAGGCCGCCCTCGGCGAGGGCTTCAGCGTCGCGCTCATCGAGCAGCCCTATCGGGTCGCCGGCCGCCGCTCCCCAGCCGGAGCCAAGCAGCTGGATGCAGCCTGGATCGCGGTCGTCGAGCACCTGCGGGGAAACGAGCTGGCAGGCCTGCCGCTGATGGTCGGCGGCCGCTCTCTCGGCGCCCGGGTCGCCTGCCGAACGCTCGAGGGGACCGGAGCGGCGGCCGTGCTCTGCCTCGCCTTCCCGCTCGTGCCGCCACGGCGAGGCGACAAGCCTCCCCAGAGCCGCCTACCCGAGCTCGACGCGGTCGAGGTTCCAGTGCTCGTGGTCCAGGGCGAGAGCGACCGCTTCGGCATGCCGCCCGCGGGCCCGGGGCGCGAGGTGATCAAGGTCCGCGGAGACCACGCTCTCAAGTCAGACACCGACGCCGTCGCCGCGGCGGTGGGGAGCTGGCTCCGCACGCTCGCGCTCTAGGCGTGTAGCTCCGCAAGCCGGTCAGTCGAAGCCGGCTGCGCGGCACTTGGGCAGGACCGTCGTATTGAGCGGCTCGGTGTGGGCTGCCTGGCCGTGGCAGAAGGCTCGAGCGGTGGAACCGCAGAGCTGCGACGAGACCCCTCCCATCGTGCTGGGCAGCTCGACGCTGATGCACCCGGCCGGGGTCTTCGGCGAGCTTGAGCCGATCGCCACGATCGTCACGGCCACAGCGGCCGCCGCCAGCAACGCCACCAGGATCCGGACGATTCGGCGCTCGCGCGAGGTCGTCTCGCGCAACGGGGTGTTGACTCGCTGCCAGTGGCCTTGAAGGGGCACAAACCCAGTCTAAAAGCGGCATTCAGCAGGGGGCTTCGACCGAGTGTCGAGATTGCGGAGGGGGATTTCCGCCCTTTGGAGGTAGGAGGTCGGCCCCCTGTCAGGCACGCTCCAGCGCGGCTTTACCGGTCCGACGTTGCGATGACGTCTGACAGGCATCGCCAATGCTCGATATCCAAGAAAAGGAGAAGGCAAACAAATGCCTACGTGGGTTCCTTATCCCGATTTTGTGAACCCTGGCGACAATGCCTGGCAGCTCACCGCGGCGACCCTGGTCGGCTTGATGAGCGTGCCCGGCCTGGTCGTGCTGTACGGCGGCGTGATGCAGAAGCGCTGGTCGGTGAACTCGATGATGATGGCCTTCGTCGCGTTCGCCCTGGTGCTGATCGTCTGGGTTCTCTACGGGTTCAAGTTCGCATTTGGCAGCCCCTTGCACATCTTCGGGGCTGACACTGGGTTCCTCAGCGCAATGTGGGGCACACCCGGATCGGTTCTCGGGACGGGTGCGGAGCAGACACAGGCGCTGATCCCATCGATAACCACCGGACCAGCGTTCAATTTCACACAACCGACACTGGTCTATTTCCAGTTCGTATTCGCGGCGATCACGCCGATCCTGATGCTCGGATCGGTGCTCGGCCGGATCAACTTCCGCGCCTGGATCCCGTTCGTGATCCTGTGGTCAAGCATCATCTACACCGTCAACGCCTTCCTGATCTGGGGCGGCGGCTGGTGGGCGGCGCACGGAGCCCTCGATTTCTCGGGTGGCTACGTGATCCACCTCGCAGCCGGCGTCTCCGGTTTCGTGGCGGCGGCGGTGATCGGACCGCGGCTCCAACGAGATCGCGAAATCGACGCACCCAACAACCTGTTGATGGTCGCCACCGGAGCGGGCCTGCTGTGGCTCGGCTGGAACGGCTTCAACGGCGGCGACCCGTACTACGCGGGCGCCAACGCGTCGCTGGCCGTTCTCAACACGAACCTGGCCTGTGCCGTCGCGTTCCTGTCGTGGGTTGCGCTCGACTACGCGACCGGACACAAGCCCAGCCTGATCTCGAGCGTCAACGGGATGATCACCGGACTCGTCGTGATCACACCGTGCGCTGGTTTCGTCAACGGTTGGGGAGCGCTCAGCATCGGGTTGATCGGCGGAGTGATCGTCTACTTCGGGCTCAACTACCTGAGCCGGATCCGGCCTTTCCGGAACGTGGACGACACCCTGGGCGTGATCTACACGCACGGGATGGCGGGACTCGCCGGCGGTCTGTTGCTCGGTTTCTTCGCCGACCCGCACATCATCGTGTACGCGGCGACGGGCGGTGGGGCAACCGACCTGCCCGGCTTCGCGGGCATATTCAACGGAGGCAATGCCGAGCTCCTGAAGGACGAGCTCGAAACAGGTCTCTGGGTGATCGGGTTCTCCGGGATCGGCACGTTCATCCTGCTGAAGCTGGTGGGATTGTTCGTACCGCTCCGCATGGAGGAGGCCGACATGGAGGAAGGCGACATCGCCGTGCACGGGCACGAGGTCTATCCCTCGGACGTGCCGTCGCTCGCTTATCCGTCCGGAACCCAGACCTAGCCGGGTCTCGGCTTCCCAGATAACGCATCTACGCGACCGCCCCCGCCGCAAGGTGGGGGCGGTCGTCGTTCTTCTCGTCAAGACGGGTCGCTCCTAGGGGAGCGCCCTGGCGTATGGCCGGGCTGTGTCCTGCAACAGGTCGAGCATCGATGCCGCCGCCGGAAGGGAGACGCCCGTGCCGGGGGTCGCGACCACCACGTGCCTGACGGGAGCGCCCGGGTGGAGGTCCCGCACCGCGATGTCGTAGCTGACCGTCTGCGAGAGCGCCAGCTGCGGGATCAGGGCGACGCCGACTCCTGCGGCAACCAGTCCCTGCACGGTCAGGTAGTCGTCGCTCTCGAACGAGACCCGCGGCTCGTAGCCGGCCGCCCGGCAGATGCGCACGACGTGGCGAGCGCAGGCGCTGTTCTCCGAAGTCTGCACCCAGGCGTCATCTGAGAGGTCGCCGAGCTCGATCCGATCCTTGCCGGCGAGCCGGTGGCCTTTCGGCAGGGCGAGCTTCATCGGGTCCTCGAACAGGGGCGTGCTCCGGAGGCCGGGGCCGAGCTCGCCGGTGCCCTCGAACTCGAAGATCAGGCCAAGATCGAACTCGCCGGCGCGGAGGCGGGGAGTGAGCTCCTCGGGCTCGCCCTCCACCAGGCTCAGGGTGACGTCGGGGTGCGCCGAGCGGAAGGCCGCGATCGCCAGTGGCATCAGGGTCGCGCCCGCGGTCGGGAAGGAAGCCATGCGCAGCTCTCCGCCCTTGATCTGGGCGATCGCCCCGAGCTCAGCCTCGGCGGCGTCGAGCTGGGTGAGGATCCGCCCCGCGTGCACGTTGAGGCGCTCGCCGGCGGTGGTCGGCCGCACTCCGCGACGGTCGCGCTCGATCAGCGCCACGCCGGCCTCGGCCTCGAGTGTCGCGATCGCCTGCGAGACGGCGGACTGCGTGTAGTTGAGCACGCTGGCAGCCTCCGAGAACGATCCCTGCGCGACCACCTCTCTGAGCACCTTGAGCCTCTGAACGTTCAGCATTAGCAGCGCTTATTGTAACGATCATCAGAAGTACTGGTGCTAATGGCAGGATGCGGGCACCATGTCATCGAACTTCGAAAACGGTTAACGCAAGGGCGCGCGTCAGCGCGACCCGCCTAAGGAATGGAGACCATCGCAATGGCCAAGATCATCGTTTCGTACGACGACACCGACAACGACAGAGACGCGCTCGCCCTGGGCCGCACGCTGGGCGAGCTGGGCGGCGAGATCTCGCTGGCCTACGTCCGCCACACGCAGCAGCCCGACAGCGCCCGCGAGGCGCTGGAGGAGAAGGATGCCGCTGAGCTGCTCGAGCACGGCGCCGAGGCGCTGGGCGACGAGAAGACCCCGCGCCATGTAGTGGTTCACGCCTCGACCGGCGCCGGACTGTGGGAGCTGGCCGAGAGCGAGAAGGCTGACCTGATCGTCTTCGGGTCGGACTACCGGACCGCCTCGGGCGCCGTGATGCCCGGGACCTCCGCCCAACGGATGCTGACCGGCGGCCCCGTGGCCGTGGCGGTTGCCCCCGCCGGCTACCGCAGCCACGCCGATGGGATCAAGAGCATCGGCGTCCTGCCCGAGGAAGACGGCGACAGCGCTGCCTTCGAGACGGCCAAGGGCATCGCCGACGCGCTCGGCGCCACCGTCGCCGATCGCCATGAGGGCACGGACCTGCTGATCGTCGGCTCGTCCCCGGCGTCGCCCAAGGGCCACGTCAACCTGAGCGCCAGGGCCGGCTACGCGATCGAGACCGCCAACACCCCGGTGATCGCGGTCCCCCGCGGCACGCAGGTGAAGTTCTCGAAGCCGTCCCTCGCCAAGCGGGTCGCCGCGAAGGTCTGATCTCTGGTCCAAGCCTGCCAGGCAGGTATCGAGCATGAGCGGGGCGCCGAGAGGCGCCCCGCCTCGTTCTAGCGGGCCAGGCGATCGCCCAGAGCGCGCAACGATCCATCGTCGTCCGGCTCCAGCCGCATGACCTCCACGCCTGCAAGCGGCGTGGGGATCGACGCGACGCCGAGCTGAGCCAGGACCGCTCTCGGGCCGAGGGCCCCGCGGGCCAGCCCGGCGTCGAACAGCCACGCCGGCGACTGCTCGGCACTCTCGATGGCGAGTACCGCCGCGAAACCCGGACCCGAGGCTGGAACGCGCGGACCCAGGATCCGGGCCCGAAGCTCGGCCCAGGGTGCCGATTCGAGCTCGAGGCGCCCGAGCATGCCGGCGATCTCAGCCTGGGCTGAGGCGCCATCCGCGAGGATCGCGACCATCGGGCTCGCCGGAGCGGCCGCGTCGATCAAGCCGCGGGTGACGTTCTCCGAAGCTCGCTCCGCGTTGGACCATCCCCGCCCCATCGAGAGGTCGGCGTCGGCGAGCTTGGGGCCCTCGAGGATGACCAGCTTGCAGTCCCTCGGCTCCCACTCCTTGTCCCCGAGTTCGATCACGCGGCCGCGCAGCCAGGGATCGAGGACCGTGCTGCGCAGCTCGGCCTCGTCCAGGTTGAAGATCCGCGCGCGCTGCCTGGGGCCCCTGCTGATCTCCACGTGAAACGCCATTACCCCCGATCGTATGTCGCGCTGAATACCCTTGCTGTGATGAGAATCGACGAAATGCTCGCATCGACGCGGCCGGTCTTCTCGGTCGAGTTCTTCCCTCCCAAGACCGAGGAGGGCCGCCAGGTGCTGTTCGAGACCGTGGACGTGCTGCGCAGGCTCGACCCTCACTTCTTCTCGGTCACCTATGGGGCCGGCGGTGGGACTCGTGAGGGCACCCTCGAGACCACCAGAGCGATCCGCGACGAGTACGGATCTGAGGCGATGGCCCACCTGAGCTGCGTGGGAGAAACGGCCGAGAGCCTAAGGGACATCATCGACCGGATTGCGGATGCCGGGATCGAGAACATCCTCGCGCTGCGAGGCGACCCGCCCCGCGGCCAGCAGGACTTCGTCCAGCCCGAGGGCGGGCTGAAGAGCTCGGCGGAGCTCGCCGCGCTGATCCGTGAGACCCATCCAGCGATTGCGATCGGGGGGGCCTGCTTCCCGGAGGTCCACCCCGAGGCACCGAGCCTGGAGGCTGACCTCGCGTACCTGAAGACCAAGGTCGAGGCCGGCGCGAGCTTTCTGATCACCCAGCTCTTCTTCGACAATCGGCTCTATTTCGACTTCGTGCCGGCCGCGCGGACGGCGGGCATCGAGGTGCCGATCATCCCGGGCGTGATGCCGATGACCAGCTTCAAGCAGATCGGCCGCATCACCGAGCTCTGCGAGGCGACGATCCCGGCGCCTCTCGCCTCGGCGATGGAGGCGCTGGACGGCGACGAGCGCGCGGAGTTCGAGCTGGGCGTCGCGTATGCGACCCAGCAATGCGCCGATTTGCTGCGCCGGGGCGCGCCCGGCCTGCATCTCTACGCACTCAACCGCTGGCCGGCGGCCAGGGCCATCCTCGGCGCGCTGCACGCGTCCAGGCCGTGGGAGGAGCGGGAGTCCGGAGAGCCCGCCCCGGCGGGGGCAGCCTGAGGCCCACCTAGACTCCCTCCCGTCCAGATGCCCGAATTCGACTACAACCGCCACCGGATCTCGTACGACGAGTACGGGAAGGGCGACCGGCCGCTCGTCCTGATCCATGGCCTGCTGATGAACCGCCACATGTTCGACCGGCTCGGCCCGGAGATGGCCGCGCGAGGCAACAGGGTGATCGCCATCGACCTGCTCGGGCATGGCCTCTCGGACCGCCCGACGCAGATGTCGCAGTACTCGATGACCTTCTTCGCCATGCAGGTCGAGGCGCTTATGGATCACCTGGAGATCGACAAGGCGGTCATCGGAGGGACCTCCCTGGGCGCCAACACCACGCTCGAGCTGGCCTTCATGTCCCCGGAGCGGGTGCGCGGAATGATGGTCGAGATGCCCGTCCTGGACAACGCGCTGCTCGCCGCGGCTGTGATCTTCACCCCGATCATGATCGGCCTGCGCGTGGGCGCCCCCGTGCTCAGGTTGCTCGCCTCGGCGGCCGGCAAGATCCCGCGCACGAACCCCCTGCTGGACACCGGCCTCGACATGATCCGGCAGGACCCGGCACCGTCGCTGGCCGTCCTCGAGGGCCTGTTCCTGGGCTCATCCGCGCCCCATCACCAGTTCCGGGTGGAGATGACGCAGCCGACCCTCGTCATCGGCCATCACGCCGACCCCCTTCATCCCTTCTCGGACTCGGGCATGCTGGCCGAGGAGCTCCCCAACTCGCGCCTGATCGAGGCGAGCTCGATCCTGGAGTGGAGGCTGTCTCCGGACCGCCTGGACGATGAGCTGGCGAAGTTCCTCGACGAGGTCTGGCAGACCAAGGCCGCGAGGAAGACCGCGCTAAGCGGAGCTTGAACGGCCTCCGCTAGCCTCTTCGCCCTCTGATGGCCAGCCGTAAGGAAGAGAAGGAGCGACTGCGCGCGCAACGGCTCGCCGCCGAGCGTGCGGCCAGCTCGGGCGGCCGCAGGCGCCTGTTCGCCGGCTACGTGGTCGCGGGGGCGCTCGCACTGGCCGTGGTCGCGGGGCTGGTGGCGGTGATCGCCAGCGGCGGCAGCGGCGGTGGAGCGGCTGCGAATGCCTGCAGCAACGCCCACATCCAGAACACCGGCAGCTTCAAGGGGCTGACGCCGGATTGCCGTACCGGCACACCGGAAGCCGTGAACCCGACCCAATACGCGGACCTCTCGGCGGCAGCCCAGAACGCGGGCTGCCAGCTCAAGCTCAACCTGCCCGATGAGGGCAACACCCACGTACCGGACTCGACCCCCGTGCACTACGGGACGGTGCCGCCCACCTCGGGCAACCACAACCCGGTGCCGATCTCGGATGGCGCGTACACGACGCCGGTCACCAGCGACACCAGCAAGCACCCGAACATCCGCAACGAGGTGCACGCCATGGAGCATGGGCGCATCGAGATCCACTACAAGCCGGGCTTGCCCCAGAACGTGCAGCTCGCGCTGAAAGGCGTCTTCGACGCCGACCCACCCGGGATGTTGCTCTACCCCGACCCCAATATGCCCTACGACGTCGCCGTCACCGCCTGGACCAACGAGGTCGTCTGCCCGAAGTACAACCCGACGGTCCTGGACGTCATCCGTGACTTCCGGGACCAGTACCGCGGTAACGGGCCCGAGCAGCAGATCCCGATCAACCTGGGTTAGGGCGTGCAGGGGCGGGGACTGCCCCGCCGGCACAGAAACCTGAGGGTTGACGATGTGTTTTCGCAGCATGCGCAAACGTGATTCGAGGGTGCGCGTCAGCGCAACCCGATTCATGCTCGCGGTCTGCCTGGCGCTGATCACGGCCCTCGCCTGGGTCGCGGCGCCCGCCCTGTCCCTGCGCCCGTACATCCCCGGGGCCGTCGACTTCGAGCACGCGATCCCGGGGGCCAAGCGGATCGCCCCCAGCGCCGTCGCGGCCGCGCGGGCGGCCCATCCCCGCGAGAAGGCACCGCGCTGGATCTCCCCTCCGATCGAAGCCCCGCACCGGTTCGACCTGGTCGGGGTGGCCCGCGAGATGCGGAACGTCGAGATTCGGGTTCGCGACAACGGCGGTCACTGGAGCGACTGGGTGGAGCAGGACGACGGGACGCCGATCTACGTCGGCGGCGCCGATCAGGCGCAGGTCCGCGCGTCCTTCCGGCCTCGGGGGCGCCTGCACTTCGTCAACGTCTCGGGGACGTCGGGGAGCTTTGCTGACCGGCTGATCAACTCGGCACGGAGCGCGATCAACACGGCCTTGATCTCCGTCGCCTCCACGCCCGTCGCCGAGGCGCTGGCTCCCAGGCCCACCATCGTCAGCCGTGCCGGGTGGGGAGCGGACCTACCCGACGGCGGCTGTCCGCCACGGGCGGCGCCCCAGTACGGGACCGTCCAGGCAGCGGTGATCCACCACACCGTCAACGCCAACGACTACACACCCCAGGAGGCGCCCTCGATCGTGCTCGGCATCTGCCGGTTCCACGTCTACGGCAATGGCTGGAACGACATCGGCTACAACGCGCTCGTCGATCGCTTTGGGACCCTGTACGAGGGGCGCGCCGGCGGCCTGAAGAGGCCGGTGGTGGGCGCTCAGGCGCAGGGCTTCAACTCGCAGACGACCTCAATCGCCTCGATCGGCGATCACACCAGCGAGGCCCCGACGCCGCAGGCGCAGCGGTCGATCATCCAGTTCCTCGCTTGGAAGATGGCAATCGACCGCGCCTACCCGGTGACCGGGACGGTGCAGCTGACCTCGGCCGGTGGGTCCGAGAGCCGGTACCCGGCGGGGACCGTGATCACGGTCCCGAGGATCATCGGCCACACCACCCTCGGCCTCACCGCGTGCCCGGGCGGCGCGATGATCCCTCTGATCCCGCAGATCCAGGCCGCGGTCCAGAAGCGGATCAAGCGCTACGCCAAGGGCCGGCGCAAGAAGAAGCACCGGAAACAGCACGCCGGAGGGGTCGGCACCTAGGAGCGATAAACCGGGAAGAAGCCCTCGGGCGCCGGGCCCGACAGCGCGGCGAGGTCCTCGTAGGCGGCCGGATCGCAGATCAGCTCATGGGTG
>JAWVFG010000218.1:0-8577 GCA_033856335.1 Solirubrobacterales bacterium
CGCGGGAACTCACGCGCCTCCTCCCACTCGTCGACGTGTGGGGCGATCTCCTTGGAGACGAAGCGGCGGACCGACTCGCGCAGCTCCTCGTGCTCCTCGCCGAAGGGGGGCAGCGGCGCACGGGCGCCCTGATCCTTGATCACGCTCACGGCCGAAGTGTCCCAGTTGCGGGGCGGGAAACGACGAGGGGGGCCGTCTCGGCCCCCCTCGCGTCAGCTCAACGTGCGCCCTCGGCGCGCGCCTACTTCTTGTGCTTCTTCTTGCACTTCTTGTGCTTCTTGGCAGAGGCTGCCGACCTCTTGTGGTGCTTCTTCTTGCACTTCTTCTTGTGCTTGACCGGCGGGGGCGGGGGATGGGGCCAGTTGACGACATTGACCGCATCGGCGTTACTCACGCCGGCATAGAGCGTCGACAGCGGCGCGGACTGGTAGCTGTTGGCCACCGCGGCTGCCTGGCCCGCGTCGGTGACCGAGTCCAGGCCGAGGGTCGCCTGCTGAACCTCGACCGACAGGAGCCCGACCGTGGAGTTCGCCGGGATGGTGACCGTCCAACCCCACACGACGTTGTCCTGCGTATCCGTGGGGATTGTGCCGCCGCCAACCTGGAACAGGTTGGCCTTCACGGCGCCGCCCTGTCCGTCGATGACGTGCGCCAGCGTGTTGTCGCTGGTGGTCGTCGGATTGTCGTTGGTGACTGCCCAGTAGTCGGCCGGGCTCGCCACCAGATCGCCATTCGACGATGACCTGACGGCCGTGGTGCTGTCCGAGCCGAGGTCGCCGTCGTTATTGGTGCTGGCCAGGTCGCCGACCTGCACCGTCGTGGTCATGGGTCCACCACTCGGATTGTGGATCAGGTCGAGGATGCGAGCGCCGGGAAGCGGACCGGCCGGATTGACGAAGATCTTCCGCTGTACCTGGAGCCCGCTCATCCCGACCACCGGGAAATCGCGCTCTCCGACCGCCGGATCGCTGCACGAGTTGTTGTCCGAGAAATACACGTGTGCATCGTCGTTCGCGCCCCCGACGAAGAGCGCCCCGAACTGGTCATAGGTGTCGGTGTTGGCCACGGGCCCCGGCGGGGTTCCCAATATGCCGTTGGATCCACTGTCATCGAACGTCGCGAACGGGTCGTTGTGGTTCGGCCCGAGGGCGTTTGACTGATGGAAATCGAAGTAGTAGCCCTGCGAGTCGAAGAACTTCGTCGTGCCGTTGTCTCCGCAGGTGCTGGCCGAAGCCGCGGCCGGGAACAGCATCACTCCCGCGGCGGCCATTGCGGCGATGATCCATCGCTTCATGCGTTTCTCCCTTCGTAGGTGTCGCGCGGCCCCCTATACGCGCGGGATACAGCGGGGCCAGCTTAGCGCGGGCCCTCGAGGCTCGAGTGGCCGCGGCCGGCGTGATCGAAACCGAGCAGATCTCCCTGAGGGTTCCTACCGTCCCCGTGGTGGTAGGCACGGACCTCCGCGATCTTGCCGTCGCGCAGCAGGAACCATTCGGTACCGCGGTTGAGGCGCCGCTCGCCCGACTCTGGGTCACGCCAGGTCATCGTCCACTCGATCACGACCTCGTCACCCGACTCGATGCCGTGCTCCAGCCACCACTTGCCGTCGAGGTTGTCCGCGCCCCATTTCGCGTTCTCGGCGATCTCCCTGCCGCGATGCGGCCCGAGCCGTGTGTAGTAGTGCACCGCGTCCTCGGTGAAATGGGAGGCGATCAGATCGACGTCGGCGGTGTTGAGCGCCTCGTAGTAGGAGCGGATGTGATCGAGGTTGCCCACGAGATCGGGCGGGGGGCGGGCCTACAGCCCGTAGCTGCGCCCGATCACCTCGAGCATGACCTCGTCGGTGCCGGCGCCGATGCGGTTCAGGCGCGAGTCGCGGTAGGCGCGCTCGACCTCGTACTCCTTCATGTAGCCGTAGCCGCCGTGGATCTGGATCGCGTCGTCGGCGACCTCCTCGATGATCCGTGACGCATACAGCTTCGCCTGGGTGATCTCGCGGACGGGGTACTCGCCGTTGGAGAAGCGCCAGGCGGTCGCGTACACCATCTGCTTGGCGGCCTCGATCTTCACCGACATCTCGGCGAACTTGTGGCGGATCGCCTGGAAGCGGCCGATCGGCCGCCCGAAGGCCTCGCGCTCCTTCGCGTACTCGAGTGTGCGCTCGAAGACGCGCTCGGCGCCCGAGACGCAGCCGATCGCTGCGACCAGGCGCTCGCCCTGGAGCTCCCAGGAGATGTGGTAGAAGCCCTTGCCCTCCTGGCCGAGCAGGTTCTCCGCGGGGACGCGGACGTCCTGGAAGGAGAGCTCGCCGGTGTCCGAGGCGTGCATTCCCATCTTCTCCAGCTTGCGGGAGACGCTGAAGCCCTCGACCTCCTTGCCGTCGGTGTCGCGGATGTCGACGATGAACAGGCTGATCCCGTCGTGGCCGGCGTCGGGATCGGTCTTCGTCACCAACACGATGTAGTTGGCCCGCAGCCCGTTGGTGATGAAGGTCTTGGAGCCGTTGATCACGTACTCGTCGCCGTCGCGCTTGGCCGTCGTCCGGATGCCCGCGACGTCTGAGCCGGCGCCCGGCTCCGTGATCCCGAGCGCGCTGATCAGCTCGCCCTTGATCGATGGGACGAGATAGCGCTGCTTCTGCTCCTCCGTGCCGAGCAGGTGGATCGGCGGGGTGGCCATGTCGGTGTGGACCGCCATCCCCATGTTGAGCCCGCCGCAGCCCGAGTAGCTCATCGCGTCCGCGCGGACCAGCGAGTAGAAGTAGTCGCCGCCCTGGCCGCCGTACTCCTCCGGGTAGCAGAGGCCGATGTAGCCGAGCTCGCCGGCGCGATGGAGGACGGAGTCCGGCCAGAGGTTCTCCTCGTACTCGAACCGGTGGGGGGTGAGCTCCTTCAGCACCCACGACTTCATCGACTCGCGCAGCTCCTCGTGCTCGTCGGTGAAGATGAAGTGCTTGCGGTTGGCGCCGTGGTCGGGCTTGATGACGCTGGAAGTCGCGGTGGCCACTGCTGGGTCTCCTTGTCCTCAGGGATGGGCGCGAGCGCGATCCTGACGCTCGCAAAAGTGAATAGTAGGACTTCCTACTTCCTACCGCAACCGCATTTCCTATGCGGATTTTCACGGATGAACATCCGGATTAATGCGGATGTATCGATACACATTCGTCCATAGCATCGCCCTTCGACGCGCTATAGAGGGGAGAGCCACCGATGATCGACGGCACGCAGGCCCCGCCGGCGATTGGTTCGCTTCAAGACAGAGGCCTGGGCCTCGATCCATCATCCGGCAGCAACCTTCCTCCGGGGCCCCGCGCTCCGGGCGCGTTGCAGACGCTGCGGTGGATGTACCAGCCGATCGACTTCATGGAGAAGTGCCGCCGCAAGTACGGGCCGATCTTCTCCCTCCGCCTTGGCCCGGCCTCCAACGTCTTCGTCATCGCGGACCCGGGCGCGGCGAAGCAGGTACTGACCGCCGACCCCGAGTACTTCCGGGCCGGCGACACGAACGGGATCTTCAGGGATGTCGTGGGCAATCACTCCATCCTCGTGATGGATGGGCCCGAGCACATTCACCACCGGCGAATCCTGCTCCCCGTCGTCGGGCGCCACGCCGATCGCTACCGCGAGCTGATCTCCGGAATCGCCCGCGACCGGGTGGCCACCTGGGAGCCGGACACGGACATCCGCCTGCTGGGGGAGATGGAGGCGATCTCCTTCGAGGTGATGATGCGAATCGCCATGGGTACCGATGGAACCAGCGATCGGGAGGCCAAGCTCCGCACGCTGATCCCCGAGATGATGGATCGGTGTGAATCCCCGTTCACTCTCATTCCGTGGTTCAGGCACGAGATGGGCGGGATCTCGCCATACGCCCGGCTCATGCGGTTCATCGACGGAATCGACGAGATTCTCTACGACACCATCAGCGAGCGACGGGCGGACCCGCTGTCTGAGATCCGAGATGACGCACTTTCCCTTCTGGTCCGGGCTACCTACGAGGATGGATCTCCACTCGAGGATCGGGTGATTCGCGACGAGCTGCTGACGCTTCTGATGGCCGGATACGAGACCACCACGGCCGGGCTGACCTGGGCCTTCGAGCGCCTCCTCCGGTCTCCGGACAAGCTCGAGCGGCTGACGCGCGAGATGGAAACGGGTGATCAGACGTACCTGATGGCCGTCGTCAAGGAGGCCCTCAGGCGCCGCCCGGTCATCCCCATCGCCGCCCGCAAGGCACTGGTCCCAATCGAGCTGATGGGCTACAGCCTGCCGGCCGGATCCGTCCTGATGGTCGCGATCTATCTGATCCACAGCGATCCCGAGCTCTATCCGGAGCCCAAGGAGTTCCGGCCCGAGCGCTTTCTCGAGGCTGACCCGAAGGGCATGGAAGGCGGTGCGTGGATCCCGTTCGGCGGAGGAGTCCGGCGCTGCCTTGGTGCCTCACTGGCCCAATACGAGCTGGCGGTGGTGATTCGCACCGTCCTCGAGGAGGCCGAATTGGCCCTGGTACAGGAGTCCGACGAACCCGTCGCTCGTCGCCGCTTCACCCTCTCGCCTGGAAGAGAGGGACAGGCACGGGTACGCCGAATCTCACCTGGAGTCAACTCACCGGCCGGATCGCGACGATTCCGCGCCCCGAAGCCGATCAAGGTGAGCCAGACAGAAATGGCGGATTAGGCCCAGATCGGGCCGAACTCGGTCATTTCGGCTGTAAATAGCCGTTCGGACACGAAATTTCCTGAAAACTGGGCAGAAGAAGTGTCCAAATTGCGCCGATACTTTTAACTCGATGGGCTTAATCGCAATGGGAGGAATGGTCCCGACCCTCGAAGAGGGCGGGCGCAGCAAGCGGCGAGACCGACGCCTGCGCGCCAACGAGCCCAAGAGCCTGCTGTCGGGCCCCGCCGCCAAGCGGCCCATCGCCCTCGCCCAGGCTTACCTCGCGGCCGGCGCCTGCGTGACCGGCACCCTGGCCGTCCTCCTTCCGCATCCCGCGTACTTCAACGTCACAGCCCTGCTCCTGATCCAGGCATCGGCGGCGTGCTGGGCGTTGTTCATGTTCCTGGGGGCCGGGCGGATCCCGATCTGGATGATGCGCCTCGGGCCGGCTCTGGCAACGGTCCTGACGACGGCGGCCGTGATCTACAGCGGCAACAGCATCAGCGGCTATGCGCTGATGTACCTCTGGGTCGGCTTGTACGTCTTCTACTTCCCGCTCTCCCGCATGGACGCCGCTCTCAACGTCCTCTGGGCGGGCCTCAACTACGGATTCGTCATTTTGGTCACTCCCATACCAACGGGTGGAGACCACACGGCGATCAGCCACTTCGTCATCACCACGGGGACGCTGATCACGGCCGCCACGCTCCTGACCTACCTCAGGTCCCGCGTCGAGCGGCTCCTCGGCAGGTTGACCGATGCCGCCCGCACCGACGCCCTGACCGGGCTGCCCAACCGGGTGGCGCTACATGAGGCGGTCGAAAGAGAGATCGAACGTGCGACGCCACAGAACCGCCCCCTCAGCGTCGTCGTGATCGACCTGGACCGGTTCAACCGGATCAACGAGCGCCACGGCATCGGCGCCGGCGACCGTGTTCTCTACAACGTGGGCAACCTCCTGGAACAGAAGACCCGCCTGATGGACGTCGTCGCTCGCTCGGGCGGTGAGGAGTTCGCCATCTTGCTGCCCGAGATGGATCAGCACACTGCGTTCCTGTTCGCCGAGGATCTGCTGAAGGCGATCCGGCAGACCTTTGTCAAGCCTCAGATCGAAATCACCGCTTCAGCGGGCGTGGCGAGCTTCCCAGAGCATTCTCGCGATCTCGCCGGATTGCTCTCCGATGCCGACCGCGCGCTGCGCGCCGCGAAGGCTCTCGGCCGCGACCGCGCTGTGATCTACAGCCCCGAGGTCACCAGCGTCCTCGGTGCCGTCAGTGGCCGGCGCAACGTCGAGACGCAGTCGCATCTGGCCACGGTCCTCAGCCTGGCGGAGGCACTCGACCAGCGCGACTCGGGAACGGCGCGACACAGCCAGACCGTGGCGCGCTACTGCGAGATGATGGCCCTCGAGCTGGGCATGGACGAGGACCAGGTTCAGCGAATCAAGCTAGCCGGCGTGCTTCATGACATCGGCAAGATCGGCGTTCCCGACTCGATCCTGTGCAAGCCGGGTCCGCTGACAACCGAGGAGATGGGCCAGATGAAGCGGCACCCGGAGCTGGGAGCCAGGATCCTCTCGAGCCGCGAGTTGGATGACGTTCGCGAATGGATCCTGGCCCACCACGAGCGCCCAGACGGCACCGGCTATCCGAAGGCACTGACCGGGGATGAAATCCCGATCGAGGCATCGATCCTGGCCGTCGGCGATGCGTACGAGGCGATGACCAGCGATCGCGTCTACCGAATGGCCATCGGCTCGGAGAAGGCACGAGAGGAGCTTCACCGCTGGGCCGGCAAGCAATTCTCGCGCCCCGTGGTCGACGCGTTCCTGCGTGCGCTCGACCGCGAAGCCATCACCGTTCGCTGACGCGCGGTCTCGCGAATCGGGCAAGCCATTTCGGGGCCCACCAGGCTCCCGCTCCCAGCAGGCGCAACACGGCCGGGAAGAGAAATGCGCGGACGACCGTTGCGTCGACCAGGACGGCAACCGCCGCTCCGATCGCGACCTCCTTGACGTAGACGAGCTGCGAGAAGGCGAACGCTCCCATCGCAACAGCGAACAGGAGCGCCGCCGCGGTGATCGTGCGCCCGCTCGCCGCCACGCCGTCGGCGATCGCCACCTCTTCGTTATCGGTTCTGCTCCGGGCGGCGCCGATCCGCTGCAGGAGGAACACGCCGTAGTCCGTCGACAGCCCGAAGACGACCGCGAATAAGAGGATCGGCATCGAGGTGTCGAGCCCCCCTGGGCTCACGTAGCCGAGTGGCCCCTGTAGACGTCCGTCCTGGAAGATCAAGACGAGCACGCCGAAGGCGACGCTGACCGTGAGCGTGTTCATGATCAGCGCCACGATGGGGAGGGTCACTGATGCGGTCATGAAGAACAGAACCAGCCCGGTGGAGACCAGGATGAACGCCAGCGCCAATGGCAGGTGGGAGGCGAGGCTGTGGCGCTCATCGGTCAATTCGGCGGGCGGGCCGCCGACGAGGGCGTGCGAGCCCCACCTCGAGGATCGGACCCGCTTGACCGCTGCGACAGCGCGGTCCGAGTAGCCATCCACCCGCAGCTGCGCGTCCGTTCTGTATAGCCGCGGCCCGATGCGCTGCGGGCCATCCGTTTGCACGACTACGGCCTCCGAGGCGAGCTCTCGCTGGGCGGAGGCGGCGCCCCGCCGGGTCGGAAAGGCGAGGACTATGCGGTCAGCCGGGTCGAAGGGGAAGCGGGCCGCGACTACGTCCTCAACCTGGCGGGCGCTGGCGTCCGTAGGGAGGATCTTCGCGTTCGCCTGCGTGAGCTCCACTCGGAGAAAGGGCAGTCCGGCGACGATCATCAGCCCCGCGGCGACGATCGTGACGGTTACCGGGTAACGCAGCACGATGCGAGCGAGCCGATGCCAGCGGTGATTGCTCGGAGACCCCTGGAACCGGCGAGGCGCGAGTGCGTTGATCCTGTCGCCGAGCAGCCCGAGCACCGCCGGCAGCAAGAGCAGGCAGACGGCTGCCGATGACAGCGCGACCAGGGCACCTCCAATTCCGATCGAGTAGAGGAACCGCTGCGGGAAGACCCAGAGCGCGATCAGGGAGAGGGCAACGGTCAGTCCGCTGAACACGATCATCGGTCCGATCGCCGCGGTCGTCTCGACCAGGGCGCCCTCGGTCGAATCCGTGCGCTCGAGCTCCTCCCGGAACCTGGTGACGAGAAAGAGGCTGTAGTCGATCGCCAGGCCGAGCCCGAGCCCGGTGACGATGTTGATCGCGAACGCGTCGATGTCCATCACCGTCGTCAGCACGTTGAGCAGGACGAGGCTCGTCAGGATGGATATGCCTCCCACGACGACCGGGAGGAGTGCGGCGACAAGCCCTCGAAAGACGACCAAAGAGAGCAACAGCAGAATGGGAAGGGCGAAGAGCTCGATCCGCCTCAGGTCGTCCTGCGTGATCTTGGTGAGCTCGTCGACCGTGACGGCGCTTCCCCCCACCGACACGCCTGGATAACCGGCGAATCGGTCTCGGACGTCGGACCCGACGTGACTGAGGTCCGTCACATCCGAGGAGATGAAGCCCAGAACGAGAGCAGCCTTCCCGTCACTCGAGACGAGCCGGCGGTCGCTCTCCGGGGTGACGACACGCTTGATGCCCGCCACTGTGCGCAGCCTGGCCGCCACCGGGCCCGCCGCCGCTCCGGGGTTCCCGGAACTCGGCTGGACCAGCAACTCCACGTCCGGAACAGCTCGCTGGCCGGTCGCATTCTCGATTGCGTCGTACGCCTTCGAGCTCTGCGAGGCCGGGTCCTGGAACCCGAAGGGCTTCACGTTGTTGAAGACGGAGGCGCCTCCGAGCGCGCTGACGACGGCGACGAGTCCAGCGACGATCGTCAGCCCTCTCCTCCTGCGGTACGCAAACTGCCCCAGCTTCCGCACTT
>JAWVFG010000219.1:0-10791 GCA_033856335.1 Solirubrobacterales bacterium
TCGTCGCCGACCCCGGCTTCGCCGCGGTGATCCCCGGCAGCGGGCTGATCATGATCTGCCCGGTCTCGGTCTGCCACCAGGTGTCGACGATCGGGCAGCGCTCGCCGCCGATCACCGTCCAGTACCAAAGCCATGCCTTTGGATTGATCGGCTCGCCGACGGTGCCCAACAGCCGCAGCTTCGAGAGGTCGTGCTTGCCCGGGTACTGCGCGCCCCATTTCATGCAGGCGCGGATGGCGGTGGGCGCCGTGTAGAAGGTGGTTACGCCGTAGCGCTCGCAGATCTCCCACCAGACGTCCTTGTCGGGATAGTCCGGGGCGCCCTCGTACATGACGCTCGTGGCGCCATTGGAGAGTGGGCCGTAGACGATGTAGCTGTGGCCGGTGACCCAGCCGACGTCGGCGGCGCACCAGAAGACATCGGATTCGGGCTTCAGGTCGAAGACGTAGCGGTGGGTGAAGGTGACACCGACCAGGTAGCCACCTGTGGTGTGCAGGACGCCCTTCGGCTTGGCGGTCGAGCCAGAGGTGTAGAGGACGTAGAGCGGGTGCTCGGCGTCGAGTGCCTCGGGAGGGCACTCGTCGTCGGCATTCTCCATCTCCTCGGCGAACCAGACGTCTCGACCCTCCTTCATCTCGCAGTCGGTGTCGGTGGCTTTGACGACGAAGATGGTCTCGATCGAGGAGACGCCCTCTATCTCCGGGTCCACAGCGCTCTTGATCGGGGCGGTCTTGCCCTTGCGGCGGGCGCCATCGACGGTGATCAGGGCCTTGGCGTCGGAGAACTCCATGCGCTCGCGGACGGCTTCCGGTGAGAAGCCGCCGAAGACGACGTTGTGTGGGGCACCGATGCGGGCGCAGGCGAGCATCGAGATGACGACCTCGGGGATCATCGGCAGGTAGATGCCGACGACGTCGCCCTTGCCGATGCCGCGGGCCTTGAGCGCATTGGCGAAGCGCTGCACGTCGCGGTGGAGCTCGGCGTAGGTGATGTCGCGCTCCTCGCCCTCCTCGCCGCGCCAGTGATAGGCGACGCGGTCGCCGTTGCCGGCCTCGACGTGGCGATCGAGGCAGTTGTGGGACACGTTGAGCTTCCCGTCGGCGAACCACTTGTAGAAGGGGGCGTTGGATTCGTCGAGCGTCTGCGTCGGCTTCTCCATCCAGTCGATCAGCTCGTCGGCCTGCCTGGACCAGAAGCCCTCGAGGTCGCTGGCGGCCTCCTCATACATGGACTCGTCGGTGATGAGTGCCTGCTTGCGGAACTCGTCCGGCGGCGGGAACTTCTCGATGTCGAGCATCGTCTCGAGCTGTTTCTCGAGATCCGTGCTGCTCGCCTTGGTGGCCATCTCTCCTCCTAGGTCCGGTCTCGTTTCAAAAGTACTCGCACGCGGTCTCGGCGGCCGGGACGGCGGCGCCGGTTGAGCCGGCGCCGCCTCCAGCCTGCAATTGGTCGCCTAGCGTCCTGCTGGGTCCATCTCGTCTCCTCTCGCGACCTGGAGCGGCATGACGGGGGCCACGATTCGGCCGAACGTCGAGTTGATCACCGCCGCGAAGGACGCATACCAGGCCGCCGCCGCTGTGGCGAGGCCGACGTAGCCGCCCCACTTGATCACGCTCGTGTGGTCGCCGGAGTTGCCGGCGCCCAGCAGGATGAAGGTGATCGCGAGCAGGAAGAACACGACGGCCACGGCCGCGGTGGTCCTGAGCGAAGCGACGAACATGTAGACGGTGAAGATCGCCCACGCCCACAGGTACAGACCGATCGCGGCTCCAGCGTGAGCCGCTGGGATCTTGTCCACGAAGAACGTCACCAGCGCCCAGTACGAGATCCAGAAGGCGCCGAATGACGAGAACGCGACCGCACCGAAGGTGTTGCCGGTGCGGAACTCCCACATGCCGGCCAGCAGCTGGGCGATCCCTCCATAGGCAAGGGCAACCCCGAGAACTACGGGCTCACCGCCCTTGTTGACGAGATCCGCGTTGAACATGCTCAGAATGAACGTAGTCATGGCGAATCCGGCGAGCCCTAGGGGTCCCGGATCGGCTGGAATCCACGATGCTCCTGACCTCGAGGCTTCCATCTGTCTCTCCTTCCGTGCCGGCCGAACCCGGCGAAAACGCTCACATGCAGCGCCGCGGTTCGGCGGGCGGCTACGTGGTGAGGTTCTCCGCGGGGAATACCCAGCTACAAGCGTTTGCTAACGCAAGGACTGCAACTGCTAGAGGCCGGCTGCCTCGGCGAGTAGGCCGACCTGGGAGGGATCGCTGTTGGCCGGGAAGAGAATGAGCTCGTCGCAGCCCTTCTCCTCGAAGGAAGCCATCATCGCCTGAACGGCGGCCGGGTCCTTGGCCGCGCCGGCCGCCACCCCCGCGGCGCCCTCCTCTCCGAGCCACGTGTAGTAATGGCCGAGCTTTTCCTGTGCGTTCTTCTCGGCGTCGGGGCCGAGGGAGAAGTAGGCGAGGGCCATCTTGCGGGGCTTTCCGTCTCTGCCCGCCTGCTTCCAGGCCTCGTCGACGCTCGCCGCGTCCTGCGCGAACTGGTCGGGACCGGAGCCACCCTGGATCCAGCCGTCGGCGAACTTGGCCGCGCGGTCAAATGAGGCTTGGACGTATCCGCCGACGATCAGCGTGGGTCCGTCGCCCTGAGGTCTGGGGCCAATCTTCGATTCGAGTTCGCCATCGCCGTTCCAGATCTTCACGATTCGCGCGAGCGCGTCGTCCAGCCACTTGCCGCGGGTCGACATGTCAGCCCCGCTGATCTCGTAGTCGTCCTCTCGGCCACCGATGCCGATGCCGAGAACGGCGCGGCCGCCGCCGGCCAGGGCATCGAGGGAAAGGAACTGCTTCGCCACGAGAGCGGGGTTCATGCGCAGCGGGCCGAGCATGACGGCCGTGGCGAGGCGGATGCGGTCGGTGACGGCGGCTGCCGCCGCGAGCGCTGTGAGCGGCTCGTAGTTGGGATAGACGATGCGGTCGATCGTGCCGAGGGTGGAGAAGCCGGCCTCGTCGGCGGCCTGTGCCCATTCGGTCAGCTGGTCGCCTGTCGTTCCCGGCACGGCGTTCGGCATTCCGATTCCCAGTTCCATCCCGCTCCTCTCGTCGACCTACAGTTCGTTCGTGCCTTCCTCCCAACCTACCGAGTTAGTTGCCTGGGCAAACGAGTTGCTGGAGAGTGAGCGGGTTGGGCGGCTGGGGCTGCTCGACGATGAGGGTGGGCCGCGGGTGCTGCCAGTGACGTTTGCCGTGGCTGATGGGCGGATCTGGAGCGCGATCGACAACAAGCCCAAACGGGCGGCTGAGCCGGCGCGGGTCCGCTTTCTGCGTCGGGACCCGCGGGCGGCGCTGACGGTCGATCGCTACTCCGATGACTGGGAGGAGCTGGCGTGGGTGCAGGTGATGGGCGCGGTGCGGGTGCTCGATCTGACCGAGGGTAAGACGGGGCTCGCGGCGCTCAGCGCGAAATACGAGCAGTACCGGGAGGAGACTCCGCCGGGTCCGCTGTTGGCCCTGGAGCCGGAGCGGTATCTGTGCTGGCGAGCTGCGGATCCGGGGGACTGAGGCGGGCGTACCGGCGGCCGCGGCGGGTGATCACGACCTCGTCGCCGGCTGCAGCGCGTTCCATCCAGTAGCCGAAGTGGTCGCGGAACTGATGCGCGCCGACAACCGTTTCGCGGTCGGTCGAGGAAGTGGAGCTAGGGGGACTCGAACCCCCGACCTTTCGGCTGCCAGCCGAACGCTCTCCCAACTGAGCTATAGCCCCGAGTCGGTAGTCAGCCGCAAGGTTAATGCAGGCGCGTTGGCCATTTCGCGGCGGGTTGAGGCGCAAGTGCAATTGCCGCTTCCCAGCAGCGAGATCAATCGGGACCAGGAAGCACTCCGCAAGCTCGCCGCAGTAGACACCGATTGCGTCAACTTCCTCCGGGCTATACGTGCTCGTCACGTATCCCTTCGGCGTATAGCGCGAGCCGCCAACCCGAACGCAGACGACGCCAAGCTCTCGGTCGAGGGAGCCCCATTTGCACTGCACCCTGACTAGCCGGGTGCCGAGATCCAGAACCAGGTCATAGCGGCCGTGTTCGGCCACCGGCTTCAGGACATCGATGCCGAGCTTGATCGCCTCCAGGGCTATCGCTGCCTCCGCGATGTTTCCCTTGTCGTTCGAGATGAGCACCTGCCGATACTTGCGCCGTCCATCCCGCATCGGGCGGGTACAAAGTCACGAGTGTGTGGCGGAACTGGGCCGAAATCCGGCCGCTACGCCGCGCGGTCCTGCTCGGCGCTGTCCTCGTCAACGTCGAGGACCACGCCGTTGTGGCGCAGGTCACGCACGACGAAGTCGAAGGGCGCCTTCTCCTCGAGCTCCCTGAGCAGGTCGATGGGGTTCTCGAGATTCATCGAGACCCATGCCCGCCCACCGGAGAACCGCTTCACCTTGATCTCGGAGGCACCGTCGATCCCCGCCGCGGCGTCCTCGAAGCCGGTCAGCTGCGCGAAGTCCGCGAGGGGACCGACCTCCACCTCGACCTCCCCGGCGTAGACACGGCCATTGGCGGCCGGCTCGATCCCGACCGGCGGCCGGTCCTCCTCGATCCCGAGGCGAACCCGCGCCACATCGGCCAGCTCGGAGACGCGCGCTCCCAGCTCATCCCTGAGCCCGGACAACTCGGTCACCCTGTCCGCCATCAGCACCGCGTCTTCGAGCGCCTTCATCCGGATCCGCGTCGCCTGGCGACGCGCCTGCCCATAGATCTCCTCGACTGATGAGAGAGCGCGCGACAGCGCGACCCGATTAGTGTCAGCGGCCGCCGTCATCGGCTTCTTCAGCGCCTCCTGCAACCGCCTCTCTCGGTCCACAACTCGCTCGGCCAAGCGCTGCGCCTCCCGCTCCAAGCGGGCGAGTCGCGCATCGCGCGCCTCCATTGCAGCATCGACCTCCTCTGGGTCGTAGCCGCGCAGGGCGCGCCGGAAACGCTCCTTCGACACGAGCGGGAGGCTAAGGACGCTGGCGGACGTCTTTGCAATCAGATCGCGGCCACAGGCGGCCGCCGATCACGGGTCGCTACGAGCCGGCGCCCTGCGCGCCCGAGGGGAGCGGCCTGGCAGCCGCTTGATCCAGATCCAAGCGATCCGCCTCGCCCCAGAGCACTTCGAGCCGGTACCGCTCCCGCAACTCCGGCGTAAAGACGTGCAGCACGCAGTCGAGGTAGTCCATCAGCACCCACTCCGCCTCCCGCTCACCCTCGACCCGCGCCGGGAGCCATCCATCCCTCTTCAGCTGGTGGTAGACCTCGTCGTGGATCGCCTTCGCCTGCCGCTCGTTGCGAGCCGTGCAGATCACCAGATAGTCCGTGTACCCCACCAGTCGCCGGACGTCGAGCGCGACCAGGTCCGTGGCCTTCTTGTCGTCCGCGATGGCGGCAAGGCGGCGCGCCAGCTCCTCCGAGCTCATCTCGGCCCCTCGGCTCACCTGTACATCTCCCCCTCGGCGATCAGCTGGGCCACCGGATCCGGAACGAGATGGCGCAGCGGCTTTCCCTGCCGCACCCGCTGCCTGACTGTGGTCGAGGACGCTCCGCAAAGTGGCATGTCGATTATCTCCACCCGATCGGCGGCACCGAGCCGCTCCAGCGCCGAGGTCACCGCGCCGAGCCCAACGCCGGGCCGCGGCACCACCCCCAGCTTCGCCAGCTCGAGCACTCGCGCCGGCTTCTCCCAGCTCGCCAGCCCCGCAGCCATGTCGGCGCCCAGCAGGAAGAAGACCTCCCTCTCCGCATCTTCGTCGGCAAGCAGCTCGAGAGTCCGGTAGCTGTACGACACCTCATCGCGCTCCACCTCCAGCCCGGACGCCTTCACCCCGTCCTCGCCATCCGCGGCCAGCTTCGCCATCCGCAGCCGCAGCTCCGCTCCCGGGTCGTCGTCGATCTCCTTGTGCGGCGCCCGCCCGGTCACCATCAACAGCACCTCGTCGAGACCGAGCTGCCAGCGCGCCTCCTGCGCGAGGAGGAGATGTCCGACGTGGGGCGGATTGAAGGCCCCGCCCAAGACCCCGATCCGAGTGACCGCACTACTCCCGGATCTGCCCGTTGCCGTGGACGACGTACTTGGTGGTCGTCAACTCACGCAGCCCGATCGGCCCCCGCGCGTGCAGCTTCTGCGTCGAGTTGCCGATCTCCGCGCCCATTCCGAACTCGTATCCGTCCGTGAACCGGGTCGATGCGTTGACGTAGACCGCCGCCGAATCCACCGCATCGGTGAACTCGTCGCCAACCTCCTGGGAGCGGGTGATGATTGCTTCGGAGTGCCCGGTCCCATGCCGGTTGATGTGATCGATCGCCTCGCCGAGGGAGTCGACCACCCCGACGGCCATCTTCAAACCGTGGTACTCGGTGTCCCAGTCCGCTTCTGTCGCATCTTCGATGGGAGCTGACTCGGCCGACTCCTTCGTCCTCTCATCCCCGACCAGCTCGACCCCTGCCTCGCTCAGCTTGGCGAGCAGGCGGGGGAGCAGCTCGGCCGCCACATCACGGTGAACCAGCAGCGTCTCAGCCGCATTGCAGACGCCCGGCCGCTGCACCTTGGCGTTGTAGGCAACCCGCTCGGCCATCTCCAGATCAGCGTCCTGGTGGACGTAGACGTGGCAATTTCCGGCCGCCGCGTACATGACCGGGACCTTGGCGACCGCCTTGAGCGCGTTCTTCAGGCCCTCGCCGCCACGCGGGATGATCAGATCGACGAGACCCTCCTGAGTGGCAAGCTCCTCGAGCTGCTCATGCCCGCCGCCGGAAAGCAACGAGACGGAGGCACCGGGAAGCTCGGCCGAGGCGAGCGCCTCCGCGATCAACCCCGCGAGAAACCCATTGGAGCTCTCGGCGCTGCTCGACCCACGCAACACGGCCGCATTCCCGCTCTTCAGGCAAAGAGCGGCGGCGTCAATGGTCACGTTCGGCCGAGCCTCATAGACCACCGCGACGACACCGATAGGCACCCGCTTCTTGGCGACGTCGAGCCCATTCGCAAGCGTCCACCCCTCGACCACCTCTCCAACGGGATCATCGAGATCCGCAATCTCGCGCACACCCTTGGCCATCTCAGCAATCCGCGCCTCGGTCAGGGCGAGGCGGTCGAGGAGAGCCTCGTTGAGCCCTTCCTCGCGCCCAGCATCGAGATCGGCCCGATTGGCCTCGAGCAGCCCGTCAGCGCCGCCATCGATCCGATCCGCAAGATCGCGAAGGAAGCCGTCCTTTTCGTCCCGGCTGGCACGCGCCAGCTGATGCGACGCATCCTTCGCCTCGCGACAGGTCTGCTCAACGGTCTTAGCGGCAGTAGCCATGAACAAAGAGTAACCGCGAGCCTCGCCCGGAATGACCCGCGAGAGCCGGGCGCTTGCGGCGGGCGCAACCGAGCCCCTATGCGTGGGTCTTTTCGGCCTGCTCCTTGTGCACGCCTTCCGCGAACTCCTCGATGATCTTCGCGTTGAACGCCGGGATGTCATCCGGCTTCCGAGACGTGACCAGCCCCGAGTCAACGTGCACTTCCTCGTCGACCCAAGTGCCGCCCGCATTGCGGATGTCTGTTTGCAGGCTCGGATACGACGTCACGGTCCGGCCATCGACCACATCGGCCTCGATCAGCATCCAGGGCGCGTGGCAAATCGCGCCGACCGGCTTGCCGGCCGCGAAGAACTCGCGCAGGAATCGAACCGCGTCCTCATCCATCCGCAGGTTGTCCGGGTTGGCGACGCCGCCGGGCAGCACAACGCCGTCGTAGTCCTCGGCCTTGGCGTCCTTGGTGGTCTTGTCCACATCGAAGGTGTCCGCCTTGTCGAGGTGATTGAAGCCCTGGATCTGACCAGGGTCGGTGGAGATCAGTTCGACCTGAGCGCCGGCCGCCTCGACGGCCTTCCGCGGCTCGACCAACTCGACCTGCTCAACCCCCTCATTCGCCATCAAGAAGGCAATGCGCTTGCCCGTCAACTCATCCGCCATCGGAATCGGCTCCTTTCGTCGTCAATTCGTCTTCCCCGGGGTACCCGCCGATTCCGGTGGACGAAACCGCTCCACGGGCGGGTGGCGCGGAATTCCAGCCGGGGTGAGATGCCTCGATCCGCGGTGGAATTCCGCGACAGGACCCGCCCGCCTGAGCGGTTGGTCCCTAAAGCTGAATCGACTTCACCTCAAGAAACTCCTCGAGCCCAAACCGACCGAGCTCACGCCCGTGCCCTGACTGCTTGACGCCACCGAACGGAGCCAGCGGATTGAACGTAGCCCCGTTGATCTGAACCTGACCCGTGCGCATGCGCCGCGCAAACGCCTTGGCGCGCTCCGGATCGGCCGACCAGACGCCGCCGTCCAACCCGTAGATCGTGTCGTTCGCGATCTCCGCGGCCTCGTCCTCGGAGTCGTAGGGAATGATCGACAAGACGGGACCGAAGATCTCCTCCTGGGCGATCGTCATGTCCGGCTTCACGTCCGAGAAGACGGTCGGCCGGACGAAGTAGCCGGTCTCGAGGCCCTCGGGCGGCTCCGCGCCACCGGCCACGAGCTTCGCGCCCTCCTCCTCGCCCTTCTTGATGAAGCCCCGGACCCGCTCCCTCTGCGCGTCCGAGACCAGCGGCCCCAGGCGCGTGCCGTCGTCGAACGGGTCGCCGGGTGTCGCCTTCTCGGCGGCAGCCGCGGCGACCTGCTCTGCCTCGGCGAGCTTCTCGCGCGGAACGAGCATCCGGGTGTGGGCGCTGCACGTCTGGCCGGAGTTGAGGTAGCAGTTGGCAACCCCGTAGCCCACCGCCGTCGCCAGGTCGGCGTCGTCCAGGATCACGTTCGCCGACTTGCCGCCTAGCTCCAGGGCGACCCGCTTGACGGTCTGTGAGGCGACCTCGCTGACGCGCCGGCCGGCTCGGGTCGAGCCGGTGAAAGAGACCATGTCCACGCCGTCGTGGCCGGCGATCGCCTCGCCGACGACCGGGCCGAATCCGGTCACCAGATTGAAGACGCCGGCAGGCAGGTCGAGCGAGTCGATGATCTCGGCGAGGATGAACGACGTGAGCGGGGTGACCTCGCTCGGCTTCACGATCACGGCGCAACCCGCGGTCAACGCGGGCGCCACCTTCGCGCAGATCTGATGCAGGGGGTAGTTCCAGGGCGTGATGCAGCCGACCACGCCGATCGGCTCCCGCACGACGAGGGAGTTGCCGATCTGCTCCTCCCAGACGACCTCCGACGCGACCTGGGCCTGCGAGCCGAAGTCCATCGCCGGCAGGCCGGCCTGGATGGTGCGCGCCAGGGCGAGCGGCATCCCGACCTCGGCCGCGACGAGCGCGGCGATCTCGTCCCCACGCTCGGCGAGCGCGGCGCTGATCGCCGTACAGGCCTCGACCCGCGTCTCGACCGGAACCTGGCGCCAGGCCTCGAAGCCGGCCCGGGCGGCCAGAACGGCCCGATCCACGTCGTCCGCGGTCCCCTCGGGGATCGTTCCGATCACCTGCTCGGTGGTCGAGTCGATCACGTCGATGGTGGCCGCTCCCGCCGGCTCGACCCATTCGCCACCGATGTAGATGCGGTCGCGCACGATCTGGTCAGTCGGGTGGCCGGCCTGGGTGGGTGTCGCGGTCTCAGTAGCCAAGGTCTCGCTCCTTACTTTCGAAGTTTCTACGCCGGCTGTGCGGCTTCGGTTGACGCGGCGCCGGTTTTTGTGGGCGCCGTGTGTGTTGCTGTTACCGCGCCGGCTTCATCGGCAATCGCCCCGGCCGTCCGGTGTGCCAGCGACATGATCGAGATCATCGGATTCGTCCCCGACGAGGTCGGGAAAGCGCTGCCGTCGCCGATCCAGACGCCCGTGGTGTCATGGAGCTCGCCGAATGGCCCGGCCACGGAGGTCTGCGGGTCCGTGCCCATCCGGCAGGTGCCCATCTGGTGGGCGCTGAAGAGCTTGTAGCCACCGGCCCCGAACGGGATCCGCTTGACGCCGGCGATGAAGGCCTCGAGGTCGTCGCCGCGGCGCCAGGTCGGCGCACCCTCGGCGAGCGGGCCGATCTGATGTGCGCCGGCCGCCTCGTGGAGACGGATCTGGACCTCGATTCCCTGCTTCAGGTTCTCGCGGTCGAGCGGATCGGTGACCGAGTAGAGCGGGACCGCCTCGCCGTTGGCGTCGACGCCCACCGAGCCCGCGCCGCGGTCGCGGGTGAGCGAGATGAAGGTCCCGGTGAAGGGGAACTCCTCCATCCGCTGCTTGTGGTCGGCGCCGGAGATCCAGGGCGTCGCGGAGCCGATCAGCCCCGGCGCATACTGAGCCGTCTCGATCAGGAAGCCGTAGCCCTCACCCGTGTCGGCGAACTCGTTGCAGAGCCCGGCCTGTGGTGGCCCCCACCACGCTTGCTGGTCCGTGCCGTAGGCCGCGCCGACGACGCTCGACGGATGCAGCCGCAGGTTGTGGCCCACCGCCGGGCCCCCGATGCCCGACCGCAGAAGCAGTGCCGGTGATTCGAGCGAGCCACAGGCGACGACCACACGCGGTGCCTTCACGGTGACCTGGGCGCTGCGACCGTCGGGCGTCTGCCAGACGGCCTCGACGCCAGTCGCCCTTCCGTCCTCGCTGAGCACCCGAGTCGCGCGTGTGAAGGTCAGGAACTTCGCTCCGTGTTCCTGCGCGTCGGCCAGCCAGGTTCGGTCTGCGCTGCGCTTGCTGCCCGACTGATCGCCGAAGCCGAGATAACCGGCCTGCTCCGGCGAGTAGCTCTCGGGGTCGGCGTTGCGGGTGATCGTCTCGAAGCTCCAGCCGAGCGCGTCCGAGCCTTCGC
>JAWVFG010000220.1:0-5653 GCA_033856335.1 Solirubrobacterales bacterium
GGAGCGCGGTTGGCGGCTGGCGATCGTGGCGCTGCCGGCCGGCATCGCCACCTTCTTCGGCGCGGCCCTGGCCCGCATCGACGCGCTGATCCTCTCGCTGCTCACCGACCACGCCACCGTTGGCCTCTACGGCGCGGCCTACCGTCTCTTCGACGGGACCCTGTTTCTCACCTGGGGGTTCGGCCTCGCCATCTTCCCGGTCCTCTCGCGGCTGGACAGCGCCACCTCCCCCACGCTGGCCACGGCCTTCCAGCTAGCCAACAAGTTGATCACGGCCATGCTGCTGCCCTTCGGGATGGTGATGGCCCTGTTCGGCCCGCTGATCGTCAGCACCCTCTATGGACATCAATTCGACGGAGCGGCGGCGACCGTGCAGATACTCGGAGGGGCGACCTTCCTCTACGGGCCATTCGCGATAGCTGCCCTGGCCGCCGCGGCCCGCGACCGGCAGAAGTGGGTCCTCTGGGTCTCGGGCCCCGGTCTTGCCCTCAACATCGCTCTCAATCTGGCCCTGATCCCACCCATGTCGCTGAACGGTGCGGCCCTGGCGATGACGGTCACCCAGGGGTTGATGGCCGTCGCGATGATCGCCCTGGTCTCCCGGGTGACCGGGCGCCTCTCAATCGCAAGGATGTTCGTCGGCCCCGCCGCGGGGGCGCTGGGCATGTGTGCCGCGGCGCTGATCCTGGGCACCGGCGGGCTCGGCTTTGCGGTCGCCGCACTCGTTTACGCTCCGCTGCTTCTGCTCACGGAACGCGTCTTCCATCCAGATGACTTCGGGCTGCTGCGGTCGATCGCGGGCTCGGCACGCTCCGCCGAGGTCGAGGTGGCGGCGAGCGGCGTTTGACCGGCCCGATCGTCGTCATCGGCATGGGGCGGTCGGGCACCAAGCTGCTCACCGACACGCTCGAGCGCCTCGGGGCGTTCATGGGCGTCTCGCAGGACATGAACGACGAGGCGCTGCTCTTCCTGCGGGCGAACATGGACCTGATGCGATCGGCCGGGGCTCGCTGGGATGCCCCCGAGCCCATCGCCCCCCTGCTGGAGGACCCCGCCCGGCGCGCGGAGCTCGCCGCCATGGTCGAACCGCGGCTCCGCGGGTTGCGGGCACTCTCCTACCTCGGGTGGCCCCGGCTGGCGCGCTACCGCTCCGTCGCGAACCAGGACGACCTCTGGGGCTGGAAGGATCCGCGCTCGACCTGGACCCTGCCGGTCTGGAGAGAGCTGTTTCCCAACCTGCGCGTCGTCCACCTGCTCCGGCACGGCGTGGACGTCGCCGCCAGCCTGCGGCGCGTGGGCCAGGGCCTGGGCATGGACGACGAGTCGCGGCAGGCCGGCGTTCGGCTGGGCGCCTTCCGATGGAGGGGCCGCCGCGTGCCGCGCCCGGTGTTCCGGGGGCGCTGGGTCGAGGAGGCGGCTCGGTTCGACTCGCTTCAACCCGGGCTCGAGCTCTGGGCCCGCTATGTCGAGCACGCGCGCGGTCAGATGCGCGATCTGGGCGACCGGGCGATCGAGCTGCGCTTCGAGGACCTGGCCGGAGATCCCGAGCCTGGGATCCTGGCGCTCGGCCGGCTCTGCGGCGTCGAGCCGAGCCGCACGCAGCTGGATGAGGCGGCCGCCCTGGTCGATCGCGGGCGCTCAGCCGCGTACGAGCGCGATCCGGAGCTGCGTGCGTTCGCGGAGCGAAGCGGCGGGCTCCTCGCCCACTACGGCTACTGAGTCCGGGAGAACATCGCCTTCACCCAGGCCCCGTCCTCTGCCGCATCGCGACGCAGCAGCTTCTTCAGCAGCCAGCGGCTCCCGTGGCGGATGAACTCGACGACGTTGTCGAGCGCCAGCCTGCCGCGGCCGAGGTGCTCGCGCACGACCCAGCGGCGCGCCACCACCTTGCGTCGCATGCCCACGTCCGAGAACCGCTGCTGCCCCGAGCGCCCCGTGATGTGGATCACCCTCGCCGCGTCGGGCGCGAACACGCTGGGGACTCCGGCCAGCCAGGCCCGGACGCCGAGATCGGTGTCCTCGCCGTAGAGGTGGAGGCGCTCGTCGAACGGGCCCAGCTCGAGCAGCAGGTCCCGGCGGCCCGCGAGGCAGGCGGCGGAGAGCCACCCGGCCGGCAGCCTCTCCTCCAAGCGCCAGGGCTCGGCACGCCGCTTGAGCGCCCGCGGCATCAGTGCCCCGGGCCAGATCGCCAGCAGCGCCCCCTCCCAGCTCGCCACCCGGGGGAAGGCCGAGATCTGCCGTGTGCCGTCTGCGTTCAGCAACCTGGCCCCGAACAGCGCCCGCTCAGAACGGGCGAGATCGGCCAGATCGGCCAGCGACCCGTCGACCAGGGCCGTGTCCGGGTTGAGGAGGACGACGACGTCTGCGGTCGCCTCGCGGGTGCCGGTGTTGCATCCGATCCCGAAGCCGACGTTCTCCTCGAGCGCCAGGACCCTGGCCTCCGGGGCGAGCTCGGCCGCGAGCGTGGGGCTGGAGTCAGTGGAGGCGCTGTCGACGAAGATCAGCTCGTAGTCCTGGTCGCTCAGATGCGCGTGAATGCTGCCGATCAGCCGCGGCAGGTCCCGTTCGGAGTTCCAGGTGACGACGACGATCGAGAAGGGCATCGCGGCGGCACGATACCTTCGGCCCCCAATGCCACCCGCTGGAGGCAAATCACGCGTGCGCAGGCTGCTTCGCAGCGCCGTCATCTACCTGACCCTCCCCCTGCCCTGGTTCCTGAAGCGGGCGGCGCTCTCCCTCTTCCTCGGTTACGAGATCGACCGCCGTGCGCGGATCGGGCTGTCGATCGTGGATGCCGACCGAGTCAAGCTCGGACGGGGTTGCCGCATCGGGCACTTCGTCGCGGTGCGGGACCTCGAGGCCCTCGAGGTCGGCAACTTCTCCTACATCGGCAACTTCTGCTGGATCTCCGGCGCGCCCCGCAGTGACCAGGACTTCGCCCACATCCCGGAGCGCAGGCCCGAGCTCCGGATGGGCAGCTGCTCGATCCTCACCAGCCGTCACTACATCGACTGCACCGACGCGGTCGAGATCGGCGACTACTCGATGCTGGCCGGTGGATACACGCAAGTGCTGACCCATGAGATCTCCGTCGACGAGGGCCGCCAGCGCACCGAGCCGGTCCGCATCGGGAGCCACTCGTTGATTCACACGCGGTGCGTGCTGGTGGCCGGCACGCGGGTCCCCGACCAGGTCGTCATCGCCGCCGGCGCGGTGGTGCGCGGCGAGCTCGAGGGCTCTCATGCCCTCTACGGCGGGCTGCCGGCGCGAAAGCTGAAGGACATCGACCCGGAAGCGGTGTTCTTCACGCAGCAGTTCGATCTGGACTGAGGGCGATGTCCGCCGCGATCGTCCACGACTACCTGAACCAGCGGGGAGGCGCCGAGCGCGTCGTCCTGGAGCTGGCGCGGATCTTCCCCGGCGCCCCGGTCTACACCTCGCTCTACCGCCCTGAGTCGACCTTCCCCGAGTTCAAGCAGCTCGATGTCCGCACCTCCCCCCTCGACCGGCTGCCGGTCGACGCGAGGTTCCGCGCGCTGCTCCCTCTCTACCCGGCGGCGTTCCGAGCTCTCTCCCCGCTGCATGAGGACGTCGTGGTCTCCAGCTCCAGCGGCTGGGCGCACGGGATCCGCACCGATCCCGCGAGCACGCACCTCGTCTACTGCCACACCCCGGCCCGCTGGCTCTACGAGACCGAGGCGTACCTGCCGTCCGGTCCCAAGCGCGCCCTGACCGCACCACTCCGCGCCGCGCTGGGCCGCTGGGACAGGCACGCCGCTCATCGGGCCGACCTGTACCTGGCCAACTCGGAGCACGTCTCGCGCCGGATCCGGACGGCGTACGGGATCGAGGCCGACATCCTCCATCCGCCGGTCCGCACCGACGGCCTGCATCCATCGCCTCGCGGGGAGCGGCTGCTGGTGATCTCGCGCCTCCTCCCATACAAGAGGGTCGACCTCGTGGTCGACGCCGCCACCGATGCCGGCCTCGGCCTCGACGTAGTCGGGAGCGGTCCCAGCCTCGACGAGCTGCGATCTCGCGCTGGCCCGACCGTCAGATTCCACGGCCGCGTCGAAGAGGGCGCCCTGCGAGAGCTGCTGATGGGATGCCGGGCCCTCTGCTTCCCCGGCAGCGAGGACTTCGGGATCGTGCCCGTCGAGGCCAATGCGGCGGGTAAGCCCGTGGTCGGCTTCGCGGACGGCGGCGTGCTGGAGACGCAGGTGGAGGGCGAGACGGCGACGTTCTTCGGAGAGCCGACCCCCGTCGCCGCGCTCGACGCGATCAGGCGAGCCGACGCGCTCGAGACCACGCCCGAGCAGATCGCCCGCAATGCGGAGCGGTTCGCACCGGAGGTCTTCGAGTCGGGGCTGCTCGCGGCCGTGGAGAGAGCGAAGGAGTCGAAAGCCCGCGGCAGGGGCTACGCCGACTCGCCCACGGCTGCGACGTAGCGCTCCGTGAGCTCGCGCACCGCGCGGTCCACCGAGAACTTCTCCCGAACGCGCTCCTGCCCGCACGCGACGATGCGCCGGCGCTCGTCGGGATCCTCGAGCACGTAGATGATCGCCTCGGCCAGGGCGGCGCGGTCACCCTCGGGCACGATCCGCGCGCACGGCGCCAGGACCTCGCGCAGCGACCCGCTGTCGTAGGCGACCACAGGGGTCCCGACGGCGAGCGCCTCGACACCGACCAGGCCGAAGCCCTCCGCCCATCGACCCCCCGGCTCCCTGATGGATGGCGCGACCAGCAGGTCCGCGCCGCTCACGATCCGCGAGGCCTCGTCCGGCGAGCGGTTTCCGAGGAAGTGGAACACCCCGGCGATGCCCAGCTCAGCCGCCCGGGAGCGGACGGTCTGCTCATACCCGGCCGAGAAGGAGTCCTCCCCGCCCAGGATCGCGAACTGGACGCCGGGGTGGCGAGAGACGATCGACGGCGCCGCCTCGACCAGCTCGAGCTGGCCCTTGCCCGGTGTGATCCTCCCCGACAGCACCACGACCGACATATCCGGCGCGCATCCGAGCAGCTCCAGCACCAACCGCCGGCCCTCGTCCCGATCCACCGGCACCTCCGGCACTCCGTTGTGGACGACGCGGATCCGGTCCGAGTTCATCCCGTCGAAGGTCTCGACCACGGTCCGGCTCACCCCGACCACCTGCGCGCAGCGGCGGGCGATCCAGCGGCCGAGCCAACCGTCGAAGGCGAGGTCGCCCTTCAGCCAGACGATCGGAATCCTCCATCCCTCCGTGGCGAGCACGCAGAGGAGGGCCGCCTTCACCCCGTTCGCGTGGATCACGGTCGGTCCGAGACGGCGCAGAACACGCCGCAACCTCACGGCCGCCGGGAAGATCCCGAGGCGGCGCCCGGTTGGAACGACCTCCACCTCATAGCCGATCCCTCGAAGCCGAGCCACGAACGGGCCCTCCTCCAGGACGACGATCCCTCCGACCCAGCCGGGATCCATCCCCTCCAACAGGACCTCGAGGTTCCGCTCCGCGCCGCCCAGGTCGGCGTGGTCGCAGACGAAGACGACGGGGAAGGGCACGGAGCTCAGGCCGGAGCGCCGGTCGGATCCGGCCTCGTGATCCCGCCGGTCAGCCCGGGCGGAATAGGGGCCGGCGGTCTGGAGGCCTCGTCGACGCCCTCTTTCGACTCGCTC
>JAWVFG010000221.1:0-23360 GCA_033856335.1 Solirubrobacterales bacterium
CGCGGGCCCGCGCCGCGGCCGAGGCGACGCTGAGCCAGGAGGCGGTCAAGCTCCAGCGCGAAGCCGACGAGCGGGTCGAAGCCGCTCGCCGCCGCGCGGAGCTGGAGGTGCAGGAGAAGGTGGACCGCGCCCGGACGGAGGCGCTCACGGGGGGCGTCCAAGACGAAGCCGAGGACTCAGCCGGCGAGCAGGAGCAGCCCGGACGGCTCTCGGAGGAAGCGCCCCCCGGCGAGCCCGCAGGCACGCGCTACGTCGGCGGCCGGCGGCTCCGCACCTTCTAGCCGACCGCGGCGGACTCTCTCTGCGACTCGACCGTCCGCTTGATGCTGAGGAGCATCTGCTGGAACCGGTGGCTCAGGGGCCGGGAGGCGACCCGCTCGGCGATCATTCCCGACAGCCCGCCGCCCGCCACGCCGTATGCGAACCGGAATGTGACGCGGGTGCGGCCGTCGGGGAGGACCCGCAGCCGCCAGCGGCCGCGCTGGTCGACGCCGGTCACCGAGCTCCAGGCCATGTCACTCTCGGGCTGCCATTCGACGACCTCGATCAGGCCGCCGACGTCGGCCGCGCCGACCCTGAGCAGCATCCGGTACCTCGCGCCCAGCCCCCTGTGCCTGTCGCCCTCGACGTCCCATCGGGTCAGTCCCTCCATGAAGACGCAGTAGTTCGCCGGCTCGGTGACGTAGTCCCAGACGAGGTGCCGCGGGGCGTCGACCGTGACCTTCTTCTCGATCCTCACGGCCTCACCCGATCACGGGCAGCTGGCGCTCCGAGGCGAGCTCGGTGAGCTGATCCTGCATCATCGAGGTGACGTCCTCGTAGATCCGATCCTGGTCGGGATCCGGGCCGTAGCGCTCGCGCAGGTCGATCGGGTCCATGACCTGGACCGTGATCTTGGCCGGCAGGGGGAGATGGCCGAGGAAGTCGCCGATGTTGAGGATCCAGGGAAGGGAGAGGTTGACCGGGAGCGTCTTCAGCCGGAGGAGCTTGTCAAGGCGCAGCAGCTTCGCGAGCCTCTCTCCATGGGTCAGGAAGATCGCGGTCTCCTGGCCGCCGACGGAGACCACAGGCACGATCGGAACGTCCGCCTCGAGCGCCAGCTTGATGAAGCCGCGGCGCCCGCCGAAGTCGATCCGATTTCCCTGCCAGGTCGGTCGGTTCACCTCCCAGTCTCCGCCGGGATAGACCAGGACCGCCGCATCGGCGTCCAGCGCCTTCCGCGCGTTCTCGTGGGAGGCCGCGACTGTCCCGAAGCGCCGCAGATAGGGGCCCACCGGAGAGGTGAGGACGAGGTTGTGGGCGAGCTGGTAGAAGGGCCGCTCCACACCGAAATAGGTGTTGAAGGCGAGGGTGAAGACGATCGTGTCGGGCGTGATGTTGCCACCCGAGTGGTTCCCGACCAGCAGCACCGGCCCCTGCTCCGGGATCTTCTCCATGCCACGCACCTCGCCCCGGAACCAGATACTGGCGATCAGCCAGGAGAGGGAGAGGTTCTCGCGGATGAAATCCGGGTCCCGATCATCGAGGTCGGCGGTCAGCCGGCTCTGGACCTCCCCGAAGAGACGGCGAAGCAGCGATGGGCGCTCAAGGCTGCCGGCCGGCCGCTGCCGCGGGTCTGCTCCGTTCTGGCTACGCCTCTCCCCGGCGTGGGCTGTGGTGCCTGCACCGCTCTCTGGCATGCCTTCGATTCTAGGTCAGCTGAACCCACCGCAGACGTGGAGGCCGAGCCCGGTGGCGAGCTGGTGCGCCTTCAGCCCATCAGCCTGAAGCTTGGGGCCCGTGGACCGCAGCGCCCCCCGCGGGCTCGAGCTGAGGGCGGCGGCCAGCTTGTCGAGGTCGCTGAGGAACGTCTCGGTGCTCGAGAAGTAGTCGTGGATGGCCGCTGCCTTACTCGGCGGCGCCGGCAGCCCGCGGAGCTCGTCCAGCTGCCGCCGCCCCGAAGCGGCCAGCTGCCGGTAGACGTCGGAGGCCTTCTGTGCGAGGTTCCCGGTCCCGCGCGATTGGCGAAACTGTCCACCCAGCTGTCCGAAGAGGCTGCGCCTCTGCGACCGGTAGCGCGCGCAGACGGCGTCGGCCCGGGCGGCGAAGCTGGCATTGGCGGGAAGAGTGGCGGTAGGGGCAGGGACGGGGGAAGGCGAGGATGGGGCCGGCCGGGTGAACGTCGCGCCGCCCGGTGCCGTCACCGTCACGCCTCCGCTCGAGCTCGTGCTCGTGTCGCTCCCGCTGGAGCCACAGCCCAGCACGCCCGCCGCGAGCATGGCCACGCAGCCGCAGATGAGGGCGCTTCGCATGGCGGGCAGCCTAGCCGTCATGAGTTGCTCCAGCGAGGTCAGGCCGCGTCGGCGGTGAGCTCTGAGTCGTCGTCGTTCCGGCTGACGTGCCCGTTCGGGTTGATCCGGACCTGGAAGCGGCGTGCCGCCCTGCCCAGGCGGCGCGCGGCGCGCTCGGCGGCGGGCGCCTGGGCGTGGCGGATGAAGTCGCGGACCAGCGTGTTGGCGTCGACCGGATGCTCGACCTGCGGCACGTGGCCGCACTGGTCGAGGACCACCTGCTGCGCCGATGGGAGGGCATCGCTGACATAGCGGGAGAAGGCCAGCGGGACCAGCGGATCCTCGTCCCCCCAGACGAAAAGGGCGGGCGGCTCCAGCTCCCTGAGCCGGGTCCAGAAGCCCTTCGGGCCAATCGGCTCCTCGAGATAGATGTGCCGCGCCGAGGCGTGGAAGGCGACCCGGCTGTTCACGGACCGATAGGTGCGAAGGAACTGCTCCACGGCGACATCGGCGGCGGACGGGTGAATCCGCTCCGGCCGGGAGAACATGCTCCAGAACTGCTGGCGGACGAACGCGTCGCCGAATGTATGCGGGATGGCGGCGAGCTCGGGCCGGAGCAGCCTCACCAGGGGCACGAAATGGCGACGCCTCCGCCACGCCATCGACGGGCAGAGCAGGCTGAGGCTCCGGACCCGTTCGGGGCTGCGAAGTCCGACCTCGATCGCGACGCGGCCTCCAAGCGAGTTGCCGACCAGATGCGCCCGGTCGATCCCCTCTGCATCCATGAACCTGGTCACCGCACGGGCGAACCAGGCCGAGTCGTACGGCGCGCGTAAGGGTTTCGATGACGATCCGAAGCCCGGCAGGTCGATGGCGTGGACGGTGTACGCGGGGGTGAGCGCGGAGACGGTCTCGAAGAAGCTCGTCTTGTTGCTGCCGAGCCCGTGGATCAAGATCACGGTCTCGATCTCGTCGCCTGCGGTGAGCGTCGAGATCCGAGCCTTGCCGGCCCGCACCTCGTGAATCCGGAGCAGTGGTGGCCTGCCGTTGGGGAGCCGGAAGAAGCCCTCGAAGGCGACGGCGAGGTCTAGGTTCCCTCGCGCCCAGAGCCGCCGCGAGCGGAACGCGTCCATACCGGAGAGCTGTCCCTCGCGAAGCTCGAGCCAGGTCGCCGCGTCGGTGCCGATCACCACATCCGGGTCGCTCTTGGGCGAGACCGTCACCTCGCAGCCTGCCTCGTCGAGCTCGACGGCCCAGCTCAGGCCAAGATCGTCGAGCTCAATGCGGTAGCTCGCGCTGAAGCCGGGATCGGCTCCGAGATAGCGCTCGGGGAGGGAGGCAAAGGCATCGTCCACGGCGCGCAACCGCCGCTGATCCAGCGATGGCTGAGTCAAGGCCGCGTCAGAGTACTGCCCCGAACGGTTGTTCCCGCTCACACCGATTCCTCTTAACCGATTACTCACGGAATATGCGTCGTTGCAAGCGCCAATAGCATCCGCGCGGTGGCGGACATTCGCATCCAGGACACGCTCAGCGGCCAAACCCGCGAGCTCGAGCCCGGGGACCGGGGCCAGGTCGGGATCTACGCCTGTGGGCCGACCGTCTACGGGCGCATCCATATCGGCAACGCCAGGCCCTTCGTCGTCTTCACCCTCCTGAAGCGCTTCCTGGAGCACCAGGGCCTCGATGCCGAGCTGGTCATCAACGTCACCGACATCAACGACAAGATCTACGACGCCGCCCGCGAGGCCGGTAAGCCCTCCGCCGAGTACGCGGCGGAGATGACCGCCGCCTACATCGCCGACACGGACGCCCTCGGCCTCGGGCGGCCGGATGCGGAGCCGCTCGCCTCCGAGACCATCGCCGAGATCGTCTCGCTGATCGAGACGCTGATCGAGACCGGCCACGCCTACCAGGCGAACGGGGACGTCTACTTCCGGGTGAGGAGCTTCGACGGCTATGGCAAACTCTCCAACCGGGACCCCGCCGAGATGGACCAGGGCGAGGAGGCCGGGACGGCCTCGCTCAAGGAGGATCCCCTCGACTTTGCGCTCTGGAAGGGCCATAAGGAGGATGAGGACACCTCCTGGCCCTCGCCCTGGGGAGCGGGGCGCCCCGGCTGGCACATCGAGTGCTCGGCTATGTCGGAGAAGGAGCTCGGCCCCGACTTCGCGGTCCATGGAGGGGGCATCGATCTGGTCTTCCCTCACCACGAGAACGAGATCGCACAGACCGAGGCGGCCCGGGGACTGCCCCTCGCTCGCGTCTGGATGCACAACGGGATGGTCCAGATCGACGAGGAGAAGATGTCGAAGTCGGTTGGCAACATCTTTCAGCTCTCGGAGGCGATCGAGCGCTATGGAGGGCAGACCGTGGTCGCCTATCTCGCCTCGGGGCACTACCGGCAGCCACTCGCGTTCTCCGGCGAGCTCCTGGAGGAGGCGGCGGCAGCGATGGACCGCGTCCGCAACTACCTGCGCGTTGCCCCGGGTGGGGAGCCAGACGCATTCGTGCAGGCCATTCGGGGAAGCTTTCTCGCGGCGCTCGCGGACGACTTCAACACGCCGATGGCCTTTGCGGACCTGTTCGGATTGATCTCCGAGGGCAACAAGCGTGACCTGCCGGGTGCGCGGCCGGTGCTAGAGGAGCTCCTGCCGCTACTTGGCCTGGACTCTCTTCTGCATGAAGATGAGACTGCTCCTGAGGAGGCGGAAACACTGCTTGCCGAGCGCCAGGCGGCCAGGGCCGCGAAGGACTTCGATCGCGCCGATGCGATCCGCAAGCAGCTGGCCGAGATGGGCTGGGAGGTCCGCGACGAGTCCGGCGGAGCCCGGCTCGTCCGGCGCCGCTAGACGTGCCCGAGCCGGATCGGATCTACGGCCGCCGCCCCGTGGCGGAGGCGGAGAGGGGCCGACGCCGGGTCCACCGCGTCTGGCGGGCGCCGGAGACGACACCCGAGGAGCTCGAGCGGCTCTGTGGATCGCCCGACCATCAGGGCGTGGTCGCCGAGGTCGATCCCTACCCATACGCCGACCCCGCCGGGCTGCTCGATGCGGACGACGCTCTGGTCGTCGCCCTCGATCAGGTTCAGGACCCTCACAACCTCGGTGCCGTGTGCCGCGCGGCAGAGGTTGCCGGCGTCGCCGGCGTGGTGATCCCGGAGCGGCGATCGGCCTCCGTGACCGCGGCGGTGTGCAAGGCGTCCGCCGGGGCCGTGGAGCACCTGTCGGTCGCCCGGGTCAGGAATCTCGCGGACTGGCTGGAGGACGCCGAGCGGCGCGAGGCCTGGATCTACGGCGCTGCGCCGGAGGCAGATCGCCCCTATACGGAGGTCGACTGGTCAGGCCGCGCGGTCCTCGTGCTGGGCTCCGAGGGCTCAGGCTTGCGGCCACGGGTGGCGGAGGCCTGCGACGAGCTCGTCTCCATCCCCGTCGCCGGGCGCATCGGATCGCTCAACGCGTCGGTGGCCGCCGCGGTGATCCTGTTCGAGGCCCGGAGGCAGCGGGCCGGCTAGTCAGCCGGCAACCCTGGCGGCGAGAGCCATCCGGGCTCTCAGCCGCTGAGGGTCAGGCGGCAGCGCGCGCCGGCTCGCTCAGCTGCTCGGCCAGAGAGACCAGCTCGTCCAGGATCTCCGTGTACCGATCGCGTAGCTCCGCGTCGGCCAGCCTGCCGTCGTCCGTGAACGCCTCGTCGGCGTGGGGGACCGGCAGTTCCTCATCGATCACGCGGGCGCCGGAAGCGCCCACGACCTTGCGCGTCTCGGCCTGGGACCAGACCGCGCCGAACATGCCGGTGCTGGCGCCGACCACGGCCACCGGCTTGCCACTGATTGCGTTGCCCGGCATGGGCCGCGAAACCCAATCAAGGGCGTTCTTCAGCTGGCCGGGGATCGATGAGTTGTATTCAGGCGTCGCGATCAGGATGGCGTCGGCCTGATCGATCGCCTCTCGCAGTTGCCGGGCGCCGGCGGGGCCGGGCCCGTTGTCGTCGTCCTCGTCGTACGGCTCGACGGACTTCAGGCCGTCGAACAAGTCGAGCTCCACGGACGGCGGCAGCAACTCCGCCGCCGCCCGCAGCAGCTCGGTGTTGTGGGAGCCGCGACGGAGGCTTCCTGAGATCGCGAGCACCCTCATGGTTACGCCTCCTTGACGAGCTCGAGGTGGACGGTGAGCGTGACCTCGTCGCCGAGGGTCTTGCCACCGCCTGGGAGGTCCATCTGCCAGTCGAGGCCGTAGTCATGACGATCGACCTTGGTCTCGAGGTCTATTCCGATCCTCTCGTTCTCATCCGGACCCAGCGCGGGGCCACTCACCTCGCCCCGGGCGACTACCGGCTTGGTCGTGCCCTTGACGGTCAACTCGCCGTTGACGAGCACCTGCTCGCCGTCCTTCGAGATCTCCTTCGACTCGAAGATGATCTCCGGATGCTGCTCGGCGTCGAAGAACTCAGGCGAGAGGAGATGTCCGTAGAGATTCTCCTCGGGTACCTGAATGCTCTCCACCTTCGCGCGGCCGGACACCTCGGGGCTACCGGATGCGTCGCTGACGCGCGCGTCGAACTCCTTGAAGGTGCCCCGGAAGGTCCCGACTACGTGCTTGACCGCGAACCCGATACTTGAATGCACCGGATCGGATTGCCAACTGCCGGTCGGGATGGTTGACTCTGCTTGTGCTGTGGCCATTTGAATGTCTCCTTTAGTTGAGCTAAACTTATTGAGTCATCAACTATCTTAGCAGGAACACTTGACTCCACAACAGTTGCAGACTAAAACACTTTTATCAACGGACGCCTTCGGCAGGCTGATGGGGGCGCACGCGCTGCTCATCCGCGAGCTCAGCGCATCCCTGGTGGCCAGTCACGGGCTGACCATCAACGACTACGGGACGCTCCTACTGCTCTCGCGGGCGGGCGAGGAGGGCATGCGGCGGATCGACCTCGCAAACCAGCTCCAGCTCTCCCCGTCCGGAATCACGCGGCTGCTCGACCGGCTCGAGGATCAGGGCCTGGTCGGCAAGGGCGAGTGCAAGTCGGACGGGCGGGTCAGCTACGCGATCCTCACCGAATCCGGGCTGGCGAAGTTGAGGGACGCCGCCCCGGGGCACGTCGAGGACATCGACCGCAGGCTCGCAGCGGTGCTCAGCGAGGAGGAGATGAAGACACTCTCCGAGCTGCTCGGCCGGCTCAGCGAAACAGACGAGAACTGCACCCCTGATTAGGGGCTATGCCCTGAAGGCCTAGGCCGTCGGTACGGCCGGGTCCGCCTCAGGGCCCGCGGGGGCGACACCGCCGCCGAGGTCGAAGAAGAGGATGGTCGAAACGAGCGCCGCGACCGGCACCACGAGCACATTGCCGATCGCGCCGAGGATCACGCGGCCGACGTCGCCGATCACGGCTCCCACGATCGCGAAGATCACCGAGACGATCACGACGATCAGGAGCGTCAGCAGGATAGTGAAGAACACGTTCCAGCCGTTGCCGCGGACCAGCTCACGGCTGCGCCCGAACGCTTCGCCGACGCCGCGGTTCTCGGCCACGATCGCGGGTGCGACCACGGCCCAGATCGTGACCAGGATGAGGCCTGGGACGATCAGCAGGAAGAAGCCGCACGCGACGGCGATGCCGTAGATGATCCCGTTCAGGATCAACGTGCTGACGTAGGGCGCTGCGGCGGAGAAGAGCTCGCCCATGCTCTGGTCGAGCCGGCCATCGCGGAGGTCCTGCACCAGCTTGACCACGTAGCCGGTGTAGAGCACCTGCCCGATGAGGCCGATGATGACCCCGGCCAGGACCAGGAACAGGCGGCCACTGAGGCCGAGGAGAAGATCGATGACGCTGGTCACACCGATCACGATCAGCGCGCCGCCGAGCAGCGGGCCCGCCTGGCTCTGATAGGTCTCGAGGGCCTCGCCGATTACCCGGCCGGGCTCGATGCGAATTCCACTCGCCTCCATATCGTGTCCTCCTCCGTCTGTCACCACCGCGGCTGCACGCCCGGCGGGACACCAATTAACAGGGACCGCGGACGGATGGCCCGATCCGGGCCCTCCCAGGCACGGATTCTGCAAGGCGAATTGCATCGGCTCCGAACTGTGGTTGACATTGCCGGATTCGCCAGTAGGCTCCCCCGCGGAGAAAGGGTGAACCTCAGGTCGAGCCTGACGGACAGCACCCTGACCGAAGGCGTCTCCAGGGGAGGTACGGAGCGCCACAGATCACCCCCAAAGAGGAGGTTGCTGTGGCTGTACCTACCCCAAGCACCGAAGAGCATGCTGTCGTCCCCGCCCGAGCCATCCCCGATGGCGCCCGCAAGACCGGACCGGGCCCGGATGACGAGTTTCTCGTCGCACTGGCCAAGCACGGCCGGACCGATGCCTACGACCAGCTGGTGCGCCGCTACCGGCGCTTCGTGCGGGTCAAGTCCTCGTCCTATTTTCTGCTCGGCGGCGATGCCGACGATCTGATGCAGGAGGGGATGCTGGGCCTCTTCAAGGCGATCCGCGACTACAGGCCCGAGCGTGAGTCGAGCTTTCGCGGCTTCGCCGAGCTCTGCATCACGCGCCAGATCATCACCGCGGTCAAGACCGCGACACGCAACAAGCACACGCCGCTCAATCAATACGTCTCGTTCAGCCAGACGCCGGCGGCGGCGGGCCCCGACTCAGAGACGACTCTGGAGGAGGTTCTGCCAGGCCCGTCCGTCCGCGACCCCGCCAATCGGGTGATCGCGAGCGAGGAGCTGGAGAGCCTGGTGGCGTGCCTGACAAGCGTCCTCTCGGAGCTCGAGAGCCGGGTGCTCGCGCTCTATCTGGACGGTCATTCCTACGAGGTGATCGGCGAGAGGCTCGACTGCGACACCAAGACGGTCGACAACGCCCTCCAGCGCGTCAAGCGCAAGGTCGGTATCCACCTCGACTCACGCGCGGTGAAGGTCTAGCTCTTCCACGGTAGGCACGGCAGCCACCATCAGGCGCACCCGCGGCGCCGCATCATCGGGCGCAGCGGCTGCGCCGCTGCTTCGAATAGGGCGGCTTGCGGCTGTTGGCCGCTCCGGAAGGGGCGGCCGCTCGCTATTTACGACGACGAAGCCGCGAGGCGAAGCCGGTTGTGGCGACCGTCTTCGCCAGCTCCCGTGGCTCGACCTTGGAGAGGAGTGCCCGGAGCTCCTTGCGATCCCGGTCGGAGAGGTTGGACGGCCGGCCCTTGGAGGAGCGGACGATCTCGACCATCCGCCTGCGCTCCTTCTCGCTGAGCCGCCCGGTGATGTGGTTGCGCACGGCCAGTACCACCTCCGCGGCGGCGAGCATCCAGGCGCCCCGCGCAAGCCACCGCCCCCGAGCGGCGGCGGCGCCTGGATCGGCGAGGGACTCTCGAAGGTTGCGCGGAGCAGCCACGCGGGGAGTATGCCCCACTGTCCGTCCAAGCAGTCGGATTTTGAGGTCGCGCCGAGCGAGCCGCCGGCCGATACACCAGGGTGAAGGTCAGGTATGCCATTGGAGGGATCGTTGCCGCCGCCCTGCTCGCGCTTCCCGCGGGCGCGGCGGCCACGCAGGGCGGCCAGGTCGAGGGCCTGACCGCGCAGCAGTGCAGTCAGGAGCGAGCCGACCTCGGCAAGAGGGCGTTCCACAAGCGCTACGGCGCCAGGCACACCATGCGCAACTGTGCCAAGAGGACCCGCCCTCAGGTCGCCGCCGCCATCGGGACGGCCAGCCAGGACTGCCGGGACGAGCTCGCCCAGAGCGGCACCACCCAGTTCATCGACGACTACGGGCTGGACGCAACGGACTCGGTCGACAATGCGATGGAGGAATGCGTCGCAGAGGACGTCGACCAGATCCTCAACCCCGGCGACTACGTCGACACCGGGGACGACACCACCGGCTAGATCCTTTGCGGCTTTAGGCTGAGTCGCGGCCTACTCTTTCGGTCGCGCCCGCCTAGCTCAATTGGTGGAGCACTCGATTTGTAATCGAGAGGTTCCCGGTTCGAGTCCGGGGGCGGGCTCTTGTCCTTCAGCGATCTGAAGCCTCCGGGTGAGGGGAACTGGCTCGAGTACGCCGACGACCGGCGCAAGCTCCTCCTCTACGCGGGTCCGATCACGGATCCGGTCGGCGTGCTGGCCGGCGAGGGCTGGGAGGAGTTCGAGCTCCTCTCGACGGCCCGTGCCCTGGCGGACGCGCCAGGCTTGGGTGATGCCGCCGGACACACGCACCACGTTCCCGCGGGCATGGTGGCGGAGGCCTCGGCGGCGATCATCGACGAGGTCGGCGGGGAGCGTCTGTTGGCACTCGGCGGCGGGAGAGTGATCGACTCCGCGAAGGCGATTGCGGCGGTCCTGGGCGGTCAGGTGGCGGCGATTCCGACGACGCTGTCCGGCGCACCGATGACGGGGATCCACCGGCTGCCGGCCGGGCGGGAGGCGGACTCCGGCGTGAGGCCCAATCTGATCATCGGCTACGCCGATGCGATGACGAGCGCCCCGGAGCCACAGCTGCGCGCGAGCGCGATGAACGCCCTGGCGCACGGGGCGGATTCGCTCTACACGCCCCTGGCCGACGAGGCATCGCGGGACGCGGGACTGCGCGGCGCCGAGATGGTCGCCGGAGCCCTCGATCAGCCGCGCGAGGAGCGCGACCGCGCGGCGCTCGCGCTCGGCGCGCTCCTCTGCGGGATCGCGGTCGACCGGGCCGGGATCGCGCTTCATCACGTGCTCGGCCAAACCGCGGTCATGGTCCTCCGCACGCCTCACGCCGAGACATATGCCGCCCTGCTGCCTGAGACGATGGAGGCGATGCGACACCGTGCGCCCGACCAGATCGAGGCCCTTGCGACCGCCCTGGGAACGGACGCCGCCGGGCTCCGGGCGCGGATCGTCGAACTCGGGGGAGGGCGCCGGCTCGGCGAGCTGGGAGCGGATCGCGACCGGCTCGATCAGGTGGTCGAGGTCGCGATGGCGCGGCCGGAGCTGACCCACATGACGCCGGGCGACGTCGCGCCCTCGGACCTCGCCGCGATCCTGGAAGCGGCCTGGTAGGGATATGGGCGGGTATGACCCGCCTGTAACTGGCCGGTAACACGGGGTTTCGATCTGGGCATGAACGAGGAGAGGCTGCTCGGCTACCACCGCTTTACGCGTGAGCACGGCGTCAACAGGCCGCTGTACTTCCTCGCGCGCCTGATCCTGGTCCCGTTCTTCCTGACCTACTTCAGGCTGTCGCGAATCGGGCGCGAGCACGGCAAGGTCAAGGGGCCGCTGATCGTCGCCGCCAACCACCGCAGCTTCCTCGACCCATTCGTGATCGGCGCCTCGCTGCCGTGGCGGCGCCCGCTCCATTACGTCGCGAAGGTCGAGCTCTTCGAAAAGCGCTGGCAGGGCTGGATCCTCAACCGGCTCGGGGCCTATCCGGTGCGGCGCGGCCAGTCCGACGAGCAGACGCTGGTCACATCGCGCGAGGTGCTCGAGCGGAGCGGGGCCGTCTGCATCTTCCCCGAGGGGACGCGGCACCGAACCGGGTCGCTGGCCCGTCCAAAGCGCGGCTTCGGGCGTCTCGCGCTAGAGACCGGCGCGGCGGTGCTCCCCGTCGCCGTGCACGGGACCGAGCAGGTCAGGCGCGGCTGGAAGATTCGCCCCAGGAAGGTCAAGGTCCGGATGGGCCGCGCGCTCACCTTCCCGCGCACCGAGGATCCCTCTCCGACGCTCGCCAACTCCGTCGGCGCTCGCGTCTGGCCCGTGATCGAGCTGCAGTGGGAATGGCTCGGAGGCCTGCCGCCGCTTCGCAAGGCCGCGGTGATCGGCGCCGGCAGCTGGGGGACGGCGGTCGCCGTGCTGCTCGCCCGCGGCGGCCTCGAGGTTCAGCTCGGCACGCGTACCGGCGAGCGGGCCGACGAGATGAACGAGACCCGAACCAACGAGCAGTACCTCTCCGGCGTTCAGCTCCCCGACTCGCTCACCGTCAAGCGCGCGGCGGACATCGAGCTGGCGGGCATCGACCTCGTCGTCCTGGCGGTCCCCTCGGTGGCGCTGCCTCAGGCCGTCGGAGCCATCGGCGACCGCGTCGGCCAGCGCGCCTCCGTGCTCCTGCTGAGCAAGGGGATGGTCGCGCCGATGGCCGCGCTGCCGTCCGAGTATGTCTCCGAGCGCATTCACGCCCGGGCGATCGCCTCGCTCGGCGGGCCGGCGCACGCCAAGGAGGCCGTCTCGGGCACCGCGGCCCTCGTGCTCGGCAGCCGCGACGCGGACCTCCGCGACCAGCTCGGCGGCGTGTTCGACGAGGCGGGCCTTGTCTGCGAGCGGTCTGAGGACATGATCGGCGTGGAGGTGGCGGGCGCCGCGAAGAACGCCGCCGCCCTGGCTGGGGCGGCCGCGCAGGCTCAGGGCATGAACGCCGCCGGGATCGCGACCGCGCAGGTCTGGCGCGAGTGCGTCGCGTACGCCCGCGCACGTGGAGCCGAACATGAGACCTTTGCCGGCATCGCCGGGGTTGGCGACCTGACGGCCACGATTCTCGCCGAGGGCAGCCGCAACCGCCGAGCGGGCGAGCTGCTGGGCGAGGGAACTCCCGCCGAGCAGATCCCGGAGATCATCGGCCAGGCCTCGGAGGCTCTCGACTCCGTGCCGCTGATCGCCGCGGCGGTGCGCAAGGCCGGAATGGGCAGCACCGCTCTCGATGGCCTGACCGGGCTGATCGCGGGCGAGCTCTCCCCGGCCGAATGGATGTCACGGGTCAGGCAGGCGGAACGCGCAAGGCGCGAACCGACCGTGGGAGGCCGGGCGGCATGAGCCCGGCCGGAGGTACGCTTGCTGTGTGTCGGACTTGGAGAAGGGCTCGGCTCAGAACGGTGGGTCGAGCGAGTCAAAGGCGGAGCTCGATCTCGCCTTCGAGAGCCTCTATCGCGATCATCTGCGCGATGTGTACTCGTACTCGTACTACCGGGTCGGCAACCATCACGACGCCGAGGACGTCACCGAGCAGGCATTTCTTCAGGCCTACCGCCATTTCGAGCGGGCGCGCCGCGAGTCGAATGGTCGCCCGCTGCGCCCGTGGCTCATCCGCATCGCCCACAACCTCGCCTCCAACTACCACCGCGACCGCGCCCGGCGCCCACAGAGGGCCCTCGACGAGTCGGAGCCGATCGCCGCGCCCCATGGCACCGAGCAGATCGTCGAGGGCAGGGAGGAGCTCAAGAACGTCATGAAGCACCTTCAGCACCTACCCGACGACAGGCGCGACGCGCTGATCATGCGGTTCGCGCTCGGCATGGACAACCGCGAGATCGCCAGGTCGCTTGACCGCTCCGACGGAGCCACCAAGGTCTTGATTCACCGTGCCATCAAGCAGCTCGAAGAGGAGATGAGCGCCAATGGCGGCTGACCCCTCCCGGGACGTCGAGAGCCTCCTGCGCTCCGCCCTGCGGCCGATCGAGCCGCCGGACAACCTCTCCGGCCGGCTCGAGGAAACCCTGAGCGCGGTCACCGAGGCCGCCGCGGAGGAGCTCTCCGCCTGGGCCGAGGAGCTATCGGAATCGGAGCTTCGTTCCCTGCGCCAGCCTCGCAACTGGGTGCGCCCCGCGGCCGCGATCGCCGCCGGCGGGGTCGCGGCCGGCGGCCTGGTGCTGGTGGAGCTGCGCCGCCGGAAGCGGCCGTCCCGCCTCTCCGGGATCGCGGATCAGGTCTCGGAGCTCGCGGACGAGGTCCGCAACCGCCTCGACCAGCGGGGCTAGGTCGCCGCGGCGACTCGGGTCGCCGGCCGGGACGCCAAGGCAGCGATCACACCGGTGATCCCGAGGATCAGATGCAGCACGTTGTCCTCGTTGTTGACCGGCACCAGCTTGAACAGCACGTCGCCCTTGGCGAAGAAGGCGATCCCGCCGTGCCCCGTCGCGATGAAGCCGAGCACGCACAGGACGATGTAGAGGAGCCCGACGAACAGGGCGGCCGGCCGCGCGGCCGACCCGGCGGCCACCAGCAGCAGCGCGCCGATCGCGATGTGAAGGACGTTGTGCCATCCATTCACCGAGAGGATTCCGAAGACGTCCTGGGTCCGGATCGAATCCCCCGACGCGAAGCTCGCCTCGTAGAAGAAGCCGATGATTCCGGCGATTACCAGGACCCCACCGACCAGCAGGCAGTAGAGCCTCGCGGGATTTGATTCCTCCATCGCTACCTCCTCCTTGGGCATGCTCCATTCTCCCGAACTGCTCGTCAAACGGCCTGGCCGACGACCGGTCTCATCTAGGCTGGCCGTCGATGGAAGCCACTCAGACCCAGCGCCAGAGCTGCTACCGCCATCCGAACCGCGAGACCGGCGTGTCCTGCTCGAACTGCGGCCGGCCGATCTGCCCGGAGTGCATGACCTCGACGTCGGTGGGAATGCGCTGCCCCGAATGCGCAACGCAGACCACCAAGGTCCGGGTCGGACAGGGCGCCTTCGCCGCCGATTCCTCGAAGATGCCGGCGACGTTTGCCCTGATCGGGCTCAACGTCATCGTCTTCCTCGTCGAGCTGCTCGGCGGAGGAGCGGGATCGCTCAACGGCGGCGGCCAGGTGGTCGTGGACGCCGGCCTGCGGGGGCCGGATATCGCGAACGGCGATTGGTGGCGGGTGATCACCGGAGGCTTCCTGCACGCCGGGATCCTGCACCTGCTGCTCAACATGTACGTCCTCTACATCGCCGGCAGCATCCTCGAGCCGGGAATCGGGACGCCTCGCTTCGTCGGCATCTACTTCGTTTCGCTGGTCGCTGGATCGCTCGGCGCGCTGATCGTCGATCCCAACACCCTCACGGTCGGCGCCTCAGGCGCGATCTTCGGGCTGATGGCCGCGGTCATCGTGGTCGCGCGCGGTCGCGGCGTCGAGCAGATCGCCCAGCAGTTCGGCCTCTTCGTGGTCCTCAACCTGGTTCTCACGTTCTCCATCTCGGGGATCTCCGTCGGCGGCCACATCGGTGGCCTGGTCGGCGGTGCGGTGGCGGCTCTCCTGGTGATGTTCGTGGAGCGGCGGATGAGCGGCCGCCCGGGATTCACCCTGGAGCTCGCCGGGATCGTGGTGATGATCGCGGCGACGTTCGCCGGCGCTCTAGCGGTCGCGGGGTAGCCCGCGGAGCCGGCCCCTGACGGCGCCGGCCACTCCGAGCCCAGCGCCCACCGCGCGACGTGCCAGCCCGAGGCCCGCACTCGCGGCGCCCTCGCTCACGTCGCGCGCCGTTCGGACGCCCCCCTCAGCGGCGCGGCGGCCGAGCGAGGCCGCATGGCCGACCAGCTGTCCCGGCAGCTCGGTGGCGGACCCGGCGCCAGGGCCATGGTCCCAATCCTCAGTTTCGTGAGCGGTGGGGGTCGGGCGCTTCGGCGGTGGGGTCTTGATCCCCACCTTCTCGGCCAGCTCAGCCTCCCGTTTCGTCGCGCGATCGCCGTTGCTCGCTCTCGCCTTCGCCGACTCCGCCGCCCGGCGCTCGGCCTCCTTCTTCAGGTCCTCGACCGATCCCTTCAGGGTCGACTTGTGGGCGCGGCGGGCAACCGGCCCTGGGAGAGGGATGCCCACCTCGAGGCCGAGCTTGTAGGTCGCCCGGGTGCGGTCACCCCCCAGGTCCTCGAACAGGTAGTGGCCGTCGGCTGCGTTGATGCCGTTGCCCTCGATGAAGTCCCACTCGATCCTCTTGGGCTCGTCGTAGCTGTAGTCGAGCGTGTAGTCCACCTTGCGGACCTTGGCGTCCACGAACAGGCGGACGCGCTTGCCGCGGCCCTGATCGTCCCAGTCGAGGATTTCGGTGTCGACCACCGCGCCCTGCCAGGTCGGGAAGGTCTCGTAGTCGATGATCGCGGCGAAGCAGGTTTCGATTGGTGCGTCGATCTCGACGCTGTGCTCGGCCCAGTTGAGGCCCATGCTCTCTCCTCTCGCGATCTAGCGCCGGCCCGCCAGGTCGGTGGCGGGCACCGGCTCGAAAGGTACGCCCTCGGGGGCGCCAACCCTATCCGGGTGCAGCAGGTGGGCGAGCAGCTCGGTTCCGTCGACCAGGCGAGGGCCGGGCCGCGAGAAGGAGGCCGCGCCGTCCACCGCCCAGATCAGCTCCGCGCCGGTGGCGGCGACCTCGGCGGGGTGGGCCTCGATCTCGGCCCGGGCCTGGCGTGCATCCCAGCCGCACGGCATTGCGACCACGACGTCGGGATTCGCTGCGGCGATCTCATCCCAGCCGGCGGTCGGGCACTTGCCGCCCCGGACGCAGAGCAGCGGCTCGCCGCCGGCGATCTCGATCATCTCCGGGACCCAGTGGCCGCCGGTGAACGGGGGGTCGAGCCACTCGAGCGGCAGGACGGTGGGACGCGCGGCGCCATCCACGGCAGAGCGAACCTTGGCCAGCCGGGCCTCGAGCGAAGCGCGCAGCTCGGCGGCACGATCCCTCACGCCGGTCACCTCGCCGAGCCGGTCCAAGTCGTCGAGCACTTCGCCGAGGTCGTTCGGGTCCAGGGAGATCACCCGCGGCCTGCTGGGCAGCCGGGCGGCCACGGCGACGACGTCGTCGTAGGAGACTGCGCAGACCTCGCAGAGAGCCTGGGTGACGATCAGGTCGACGTCGAGCTCCGCCAGCGCCTCCTCGTCAAGCGCGTAGAGATGCTTGCCCTCCCGGGTCAGCCGCCTGACGGCGGCATCGATCTCGCCCGCGGTAGGTCCGGCGGCGGTGTTTGTGGCCGCCGAATATGCGGCGGAGTTTGTGGACGCCGAATATGCGGGGACGAGGCTCCGCGTCAGATGGCGCTTGCGCGACGCCTCGGTCGGGTAGTCGCACTCGTGGGTGACGGCGACGACTTGATCGCCCAGGCCGAGGCCGAATAGCATCTCGGTTGCGGACGGGACCAGGCTCGCGATTCGCACCCGACGAATATGGCACTTATGAACGACGAGCAGATCAAGGAAGGCCTCAAGGGCCTCGATGGCTGGCGCCAGCGCGGCGAGTACATCGTCAAGAGCTTCGATCGCGAGGACTTCGTCGGCTCGGTGAAGTTCGTCGACTCGCTCGTCGGCCCGTCCGAGGAGATGGGGCATCACCCCGACATCGCCATCTCGTGGAGCCAGGTCGAGGTCGCGATCTCGACCCACGCCGAGGGCGGGATCACCGAGAACGACTTCGAGCTGGCGAAGAAGGTCGAAGAGCTCGCGTAGTTAGCGACGCTTGGCAGTGCCTGCGGTCGCGCTTCCGGCCCCGGCGCCCACGCCTGCGCCGGGGGGGTTGCGGGGCGGCATCGAAGGTGAAAGAAGCGTCGCCGCAAGCGCCGCCGAAAACACCGTCACGGCGTCCGGTAGCCTTGCCCGGTCGCCTGTGACCGACGACGACCCCCCTCGAAGTACGTGCGCCCAAGTGGGCGTCAGCAACCCGGCCGGCCGCCGGCAGCCTGAAGCCGGGCACAGACGATGAACGCTCTCCTCCTCGCCCTGCTGGTCGTGTTGATCGCGATCAACGGCGTCTTCGTGGCGGCGGAGTTCGCCCTGGTCCGCTCGCGCCGGTCCCGCCTCGAGCAGCTCGCCAGCGAGGGCAACCGGCGTGCGTCGGTTGTCCTGGGCCAGCTCGACCAGATCGACGAGTACCTCTCCGCCTGCCAGGTCGGGATCACCATGGCCTCTATTGGGATCGGCGCGCTGGTCGAGCCCGCCGTCGCCTCCCTGATCAAGCCGGCCTTCGGCTCTCTCTCCCACGGCGTGGCCGTGACGATCTCGGTCGCGATCGCCTTCATCCTCGTCACCGCCCTCCAGATCTCGGTCGGCGAGCAGGTCCCGAAGCTGCTCGCCATCTCCCGCCCGGAGGGAACGGCACGGCGTCTGTCGGGCGCTCTGCGCTGGTTCCGCCGGATCAGCGCCCCCTTCACCGTCGGGCTCACCTGGGTCGTCAACGGCATCGTGCGGATGTTCGGCGTGCGCCCGGGCCAGCTCGAGGAACAGCCGACCTCAGAGGACCTGCAGATGCTGATCTCCCAATCCGCCGTCGGAGGCAAGCTCGATCCCGGCGAGGCGGTGATGCTGCGCGGCGTCTTCCATCTGCACGAGCAGGAGGCCCGCGAGGTGATGACGCCCATCCCCGCGGTGGTCACCGTGGACTACTCGTCGAATGTCTCGGACGCCCTGGACCTGTGCATCTCCTCCGGGCACAACCGGCTGGTCGTGGTCGACGATGGAAACCCGGACCGCGTGCGGGGCATGGTCCACGCGCTGCGCCTCGTGCGGCTGTTGATGGCCGAGGGCCCGGAGGCGAAGATCGAGGGCGCCGTTCGCGACGCGCTGATCGTCCCGGAGACTAAGCCGCTCGACGATCTGCTCACCGAGTTGCAGAGGCAGCGCTCATCGATGGGCGTCGTCGTCGACGAATACGGGCGTACGGTCGGCATCGTCACGGTCGAGGACATCCTCGAGGAGGTGGTCGGCGAGATCGAGGACGAGACGGACCCGCTCGCCGGCTCCCTGAGGCAGCTGGCAAACGGAGATTGGTACGTGCGCGGCCACGTCTCGCTCGGCGATCTCGCCGATCGGGGCATCGAGCTCCCGGTGGACACCGATGCCTTCAACTCGATCGGCGGATACGTCTTCGGCGAGCTCGGGCGCCTGCCTAAACGGGGGGACCTGATCAGCGCGGACGGGTTCGAGATCCGCGTCGAGTCGGTCCGCGAGAACCGCATCGAGGCGGTTCGAATCCGCCCGACGGGCGCGTAACCCGGAGGTTGCAGGACTTTTCCCCTTCCGTCCGTTTAGGGCTCTACGTTGCCGGAAATCCAGACAGTTGGTCTGAGGAGGCCACATGTGGGTCGTCCGTTTCAGCGACAAGCAGCTTGAGGTGGTCAGGGCGGTGCTCCGCTCGGAGGAGCACCGGGGGCCGGCACTGGAGGGCGCGCTGGAGGCTCTCGACCTGGCCCGGTGGGATGACCTCCCCGAGGCGCAGCTTCCCTGGGGCGAAGTCGAGGCGGAGGCCAGCAAGCAGGGCGTCTCGGAGGCCGATGTGATCTGGGATCGTTCCGGCCGCCATGACGAGCCCGCGGTGCCTCCGATCGGAACGAAGTCGCGCGTCAAGCGCAAGGGGAAGCAGGCCGCGTAGCTTCGCCGTGCTCCTGTTGGCCGGTGTCGCACTGGCCGGCTGCGGGAGCTCTGCCCATCCGAATCGCTTCGACGGGATTCGCGCGATGTCGCTCGTCCAGCGTCAGGTCGCCATCGGCCCACGACCGGCCGGGTCCCCACAGCTCAGGCGCCTTGCGACCCAGCTGCGCTCGATGCTGCCGAACGGTGCACTCGAGGCCTTCCCGAGCAGCGGCCCGCAACAGGGGCTCCGCAACATTCTCGGCACGCTCCCCGGGCGCCCCCCGGCGATTCTGATCGGGGCTCACTACGACACGCAGTACCGGCCGAAGGGGTTCGTCGGCGCCAACGACAGCGCCGCGGGGACGGCCGCGCTGGTCGAGATCGCGCGCGACCTCCGCGCCGATCTGCCCGCGAGCCATCGGGAGATTCGCTTCGTCCTCTTCGATGGCGAGGAGGCTCCGCCGGGCTGCGAGGACCGCAACTTCCAGTACTGCGCCCTGCGCGGCTCGAGGGTGTATGCCGCCTCCCACCCCGGACAGGTCGGCGACATGATCCTGCTCGACTACATCGCCAACAAGGCCGCGCGAATCCCACGCGAGACCAATTCGAGCACGGCGCTCTGGGCGCAGCTTCGCCAGGCCGCCGCACAGGTAGGAGCCGGGGACGTCTTCCCGAGCGGGACCCAGACGCCGATCATCGATGACCACATTCCGTTTCTCGACCAGCGGATCCCCTCGATCGACCTGATCGACTGGTCGTACCCCTACAAGAACGGCACCCAGGACACGCTCGACAAGCTCGACCCCGCGGTCCTCGACAAGGTCGGTGAGACCGTCGACCAGCTCGTGATCAATCTCAGTCAGTAGTCGTAGAAGCCGGCCCCGGACTTCCGCCCGAGCTTGCCCTGGTCCACGAGGGACATCAGGCGCCCGGGCGGCCGGTGATGATCCTCGTGGCTGTCCGCATAGAGCGCCTCGCCGATCGCGACCGCCACGTCGGCGCCGATCAGGTCGATCAGGGCGAGCGGCCCCATCGGGTAGTTCGCGCCGAGGGTCATGCAGCGGTCGACCTCCTCCGCCTTCATGCCGGTCTGCTCCATCAGCCGCACGGCGTCGAAGAGGTAGGGGAAGAGCAGGCGGTTGACGACGAATCCGGGCTCATTCGGGACATCGACGACCGTCTTGCCTATCGACTCGCACCAGTTGCGGGCGCGTGGGCCGATCTCGTCGCGGGCGGGATCGGGGACGCAGAGCTCGACGAGCTCCATCCGCACGACCGGGTTGAACGGGTGCAGCCCGAAGGTGCGATCCGCGTGCCCGCTGCCCGAGCCGAGCTCGTCCAGGGAGAGAGAGGAGGTGGTCGACGCCAGATCCGCGTCGCCGGCGGCTTGGCCGACCGTCTTGAGCAGCTCGACCTTCGGCTCGAGCTCCTCGACCACGGCCTCGATCACCACGTCACACGAGGCCAGGTCGGCGGGCGCGGTCGTCACCTTGATCCGCTTCGCGTCGCCCCCGTCCACCTTTGCGGAGAGGGCGTGCGCCTGCTCCTCGGCCTTCCAGGCTGACGCGTCCGAGCGGGCCAGGAGCACGGTCTTGGAGGCGACGCTGGCGCACGCCGCGAGCCCGCAGGCGATCGTCCCGCTTCCCGCGATCGCCGGTCGCTCATATGTCTCGAAGCCCGCCACGCGCGGGTGTGTATCACGCCAGCTACTGGCTGACTCGCCAGTCGATCGTTGTATGCTCAGGTCTGCAACGCTTGGTTGCTTGAAGAAACCGACTGAGGAGGGCCCAGGTGGCTGAGAACGGAAAGTTCAGTGGACGCGAGGTAGTGATCGTGGAGGCAGCCCGCCTGCCGGTCGGTCGTGGGCATGAGGAGAAGGGCTACTACAAGGACGTCCATGCCTCGAGCCTGCTCGCGAAGACCTACGCCTCCGTCATCGAGCGGGCCGGGATCGACCCCTCCGAGGTCGAGGACGTGGTTTCCGGCTGTGTCCAGCAGTTCGGCGAGCAGGGCATCAACATCGCCCGCAACGCCTGGCTCGAGGCCGGCCTTCCGATGGAGACTCCCGCGACCACGGTCGACCGCCAGTGCGGATCGGCCCAGCAGGCCGTCAACTTCGCATCCGCGCTGATCGCCTCCGGCGTCCATGACGTCGCCATCGGCGGCGGCGTCGAGCACATGGGCCACATCTCCTTCGCCGACTCCGCCGAGGTGATGAAGGAGCATGGTTTCGCCTTCTCGCCCGCGCTGATGGAGCGCTACAACCTCGTCCCCCAGGGCATCTCGGCCGAGATGATCGCCGACAAGTGGGAGATCCCCCGCTCCGAGATGGATGAGATCGGCCTCCGCTCCCACCAGCTCGCCCATCAGGCGACCGAGGAGGGCCGCTTCGAGCGCGAGATCATCCCCTGGAAGAACAACGGGACGACCTACGTCACCGACCAGGGCATCCGCCCGCCGACCGAGGACAGCGCGGAGAAGCTCGCCTCGCTGAAGCCCGCCTTCAAGGAGGACGGCAAAGTCACCGCCGGGAACTCCTCGCAGGTCTCAGACGGCGCTGCGGCAGTGCTGCTGATGAACCGCGAGAAGGCCGATGAGCTCGGCCTGAAGCCCCGCGCCAAGATCGTCGATCAGACGACCGTCGGCGTCGACCCGGTGATGATGCTCACCGGTCCCATCCCCGCGACGCAGCTGATCCTGAAGCGCAACCGGATGAAGATGGACGACATCGACCTGGTCGAGATCAATGAGGCCTTCGCCTCGGTCGTCGCTGCCTGGCGGCGCGAGCTGGAGCCCGACATGGATCGCGTCAACGTGAACGGCGGCGCGATCGCGATCGGCCATCCGCTCGGTTCGACCGGCGCGCGCCTGATCACGACGCTGCTCCACGAGCTGGAGCGCTCCGACAAGGAGACCGGCCTGGTGACCATGTGCTGCGGCGGCGGGCTCGGCACCGGCACGCTGATCCAGCGCGTCTAGGGATCTCACGAATGGCCGCCTGCGGGCGTTGAGCTAGCGATGGCCCCGAAATGGCGGGCGGACGACCGCGAGCTGATGCGCTCCGACAAGGTCCTGCGCCGGGTGATGGAGGCACAGGGCCCGATTCACCCCGACATCGACCGGCGAGGTAGCCGCCCCAACGGCTACGAAGCGCTTGCCAGGGCGATCGTCGGCCAACAGCTCTCGACCAAGGCGGCAGCCTCGATCTGGAACAAGCTGCTCGCGATATTCGACGGCACGATGCCGACCCCGGAGCAGATTCTGCGACGGAGACCCGAGACCCTTCGAAAGGCCGGGCTCTCCAACGCCAAGGTCGAGTTCCTGCGCGACCTCGCGGCCCGGATCAAGGATGGCCGGTTGGAGCTTGGTCGCCTCAAGGACCTCTCCGACGAGGACGTGTGCGCCGAGCTGGTCGAGGTCAAGGGAATCGGCCGGTGGACCGCCGAGATGTTCCTGATCTTCCACCTCGGTCGTCACGACGTCGTCTCGGCGGGCGACCTCGGCATCCGGCGCGCGATCCAGGTCGCCTACGGGATGGAGGAACTCCCGGGGCCCGAGGAGATCGACCGGATCGCGGAGGCTTGGCGACCTCACCGGACTCTCGCCGGCCTGTATCTGTGGCGGTCCCTGGACAACACTCCGGCCTGACGAGCTGCGACACAGGGCCCCCGCAGCGGCTACCTTGCCCGATTCGCCGGCCGGTGGCGAACGCACATACACCCAATCTCACCTAGAAGAAAGGGAGATCCGATGCGCATCGCACTACCGACGGCGGCCGTCTCCTCGGCGATCGTCCTGCTCGCGGCCGGCTGTGGCGGCGGAAGCGACGGCACCACTGCCGCCGGCTCCACCACCCGGACCCTGACCGCAATCGCGGCATCCAACATCTCGAAGGACCAGTTCATCGCAACGGCGGACCAGATCTGCTCGCAGGGCGACCAGGCCACCGCGGCTCAGATCAAGCGGCAGGTCGGCACGAGCCACCTCTCCCAGGCCCAGCTCCTGCGGGTCGGCAAGATCGCCAGCTCCGGCATCAGGGA
>JAWVFG010000222.1:0-8139 GCA_033856335.1 Solirubrobacterales bacterium
GGGCGCCTACGCGGCTTCCAGGGGAACTTCGGCGTGTTCGTCCGGTCTTATGCCTACATGCTCAGCCTCGGTGGCGACGGGCTGCAGGAGGCATCCGAGACCGCCGTGCTGAACGCCAACTACCTGCTCGCCAAGCTCGGCGAGGGGAGGGCCGGCAGGTACACGCCGGTGGCCTTCGACCGCCGGCCGATGCACGAGTTCGTCCTCTCCGGTGCGCCCGCGAAGAAGGAGCTCGGCATCAAGACGCTCGACATCGCCAAGCGGCTGCTCGACTTCGGCATGCACCCGCCGACGGTCTACTTCCCACTGCTCGTCGACGAGGCCCTGATGGTCGAGCCGACCGAGACTGAGACGCGCGAGACGCTCGACGCCTTCGCGGAGGCGATTGAGGCGATCCTCGAGGAGGCGGGCGAGGACCCGGGTATCGCACTGGGCGCGCCCTACACGACCCCGGTCCGACGCCTCGACGAGGTGGCGGCCAACCGCAACCCGGTCATCCGCCAACCGCTCTAGTCAGCCTTCGCCGAGCGCTCCGATGTCCGGAAGCTTCTGCTTGGCCGAGAGGACCGGCTCGAATAGGTCGCCCTCCTTCTCGACGCGCTTGATCGCAGCGGGGATCTCGAAGCGAAGCTTCTCGGCGTCCCCGCCCTTCGCCGTCCGTTCGACCTCGCGCCAATGCAGCGGGATCGAGGCGGTCGGGCGCTCGCGCGCCCGCAGCGAGTAGACGGCGATAGTCGTCTTCTTCTGGTGGTTCTGGCTCCAGTCGACGAAGACCTTGCCGCGGCGGTCGACCTTGGCCATCTTCGAGACGACCTCCTTCGGCGTCTCCTTCTCGAGCAGCTGGGCGACTGCCTTCGCGAACGGACTCGTCCGCTCATAGGTCACCCGGGTGTTGAGCGGGACGTAGACCTGCAGGCCCTTGCCGCCCGAGACCTTGGGGAAGCAATCCAGCCCGAAGGCGTCGAAGAGCTTCCTCACCCGCAGCGCGACATTGCAGCACTCGACCAGGCCGGCCGGAGCCCCAGGGTCGAGGTCGAAGGCCAGCACCGTTGGCTGCTCGATGCGCGTCGCCTTCGACAGAGAGGGGTGAAGCTCCAGCGCGGCCAGTTGCGCCATCCAGGTCAGGGTGGGGAGGTCCTGGCACATGCAGAAGTCGATCTCGCCCGCCCGCCGGTCGACGTAGATGGGCGTTGTCTTGACCCAGTCGGGGCGGTGCTTGGGGCAGTTCTTCTCGAAGAACGAGGTCTGCGGCTTTCCCACTCCCTCGGGAAAGCGGCGAAGCGTCAGCGGCCGACCGCGGAGATGGGGCAGGATCGCGTCGGCGACCCGGGCGTAGTAGTCGATCACCTCGGCCTTGGTGGTCCTGGTCTTCGGGTAGAGGACCTTGTCGAGGTTGGTCAGCTTGACCTTGCGCCGACCGATCGTGACTTCCTGCGCCTTGGCTATGCCTTGGCCTTCTTGCGCGCGGTCGTCTTACGGCCGTTGGAGCTCTTGGACGATGACTTCGACTTCGAAGCTGATTTGGCCTTCGCCTTGGGCTTGGGCTTGGGCTTCGCCTTTTGTCCGGCGGCGGTTTTTGTGGCCGCCGATTTTGTGCGGGCCTTGCCGTCCGTCTCGGCCTCGTCGCCCCTGACCGCAGCGAGGCTCTCCTCGAGCGCGGCCATCAGGTCGGGTGCCTTGGTGGGCTTGGGCTCCTCTGTGGGGGCGCTGACGAGGGCCTTGCCGGCGGCCTTGCGCTCCAGCAGGTCGAGCAGCTCCTCGCGGTACTCGTCGCGGTAGCTGCTCGGCTTGAAGTCGCTGGCCAGTGACTCGATCAGCTGCTTGGCCATCTCGAGCTCGCGCTTCTCGGGCTTCTTGGGCTTCTCCTCCTCGAAGACCTCGCCGTCGAGGTCGCTCGGGGAGGTGACCTCGTCGTGGAAGCGCATGGTCGTCAGGGTGAGGACGTCATCCATCGGGCGGATCGCGGCCAGGTGCTCCTTGTTGCGGAGGACGAAGCGTGCGATCGCGACCTTGCGCGACTCCTTCATCGCGTGCACCAGCAACGCGTAGGCGCGGGCGGCGCCCTTGTCGGGGCCGAGGTAGTAGGGCTGCTCGAAGTAGATGGGATCGATGTCGTCCAGGTCGACGAAGTCCTGGATCTCGATCGCGCGGGTCCTCTTGGGGTCGAGCTCGGAGAGCTCATCGCGGCCCAGGACCACGTACTGGTCGGGCGCGTACTCGTACCCCTTGACGATCTTCTCGTAGGGGACTTCCTTGCCGTCGGTCTCAGCCACCCGCTTGTGCTTCACCCGTGAGCCGTCGTCCTCCCGCAGCTCGCGGAAGCGCACGTTCTGCTTTGAGACCGCGCTGTAGAGCTTCACGGGCACGTTGAGCAGCCCGAAACTGATCGATCCGCTCCATATCGCCCTAGCCATGCTCAATCACCTCAATCCGAATCCTTCGACATGTCGGAGATTACCCCTGGGCATGCGTTGCCAACCGGGCGCTCGCTTGCGTTCCATGTCTCATACGACCCCGCGCACGGCGAAAACTCATCGCTCACACGGTCGCGCCTAGAACTCCTTGACCACCTCGCGCGGGTCTTTGTCGCTGGTGTCCCGCATGCCCTTGAACGCAGGTTGCCGGAGGGTCCCCTGGTTGGTCCACTCGGTCCACGAGACCTCGCAGACGAGGTCGGGCTCGCACCAGACCGCGAGACGCGCCTTCGGGCCCGCCGGCGCACCCACGTCGAACGGGCTGTCGGGGCGCTCGCGCTTGTGCAGCTCGCGGGTGAGGTATTCGAGGTCGGCCTCCTTGAGCCCTGACCCGACGCCGCCGGCGAAATGGAGATTCTGCTTCTGGCCCTTGCGGAGCTCGGAGCGCCGCTTGTCGTAGTAGCCGACGAGCAGCGAGCCGACCCGCTTGGCACGCCGGCCCTCGCCGGGGATGTAGCCGCCGATCACGAACTCCTGGCGGCGCCAGACGCGGGTCTTGACCCATTCGCGGGTGCGCTTGCCGGTTCGGTAGGGGCTGTCGGTGCGCTTGGCGACGATGCCCTCCAGGCCCTGGCGGCGAGCCGCCTCGAGCAGGTCGGCGCCGCCGCCGAGCCGGAAGCGCGGAGTGCGCCAGCGCGGACCGTCCAGGCCGAGGCCCTCGAGCAGCTCGCGGCGCTTGACGTATGGCAGGTCCCGGACGCGGTGCCCGTCGAGATGGAGGAGGTCGAAGATCACGTAGTCAACCGGCTGCTCCGTCATGCGGGCCTTGATCGCGGCCGGCGAGGTCAGGCCCATCCGGCTCTGGATCAGCTGAAAGCGCGGCCTGCCCTCGGCGTCGAGAGCAACCACCTCCCCGTCGAGGACCGCAGAATGGTCGCTCATCGTCTCGGCGATAGCGGCGAGCTCCGGGTACCGGACGCTGACGTCCTCCAGCCGGCGGCTCAGCATCGACCACTTGCCGTGGTCGGCGTACCCGAGCGCGCGGACGCCGTCCCATTTGATCTCGTAGCCCCAGTCATCCGAGTCCGACTCGGGGACCTCGCCGGGCTTCGCGAGCATCGGCTCGAGCCGGGCCGGCATCTTCTCCCTGGGACCATCCTCTGAGGGCGGCTTGGCCTTCGCTTTCGGCACGCCACCGATTATGCGGGTGCCTTTAGCCCCGCGCCGGATAATCGGGAGGTGCTCTTCGAGCTCGACGACGTCAGCTATTCGCGATCGGGGAAGCTCGTGCTTCGTGACGTCAGCCTGCGCCTGCCGGTGGGCGCCAACTCGGTCGTCGGGCCGTCCGGCAGCGGCAAGTCGACCCTGCTGCGGCTGCTCAACCGGCTCGCCGACCCGGACTCCGGGCGAGTCGTCTACGAGGGCACGGACGTGCGGGAGCGCGATCCGCTCGCGCTGCGCCGCGAGGTCAGCCTCGTCCCGCAGCTGCCGGCGCTGATCGATGGAACCGTCCACGACAACATCGCGTTCGGCCCTCGGCTGATCGGCCACAGCTTCGACGCGCGCAGCTGCCTCGAGCTGGCCGGGCTCGACCCGACGTTCGAGGGTCGGGATTCGTCCAAGCTCTCGGTGGGCGAGCAGCAGCGGGTGATGCTGGCCCGGGCTCTCGCTCTCCAACCGCGCGTGCTGCTCCTGGACGAGCCGACCTCGGCCCTGGACGAGGCGGCACGGGACGCGGTGGAGGGAACTTTGCGGCGGCTGCGCGCGCGGACGGCGATCTCGATCGTGCTGGTCACCCACGACATGGAGCAAGCCCGTCGCCTCGCCGACTACGTCGTCCGGATCGAGGAAGGCCGGGTAACCGCGCAGGGGCCGGCGGCCGAGTTGCTGGCGGAGCCGGTGGAGGCCGCGACGTGATCCTCGCGGCCTCATCGATCCACGTCACCGTCGGCGAGGTCGCCGCGGCTCTCGCGCTGGTCGGCATCGCGGCGATCGCATCCCGCTCGTGGCATGCCGGCCTCGAGGAGGACATCGGGATCGCCGTGGTGCGGTCCTTCGTCCAGCTGACCGCGATCGGCTTCGTGATCACGGTGATCTTCGATCAGGACTCGGCGCTGCTCGTCATCGCCCTGATCACGGTGATGGTCGTCTTCGGTGCGTTCACGGCGCGCCATCGCGCGAGTCAGGTCCCGAACGCCTTCTGGCCATTGCTCATCTCGCTTGCCGTGGCCGCCGCGGCGACGCTCGGCCTCGTAGTCGGCCTCGGCATCTTCCCCGGGACGCCGCGCTACCTGGTCCCCGTCGGCGGGATGGTCATCGGGAACTCGATGACGTCCGCGGCGGTCGCCCTCAACCGGCTCGGCGAGGACGTCCACGAGCAGGCGCGGAAGATCGAGGCAACGCTCGCCCTCGGCGCGACCTCCTCCCAGGCGGTGACCCCGCTGGTCCAGCGCAGCCTGCGCTCGGGGATGATCACGCTGGTCGACTCGACCAAGACGACGGGCCTGATCTTCTTCCCGGGGACGATGGTGGGAATGCTGCTCGCGGGCGCGAACCCGACCGACGCGGTCCGGCTTCAGCTGATCCTTCTCTACGTCCTGCTCGGCGCGGTCTCGATCGCCGCGCTCATGTCGATCACGCTTGCCCGCCGGAACTTCTTCACCCCCGCGCACCAGTTGCGCGAGCCGCCGGAGGTGTGAGGGTGCTCCGTAGGCGAAGCCGAGGAGCAACGCGCTTTATGGCGAAGCCGGATACAGAAACTTGTGGCCGAGCAACTCGGCCACGGTGACGAACTTGTAGCCGCGGTCACGGAAGTGGGAGAGGATCGTGGGCAGGGCGGCGACCGTCTGGCTGCGATTGCCGCCGCCGTCGTGCATGACGACGATCGATCCGTTGTGGGCGTGATCGATCACATTCGCGGCGATGGCCCCGGTGCCCGGGTCTGACCAATCTCTCGGGTCGACCTCCCAGTTGACAGTGACCAGGTGCTGGGCGTGGGCGCGGGAGATCAGCCCGCTGTTCACCGCTCCGTCGGGTGGGCGGAAGTCGCATGGACGGAATCCGGTGGCCCGGCGGATCAGGCGATCCGTCTCGTGGATCGAGCCGGAGGATGGATCGAGCTCGTGGTGCAGCGAGTGATTTCCGATCTCGTTCCCCTGGGCGAGGATCTTCTTCATGGTCGCCGCCCGACCCGCGGTCTCCTGGCCGATCTCGAAGAAGGTGGCGTGCGAGTCGAAGTTCCGCAGGACCCGCAGCACGCTCGGCGTGTAATCGCTCGGGCCGTCGTCGAAGCCGATCGCGATTCGCTTCCGCCGCCGCGGCCCGTGGGTGACGAACGGTGCCCCGCCGTGGGTGCAGCCCGTCGGCAGGGTCGCCCTGTAGGTGGCGCTCCCCCTCGCCCGCAACGGCGCGGCCCGCCGCGCTGCCGCTGGGCCGCCCGAGGCGGCCGCCAGCGCCGTAGCCGCCAGTGCGATGAAGATCACCTGTCCGCGCATCGAACCGAGCCAGTGTCTCGCTTCGAAGCCGGGGGCGCAAGGGGGCCTGGGGAGAGGTCGGCTCCGTAGACTCGATGGGCCTTGTCCGACGAGCGCCGACGCCTGCGCTTCACCATCATCGCGACGATCTTGGGGTCGACCATCGTGTTCTTGGACGCGACGGTGGTGAACGTCGCCCTGCCGGCGATCTCAACCGACCTCAACGCGGGACTTGCCGATCAGCAGTGGGTCGTCGAGGCCTACGCCCTTGCAACCGTGTCGCTGATCCTCGTCGGCGGCGCGCTGGGCGACCAGTTCGGGCGAAGGCGGATTTTCGAGATCGGCCTGATCGGTTTCGGGGCCACCTCCATTCTCTGCGCCCTCGCTCCCTCCAGCGGGTTTCTGATCGGAGCCCGCGGGCTCCAAGGGCTGGCGGGGGCGCTGCTGGTGCCGGGCTCGCTGGCGATCCTGGCGGCGACCTTCGAAGGGGCCGAGCGCGGCAAGGCGGTTGGTACCTGGACCGCGTGGACGGGAATCGCCACGGTGATCGGGCCGGCCGGTGGCGGGGCGATCGTGGAGGCCGTCTCATGGCGGGCGATCTTCTGGGTGAACATCCCCCTGGTCATCTTCACCGTGCTGCTCACCCGGTCGCACGTGCGGGAGAGCCTCGATCCCGAGGCCGACCGCTCGATCGACTGGCTGGGAATCCTGCTCTCGGCGCTCGGACTGGGAGGGCCGGTATTTGCGCTGATCCAGCAGCCGATGCACGGCTGGAACGACCCCCTCGTGTTCGTCCCTCTGATCGGCGGCTTTCTGCTCTTCGCGCTGTTCATCGTCTGGGAGTCGCGCTACCGGCACTCGATGCTCGATCTTCGCCTGTTCCGCGTCCGCAATTTCGCCGTGACCAACATCGAGACCCTGATCGTGTACTCGGGTCTGATCGGCGCCTTCTTCTTCGTCACCCTGTTCCTTCAGCAGACGGTCGGCTACTCGCCGCTGGCCGCGGGATTCGCGACCACACCGATCTCGCTGATCCTCTTCTTCCTCTCCCCGGTGTTCGGCAGGGTCGCGACGAGCACGGGGCCCCGGGTGCCGATGTGCGTGGGGCCAATCGTCGGAGGGATCGGGCTGCTGCTGCTCACCCGGATCGGGTCCGACCCCAACTACATCACCGACGTTCTGCCGGGGGTGATCGTCTTCGGGCTCGGCCTCTCTGCGACCGTCGCCCCCCTGACTGCCACGGCGCTCAACTCGGTCGCCGAGAACCGAGTCGGAGTGGCGTCGGGCATCAACAACGCCGTCTCGCGGATCGCGGGCGTGCTGGCAATCGCCGTGCTCGGTGCCGTCATCGCCGGCCAGTTCGGATCGAGCATCGACAGCAAGCTGAACAGTTCGACCCTGTCAGCGGGCGCCGCGCGGGCCGTCGCCGACGCGAAGAACAATCCCCTGAAGCAACCCGATACGTCGAAGCTGCCGCCTGCGGAGGCGACCGCGGTGTCGAGCGCCACCCTGAATGGAGCCGAGGACAGCTTCCACCTGGCGATGATCCTCGCCGGATCGCTGATGATCGTCGGCGGCGCGATCGCCGGGATCGGACTGCGGAACCCACCCCGGGAGGCCAGCTACGACGCGCCCCGCGCTGCACCCGCGGGGGAATGCGCCCATTGCCCCGAGCACCTGGACGGGACGCCGGAGCGCGAGTCCGAGCCGGCGGCCGAGCCGGCATAGGGTCCGCCGCTGATGGCCGATCGCCACGTCTTCCTATAGTCCGCGCCCGTGCGCATCTTCAGTGGCATCCAACCGACGGGCCGCAAGCACCTCGGCAACTACATCGGAGCGATCCGGCAGTACGTCGAGGGCCAGGACCGGGGCGACCCGGCGATCTACTGCATCGTCAACCTGCACGCGCTCACCGTGCCCTGGGACCCCGCGACCCTGCGCGAGAACGTCTACGACACGACCGCGATCCTGCTCGCCGCCGGCCTCGAGCCCGAGCGCTGCATCCTCTTCCGCCAGTCCGACGTCCGTGAGCACACCGAGCTCACCTGGTACCTGGCCGCGCTCACGGCGCACGGCGACCTCAACCGCATGACCCAGTTCAAGGAGAAGTCAGCGCAGCAGCGCGAGCTCGTCTCCGCCGGGCTCTTCTTCTATCCGGTGCTGCAGGCCGCCGACGTCCTCGCCTACAAGTCCCAGGAGGTGCCGGTCGGCGAGGACCAACGCCAGCACATCGAGCTGATGCGCGAGATCGC
>JAWVFG010000223.1:0-13068 GCA_033856335.1 Solirubrobacterales bacterium
CGCCGATGCGGTTGCGCTGGCCGTCAAGAAGCGACCCGCGGTCGCGCTGATGGACATCCAGATGCCGGGTGGCTCGGGGATCGACGCGACACGCCAGTTGGCCGCGAGATGTCCAGAGACGCAGGTGGTGATGCTGACGGTGTCGCCCGATGAGGCCGATCTGATCGAGTCGATCCAGGCCGGCGCATCCGGCTACCTCCTCAAGGGTGCATCGATCGAGGAGATCGCTTCGGGTGTCCGGGCGGCGGCGGACGGTGAGTCCCAGGTCTCGGCACGCATCACCGCGGAGCTCCTTCACCAGGTGCGCAGGGCGCCCCCGCCGCGGGCGCTGCCCGGCGAACCGCGACTCGCCCAGCGGGAGCTCGACGTGCTTCGGTTGATCTCGGACGGCAAGGGAAATCCGGAGATCGCCGAGGAGCTCCAGATCAGCGAGCAGACCGTCAAGACCTACGTCTCCAGCCTGTTGGCGAAGCTCCAGGTTCAGAATCGGATCCAGGCGGCGATGTATGCGGTTCGGAGGGGCTTGATCTGAGTTCCCCGCGCTAGTCGCGAAGTCCGAGATGGTTGTGGATCTCCTCCGTCAGCCTCTCGATCGTGGTGGTCATGTCGGTGTTCTGCCCGAGCAGCTTCGCCTGTTGCTCTGAGAGCTGCTCGCGGTGCCCCTCGGCCTTCAGGGCCTCGGCCTTCTCGGCCTTGGCGTGGATCGCGGCCCGCGTGTCCTGGAGCTTCTGGCCGAGGCCGATGAACAGCGTGATGTAGATCGCCTCCAGGCTGACGACGAGCGTCAGCAGGTTGATGCTGAGGCCGGCGGCGAACCAGACGATGAACCAGATGGTGTGCAGCAGCGCCGAGGCCGGTGTGAAGAGGAGGTTCCCGACCTTGATGCTGACAGTCTGGACCGGCGTGAGCGCCTCGAGGTAGTAGTCATGCCAGTCGATCTTCTCGTCGGCGTTGTAGTCGCGCATGCGCCAAAGCTAGGCGACGTTGCGGATGGCGAGATCGGCAGAACCGGGGTCGCTCCTAGAATCGCGTCGGGATGGAGCTTGGTGAGCTGCTGAGAGCGTCGGGCGCCGCCGCGGATCTGCGCGGCGAATCGACCGTGGAGGTTCGCGATCTGGCCTATGACAGCCGCCGCGTGGGCTCCGGGACCCTGTTCTTCTGCTTCGCCGGGGAGAAGACGGATGGGCACGATTTCGCCCCGGCGGCGGTCGAGGCGGGCGCCGTGGCGCTCGTCGTCGAGCGCCCGCTGGACCTCGACGTGCCGCAGGCGCAGGTGGAGGACGCCAGGGCCGCGATGGCGCCGATCGCCGCGGCCTTCAACGGCGACCCGACCTCGGAGCTGACTGTGGTGGGGATCACCGGCACCAACGGGAAGACGACCGCGGCCTTCCTCGTCAGGCATCTGCTCGAGGCCGCCGGCCAGCGCTGCGGCCTCCTGGGGACCGTCCGCCAGATCGTCGGCGGCGAGATCGAGGAGGTGGAGCGGACCACGCCGGAGGCGATCGACCTGCAGCGGACCTTCGACCGGATGCTCGAGGCGGGCGACACAGCCTGTGCCATGGAGGTCTCCTCGCACGCGCTCGTTCTGCACCGCGCCGATGCGATCGACTTCTCCGTCAAGGTCTTCACCAACCTGAGCCAGGACCACCTCGACTTCCACGCCGACATGGAGGACTACTTCGCGGCCAAGCGGCTGCTCTTCTCGGGCGAGGGTGGCGCTCCGCTGATCGAGCTCGACGGCGGCGTCTCGGTGCTCAACATCGACGACCCCTACGGCCGGCGCTTGGCGGACGAGCTCTCCTGCGGGTCCGGGGGCGAGTGCATCACGTACTCGGCCGCGGGGGGCGCGGCCGATCTCAGCGCCCGGGGCGTCACCTTCGACCAGACGGGCTCGCGCTTCCTCTGCCTGTCTCCCGAGGGCGAGCTCGAGGTCGAGACGCCATTGCCCGGCGACTTCAACGTCTCCAACGCGCTGGCGGCGCTGTCTGTGGCGCACGCGCTCGGGCTCGACCTGGCGGAGGCGGCGGACGCGCTGGCGTCGGCCGAGCAGGTGCCCGGCCGCTTCGAGTCCCTCGATGAGGGCCAGTCGTTCGGCGTGATCGTCGATTACGCGCACACCCCGGACTCGCTGGAGAACGTCCTGGCCGCCGCACGTCGGCTCACGGCCGGCCGTCTGATCTGCGTATTCGGTTGCGGCGGCGACCGTGACGCCGACAAGAGGCCACTGATGGGCAGAGCCGGCGCGGAGCTCTCCGACATCGCTGTGGTCACCTCGGACAACCCCCGCTCGGAGGACCCGGACGCGATCATCGAGCAGATCCGCGCCGGAATCCCGGAGGACCCGCATGCCGAGGTCCTGGTGGAGTCCGACCGGCGCTCCGCGATCGCGATGGCGCTCGGCCGGGCCGCCGAGGGCGACACGGTCGTGATCGCCGGCAAGGGCCATGAGCAGGGCCAGGAGTTCGAGGACGGGCGGAAGGTCCCGTTCGACGACCGCGACGTGGCGCGCGAGGAGCTGCGCCGCCTCGCCGCGAGCGCCGCAAGTTGATCGCGCTCGACGGGGAACGGCTCGCCTCGGCCGCGGGGGCGGAGGTGCTTGCAAGCGGGAGGCCCGGCGGCCCGGAACGCGTCGTGATCGACTCCCGGGACGTCCGCGAGGGCGACCTGTTCGCCGGCCTGCCCGGGGAGAGCTTCGACGGCGGTGAGTTCGGCGCCGACGCCCTTCGCCAGGGGGCCTGGGGGATCCTCGTCGGGACGCAGTGGGCGCGCGAGCTCGCCGCACAGCGGCGGGTCGGCGCGACGGAGGGCTCTAGCTGGATCCTCGGAGCCGCCGACCCGCTGGCGTCGCTCCAATCGCTGGCCCGGGCCTGGCGGGAGAAGCTCGACGCTCGCGTCGTGGGCATCACCGGCTCCACCGGCAAGACCTCGGTCAAGGACGTCTGCCGGGCGATCCTCCCGGCGAGGCTCCAGGCGAGCCCGGAGAACTTCAACACCGAGATCGGCCTGCCGCTGGCCGTCCTCGCCGCACCCGAGGACACGGAGGTGCTCGTGCTCGAGATGGCGATGCGGGGCCCGGGCCAGATCGCCGAGCTCTGCGCGATCGCCCCGCCTGACGTCGCCGTGATCACCAACATTGGGCCGGTCCACGTCGAGCTGCTCGGCTCCATCGAGGCAATCGCCGCGGCCAAGGCCGAGATCATCGACGGACTGCGCCCGGGCGGGACCGCGGTGGTCCCGGCGAAGCCCGGAGCACTCGAGCCACATCTGGAGCGGGCGCCGAAGCTGCTGCAATTCGGTGCGGGTGGCGACGTCGAGGCGACGTGGATCCTGGCCGAGGAGGGGGAGTCCGACGTGCTGGTGCGCACCCCGTCCGGCGAGCATGCCTTCAAGCTGCCGTTCGTGGAGGCATACAACCTCGACAACGCGCTGGCGGCCATCGCGTCGGGCGTGGCGCTGGGCTTCGCGCCCCGCGAGATGGCCGATCGGGCGCCCGGGATAGTCTTCTCGCGCCTTCGTGGGGAGCTGGTGGAGCTCCCGGAGAACGCCATCCTGATCAACGATTCCTACAACGCCAACCCGATCTCGATGCGGGCGGCGCTGGACCACCTCGCCACGCTTCCGGCGAAGGGCCGGCGGCTCGCGGTCCTCGGCGAGATGCGCGAGCTCGGCCCCGAGGCCGCGGCCTACCATCGCGAGATCGGAAAGCACGCGCGCGAGCGCGGTGTCGAGTTGATCATCGGGGTGGGGGAGCTGGCCTCCGAGTACGGGCCGGACCAGCAGGTGGCGGACGCCGACGCGGCCGCGGACGCGCTCGCCGCGGCGCTCGGTCCCGGGGACACGGTCCTGGTCAAGGGCTCGAGGGCGGTCGGTCTGGAGCGGATCGCCGAGAAGCTGGCAGTGAGCTAGATGCTCGGCGAGATCCTGATTTCCGGCATGGCCACGATGCTGCTCTGCATCTTCCTGGGGCCGAAGTTCATCGAGTACCTGCGCCTGCGGGAGTTCGGCCAGCACATCCGCGAGGAGGGCCCCGAGGAGCACCACGAGAAGGCCGGCACGCCCACGATGGGTGGCCTGCTGATCTTCACCGCGGTCGCGATCCCCTATCTGGTCCTCTCGGATCGAGACACGCAGAGCCTCGCGGTCTTCGGCGTGGCGCTCGGCTGCGCGGCGATCGGCTTCATCGACGACTACCTGAAGATCTCTCGCCGCCGTTCGCTCGGGCTTTCTGCCCGCTACAAGCTGCTCATGCAGCTCGCGCTGGCGCTGGGCCTCTGGTACGTCGCCCGGCACACGGTGGGCCTCGACTCGAGCCTCGAGCTGCGGATCTCGCACGCCTCCCTCAACATCCCGGACGCGGTCTACCCGCTGGTGATCTTCCTGGTGATCGCGGGCTCGAGCAACGCGGTCAACCTCACCGACGGTCTCGACGGCCTGGCCGCCGGCTGCTGCGCGATCGTGCTGCTCGCCTACACCGCTATCACCTTCATCACCACGGGCGAGCACAGCCTCTCCCTGCTCTCAGCCTGCCTGGTCGGCGGCTGCATCGGCTTTCTCTGGTTCAACGCGTTCCCCGCGTCGATCTTCATGGGGGACACCGGCTCGCTCGGGTTAGGCGGCGCCATAGGCGCCCTGGCGGTGATGACGCAGACCGAGATCCTGCTGATCATCACGGGCGGCATCTTCGTGATCGAGGCGCTCTCGGTCGCGCTGCAGGTCGCCACCTTCAAGATGCTCCGCCGCCGCGTCCTGCTGATGGCCCCGGTGCATCACCACTTCGAGCTCCTGGCATGGTCGGAGACGAAGATCATGCTCCGCTTCTGGATCATCGCCGCGGTCTGCTCGGGGATCGGGTTCACGCTCTACCAGCAGTCGATCGGGACCTAGCGCCGGCGAGATGCCAGACGAGAACCTGGAGATCGTGCGTCGGGCGTACGAGTTCTTCAACGAATGGGGGGTCAATCCGGGGGGAGAGAGCAGTACCGATATTCCGCCGCTCCTCCATCCGGAGGTTGAATTCCACGCATACGCGGGTGCGCCGGAGGCGGGTGTCTACCAGGGCCGTGAGGCGGTGACCGAGTATCACGAGCGTGTTTTTGAGCAGTTCGACAGCGTTCGCATCGACCTGGAGGAGCTGCTGTCGGCGGGCGAGCAGGTCGTGGTGATCTCTCGCCAGCACACGATCCCCAAAGGCAGCGAAGCGGAGATCGTGCAGCAGGTCGCGGAGGTGTGGACGATCCGGGACGGCATGCTCGCGGAGCGAAAGTGGTTCGCGACCCGGGCCGAAGCCCTCGAAGCCGCCGGCCTGCGGGTGTAGCTGCTTCGGAAGAGAAGCGGCAGTCTTTCGACGAAGGTAGGCGCCGATTGGCCCTCCGGACCGTCTGGTCAGGCAGGGCTCAGGCACGCAGGGAGTGAGGGGCCGAGGGCGAAGATAGTTATGTGAACCCAGGCGAAAAGCCGCGTCCGCCCATGCCCGAAGGGCCCTTTCTCGTGGTCGGCCTGGCGCGCTCCGGGGCGGCGATCGCGAGCGTGCTCGCCGGCCGTGGCGAGACCGTGATCGGGGTGGATTCCGGAAGCCCCGAGGAGGCGGCAGGGCTGGAGCAGGCGGGCGTCGAAGTCAGTTTGGGCGTGGATGGAACGCAGCAACTCGATCGTGCCCGAACGCTGGTCAAGAGCCCCGGCGTGCCCCATGACGCTCTCGTCGTCCAGGCCGCCAGGGAGCGGGGGACGCAGGTCACAGGCGAGCTCGAGCTCGCCTGGCGAATGATCCCGAACGCGTTCTGCGCCGTCACCGGCACCAACGGCAAGACGACCACGTCCGAGCTGATCGGCCACCTGTACCGAACGGCCGGACGGCCGGTCGCCGTCGCCGGCAACGTCGGCACCCCGCTGGCCTCAATCGTCGGTGCCATCGACCCCGACGCGACGGTGGTCTGCGAGTCATCGAGCTTCCAGCTCGAGGACACCTCGTTCTTCTCTCCGGAGTGCGCGGTCTTCATCAACCTCGCCCCCGACCACCTCGACCGTCACGGCACGCTCGAGGACTATCTGGCGGCGAAGCTCCGCATCTTCGCCAACCAGGGCAACGACGACGCCGCCGTCTACAACGGCCAGACGCCGGAGCTCCAGGGACGTGACCTCGGGGGGTGCGCGCGACTCGTCCGCTTCTGCCCCGCCGAGGAGCCGGGCGCCGACCCGGACTGCGAGCTCAGCATGCGCGACGGTGTCATCTTCGCGGCGGACGAACCGCTGCTCCGCGCGGAGGAACTCCAACTTCTCGGGGCGCACAACGTCGAGAACGCGATGGCGGCCGCCGCCGCTGCGCTGGCCTCCGGCCTGTCGCGCGACGCGGTCGCGGAGGGCCTGCGCACCTTCCAGGGCGTCCGCCACCGGCTCGAGCGGGTCCGCGAGCTGAACGGCGTGCTCTACGTGAACGACTCCAAGGCGACCAACGTCGCGTCGGCCGTGGCGGGGATTCGTGCGTTCGACGGCGGCGTCCGCCTGATCGCGGGCGGGCGCGCGAAACAGGAGAGCTTTGCGCCGCTGGCCGACGCGGTGGGGGAGCGCTGTGTCGCCTGCTATCTGATCGGGGAGGCCGCCGAGCGGATGGCGGCCGAGCTGGCGCCAGCGGCCGATGCCGGCGTCCAGGTCTCCGAGCTGGGCTCGCTCGAGAGCGCCCTAGAGGCAGCGGCGGCCGATGCCGAGCCCGGCGAGGTCGTCCTGCTCTCGCCGGCCTGCTCGAGCTTCGACGCGTTCAAGGACTTCGAGGAGCGCGGCGACCGCTTCCGCGAGCTGGTGGAGGCGCTGGCGTGAGCGGCTCGAGAAAGGCCAAGAAGGCTCCCCCGGCCCCGCCGCTCGAGTACTCCCTGCTGCTCACGGCGACGCTCTGCTTGCTCGCCTTCGGGGCGGTGATGGTCTTCAGCGCCAGCTCGACGCGCTCGGTGCTCAACACCGGCGGCAACGGCTTCTACTACCTGGAGCGAACGCTGATCTTCGGGGCGATCGGGCTCGTGGCCTTGCGGATCGCGTCGGTGCGCGGCGTGGCGGCCGCCCGGGTGCTGACCCCACTCATCCTGCTCTCGTCGCTCTTCCTCCTCTTCGCGGTTCTTCTGCCGGGCATCGGCACGACCGTCAACGGCTCGCAGCGGTGGCTGGGAGGCGGGCTGGTCCAGTTCCAGCCCTCGGAGCTGGCGAAGATCGCGCTGGTTCTCTACGGCGCCTATCTCCTCTCGTCCGAGCCTCGCCGCACACGGACCCTCGGCGGCCTCGGCCCCTATCTGCTGGTCGTCGGGCTCTGCCTGGCCCTGATCGCCAAGGAGCCGGACCTCGGCACCGCGATCGTCGTCTCCTTCGCGGTCGGCTGCGTGCTCTTCCTGGCGGGTGTGCGACCCCGGACACTGGCGCCCGTGGGCGCCCTGATCGCGGTGGTCGGCGTAGGGATGATCGCCACCCACCCCTACCAGGAGGCACGCCTCACCGGGTTCCTACACCCCGGGACCGACACGAGCGGCTCGGGCTTCCAGGCGAAGCAGGCGACCATCGCGGTCGGCTCGGGAGGGATCTTCGGCGTTGGCCTGGGCGAGAGTGTGCAGAAGGCCTCCTATCTGCCGGAGGCGCACACGGACATGATCGCGGCCGTGATCGGCGAGGAGCTCGGGCTCGCGGGGATGTTCGTCCTGGTCGGGCTCTTCGGGATGTTCGGCTACGCCGGGTTGCGTGCGGCCCACCGGGCACGCGACCGCTTCAGCAAGCTGCTCGCCGCCGGTCTCACCTCGCTGATCATGTCCCAGGCGGCACTCAACCTCTTCGCGGTCCTCGGCCTCGCCCCGCTCACCGGGGTACCCCTGCCATTCGTCTCATACGGGGGTACGAGCCTGGTGCTTACGCTCGCGGCCACGGGCTTGATCCTGAACGTTGCCCGGCGACCCGCGCAGGCGGCGGCCCGCAGCTCGAGGCGCGGAGGCCGCGCCACGGCCGCGGGCCCTGCGAGACTGCGCGTGGTCGAGGGCGGAACCCGTAATTCAAGGGTGCTCCGAGCGCAGCGAGGAGCAACCCGTAGAAGGAGTGAGCGCGCAGCAAGTGGCACGAGTCGTGATAGCGGCCGGCGGGACGGCGGGGCACGTCGTACCGGCGATCGCCGTCGCCGACGCGCTTCGCGCTGAGGGCGCCGAGGTCAGCTTCCTCGGTACTCGCGAGCGCGCCGAGGCGGACCTCGTCCCGGCCGCCGGCTACGAGATCGATTACCTGCGAGTCAGCGGGCTGGACCGGCGCAACCCCTTGAAGGCCGGCGTCGCTGCCGTGCGCGCCGCCCGCGCGGTTGGCGCCGCCCGCCGCGTCCTGGAACGCCGCCGCGCGGAGGTCGTGCTCGGCGGCGGCGGCTACGTGGCGGGCCCGGTCGGCCTGGCCGCGGTCAGGATGGGACTGCCGCTGGTGCTCACGGAGGCCGACAGCCACCTCGGCCTGGCCAACCGACTGCTCGCCCGCCGCGCCCGTCGCATCTGCCTGTCGTTCCCGATTCGCGGCCGTGACGGCGGTCCGTACGTGGTGACCGGCAGGCCTGTGCCCCGAGCCGTCCTGGAGGCCGACCCAACGGTCGCCCGGCGCCGATTCGGGATCCCCGAGCCGGCGGATTGCGTGACCGTCGTCGGCGGCAGTCTCGGGGCTCTCTCGATCAACGAGGCGGCGTTTGATGCATTCACCCAGCTCGAGTGGGCGCACGACCACGTCGGCCAGCCCTGGATCCTCCACGTCGCCGGGCGACGGGATTACCCGGCGCTGCGCCGCCGCTGGGAGAAGGAGGGACGGCCGGAGCGCTACACGCTGATCCAGTACGAGCCCGACCTGGGCGACGTCCTGGCCGCCGCCGACCTCGTGGTCGCCCGCGCGGGCGGGTCGGTGATGGAGATCGTCGCCGTGGGCCGGCCGGCGATCCTGGTCCCCTTTCCGCGTGCCACGGCCGACCATCAGACGACCAACGCGCGCTGGGTCGCGAACGGTGGGGCGGCCGTCGTGATCCCGGACGACGAGCTGACCCCGGAGCGGCTTCGGGCCGAGATCACGAGGCTGCTGGCCGACGAGGATCGGCTCAGGGCGATGGGGATCGCGGCGCGACGCCTGGCGAGGCCCGACGCGGCGCAGCGGATCGCCAGAGAGGTCCTGGGAGCGGCCGGCCATATGCGAGGGGGCTCCGCAGGCGAAGCCGAGGAGCCACCCGCTAGACGATGAAGGGCCGCAGGCTCCACTTCATCGCCATAGGCGGCGCCGGGATGAGTGGCCTGGCGCTCGTCTGCCACAGCCTCGGCGCCGAGGTGACCGGTTCGGACAGGGCCGAGTCCTCATATATGGAGCGGCTGCGGGCCGCGGGCATCGAGCCTGCCCTGGGACACGACGCCGAGAACGTCCCGGCGGACGCCGAGGTGGTCGTCTCCACCGCAGTGCCCGAGGACAACCGCGAGCTGGCCCGGGCACGCGAGCGCGGTCAGCGCGTGATCCACCGCGGCGAGCTGCTCGCCGAGCTCTGTTCGCAGCGCCGCCTGCTTGCGATCGCCGGGACGCACGGCAAGACCACCACCGCCGCCATGTGCATCTGGGCCCTGCGCGCGATCGGGGCGGATCCCGCCTTCTTCCTCGGGGGGGAGCTGCCGGGCGCCGGGCCGGATGGTGCGGCCACCAACGCCGGCTGGGGGGAGGGGGAGTGGGTGGTCGCCGAGGCGGATGAGAGCGACGCCAGCTTCCTCAAGCTGCAGCCCGAGGTCGCCGTCATCACCAACCTCGAGCTCGACCATCACTCGCGCTGGAGCTCGCTGGCGGAGCTCTCCGAGGCCTTCGCGGCGTTCGCCTCGCCTGTGGCCGGCCTGGTCACGGCCGCGGACGTCTGCCTGCCGGGGCAGGAGGGCCAGAGCGTCGTGCGCTTTGCCCTGGAGCCCGCGGCGGGAGAGCGCCCCGAGGAGGCCGATCTGCTCGCGACGGGCATCCTGGCTGACGAGACCGGGGGCACGCGCTTCCGCGCGAGGGGCGCCGGCATCGACGTCGAGGTCAGCCTGCGGCAACCCGGCCGTCACAACGTCGCCAACGCCCTGGCAGCCCTGGGCGGCCTATCTCTCATGGGGGCCGACATCGACGGCTGCGCTACGGCCCTCGCGGACTTCCCGGGCGTCGCGCGTCGCCTCGAGCTCAAGGGTGAGAGCCATGGCGCCCGCATCTATGACGACTACGCCCATCACCCCACGGAGGTGGCGGCCGCGCTCCAGGCCGCCCGCGAGCTGGGGCCGCGGCGCCTGATTGCCGCCTTCCAGCCGCACCTCTACTCGCGCACCAAGGCGCTGGCCACTGAGTTCGGGGCGGCGCTTGCCACCGCGGACGAGGTCGCGGTTCTCGACGTGTACCCGGCGCGCGAGGAGCCCGTCGGCCCGCTCGCCGGGGTGAGCGGCCTGATGGTCGCGAGCGCGGCCGCGGACCATGGCGGAGGCCGTCCCGTTTGGTGGCTTCCGGACGCGGAGCTGGCGGCCCAGGCCCTGGGCCCCCGCCTGGGGGAGGGTGACGTTCTGATCACACTCGGGGCGGGGGACATCTACAGGCTGGCGGAGGCGCTCGTGGACGGAGTAGGAAGCTCATGAGTGCTCCAGCCGGCGTGACCAAGGACTACTCACTCGCGCGGCTGACGACGGTCAGGGTGGGCGGCTCGGCGGACTTCTTCGCGCGCCCGGAGACGGAGGAGGAGGTGGTCGACCTGCTCGGCTGGGCCGACCGGGAGGGCCTTCCGGTCGGGGTGGTGGGCTCCGGATCGAACCTGCTCGTCTCCGACGACGGCTTTCGCGGCCTGGTGATGAAGCTCGCGGCCGAGCTGGCCCGCGTGGAGCGCGACGGGACGCACATCGTCTGCGGGGGCGGGGCGAGGCTGCCCTCGGCGGCTGCCAAGGCCGCGGGCTGGGGCCTGGCGGGGCTCGAGTTCGGCGTGAACATCCCGGGCACGGTCGGCGGAGCCGTGCGGATGAACGCCAACGCCTACGGCGGGGAGCTGGCGCGTGTCCTGGAGGTCGTCACCGTGTGCACTCCGGCGGGGTCCGAGAAGCGTTCCCCGGAGGACCTCGGCTTCCGGTACCGGGGATCGAACCTCGGCGAGCGAGAGGTGGTGGCGGTGGCGAGCTTCGCCCTCTCCGAGACAGATCCGGCCGACGTAAAGGCCACCATGGCGGACATGCGGCGCAGGCGAAAGGAAGCGCAGCCCTCGGGCATCAAGACCTTCGGCTCGACCGTCATGAATCCCGAGGACCCGCGGGCCGAGGGCCGTTCGGCTGGGCAGCTGCTCGACGCTGCGGGCTGCGGCGGTCTGCAGGTCGGCGGGGCGCGCATGTCCCGGAAGCACGCGAACTTCGTCGAGAACACCGGGAATGCGACCACGGCCGACATCCTCGAGGTGATGGGGGAGGCGAGGCGGAGGGTCCACGAGCTCTTCGGCGTGACGCTGGAGCCGGAGGTGCAGGTCCTCGGCGAGGTGAGGTGGCCGGAGCAATGGCAACTCGAGCCGTAGGCCAGACGCGTCCCGCGGGACGCGCCCGGGGCCGGCCCAAGGCGGCCGCTCGGGGGTCCCTGCTCCGCCGGCGGCTGATCGCGGCGGCGATCGTGATCGTCGTGCTGTACGCGGGCTACATGCTCTGGTTCCGGAACATGTCCTGGTTCGCGATCGACAGCGTGACCATCAAGGGTGCCACCACCAACGAGCGTGAGATCAAGGCGGCGGTCGAAGGGGTCGCCGGGGACATGACGACTCTGCACATCAACGACGGCGCGCTGCGGAATGCAGTCGCCCGGTTCCCGACCGTGGCCTCGGTGGGGGCCAGCACCAGCTTCCCGCACGGCCTGGAGGTGACGATCACCGAGCGGCTCCCGATCGCCTTCGTGCAGATCCACGGGCAGCCGACGGCGGTCTCGGCGGACGGCTACCTGCTCGCCGGGGCGAGCTTCGATCAGAAACAGTTGCCGAGGATCGAGGGCGCGGTGGCCCACGGCCCCCGCCTCGATGAGGACGCCGCTGCGCAGGCGGCGATCCTCGGAGCAACACCGGCGCCGCTGCGCAACCGGGTGACCGTGTCGAGCTGGGACGACAACCGGGGCGGGGTCGTCGTGGACCTGAAGAACGGGCCCGAGGTTCGATTCGGCGACGGCTCTCGGGCCCGGGACAAGTGGGCGGCGACGGTCGCCGTGCTCTCTGGCAGCCAGCGGGGCTCTCCGTCCTATCTCGACGTCAGCGTCCCGGACCGGCCCGTCTCCGGAGGCTGAGCCCTCGGAACGCGCCGATGCAGGCGCGCTGCAACGGTACGTGCACGCCGATTTTGGGGTCAAAGGCGCCCCGGGGCGTCGATCTCATCAAGCGTTGAAGCGTGTCCAAAATAGTGCCTGTTTGCAGGGAGTTCGTGGGGCCTCAACCAACCCTGGACCTCGACCTCGATACTAGACTCACGGTGCCGTAACTCTCAAGGGAGACTTGAGACTTCGGGCCTGGGCGGGCGTTGACAGTGCGTACCCTTTGCCCTACTTTCGTCAAGGCCCAAAGCCGAATTAGCGGCGGGCTCGGAGCAGGACCGACCAAATGGAAACCTCATATCTGGCCGTAATAAAGGTCGTGGGCGTCGGCGGTGGCGGGTCCAACGCCGTTAGTCGCATGGTCGATGCGGGCCTGCGCGGCGTCGAGTTCGTCGCGGTCAACACGGACGCGCAGGCACTCCAGGCCTGTGACGCCGACGTCAAGATCGGCATCGGCCACAACCTGACGAAGGGCCTCGGCGCAGGTGCCAACCCAGAGGTGGGCGCCGGCGCGGCGGCCGAGTCTCGAGACGAGATCAAGGACGCCCTCAAGGGCGCGGACATGATCTTCATCACCTGCGGCGAGGGTGGCGGCACCGGTACCGGCGCTGCCCCCGTGATCGCCGAGATCGCCAAGCAGGAGATCGGCGCCCTCACCGTCGGCGCGGTCACCAAGCCGTTCGAGTTCGAGGGCAAGAAGCGCATGGCCCAGGCCGAGGAGGGGATCGACCGGCTCCGCAAGGAGGTCGACACCCTGATCACCGTCCC
>JAWVFG010000224.1:0-17707 GCA_033856335.1 Solirubrobacterales bacterium
CCTCCTCGAGCGCGGCCTGCGACTCGGCCATGCCGTCGTAGCCGACCGCGACCACCCGCAGCCGGTCCTGGGAGTGGTCCCCCTGCGAGTAGCCCTTGGGCGCGATGATCAGCCGGCAGCGAGCCCCCTTGAGCAGGTGCTCGGCGACGCTGCCGGGCGCGACCGATCCGAAGGCGGCATGGTGCGTCGAGCCCAGGACGATCAGGTCCGCCTCGCCGCTCTCAGCGAGTGCCTGAAGCGTGTCGGCGGGAGAGCCCTTCTCGACGTTGATGACCTTGAGCTCGCCACCGTCTCTTTCGGCGACGCGCTCTGCGAGAACACGCGCATCCTCGCCGCGCTCGTTGTCCTCGTAGCCGGCGACGACCTTCCTATAGAGAGGCACATCGCTCACGCGCCCAGCCTAGATCGGACAGCCGTTCGCCGCCCTGGCAACTACGCAGGCACGGACTTCGAGCTGAGGACGGCGTCGAGCAGCCCCGGATACATGACGTCAAGGTCGTCGCGACGCAGCTCGGTGAGCTTGCTCGTGCCCTGGCGCTCCTGGCGGATCACTCCGGCCTCTCTGAGAGTCCGGAAGTGATGGGTCATCGTCGACTTGCTGATGTCGAACCCGAAGCTGCCGCAGGGCCGCGGCTCGGAGTTCTCGGCGAGGCGGCGCACGATCTCCAGCCGGTGCGGGTCACTGAGCGCGTGCAGCACGGCCGGCAGCTCAATCTCGCTTCTCTCTGGGTGATGTAGCTCCATGCCAATCAGCTTAGCGTGTTTGTACGATAACTATCGAACTTTGTGGTACGATACTCATCGTACTATCAAACAGGCACGGAGGCAAGTGACATGCCCGACCCACAGAACACCGAAACCACATCCGCCCCTCCCGAGCAGGACCACGAGAGTGAAGTGCGTCTCACCAGCCCCTCTAGACGCGCCGCGGCGATCGAAGCGGCGTACATTCTGGAGGCAGTCCGCAAGTGAACCCCGTCACCGCGGCGAGGGGGATGGTGAAGCGAAACTCCAATGCACTGCTTCTCGTCGTCTGTCTGGGCCAGTTCATGGTGATTCTCGACGTCTCGATCGTGAACGTCGCGCTGCCGTCGATCAAGGGCTCGCTGGGCTTCTCCACCAACGGGCTGCAGTGGGTCCTCAACGCTTACACCCTCACCTACGCCGGCTTCCTGCTGCTCGGTGGCCGGGCCTCCGACCTCTTCGGCCGCCGCCGCATGTTCTTCGCGGGCACGCTGCTCTTCTCCGCCGCCTCCCTCCTCTGCGCCATCGCCCCCACCTCCGAGGCGCTCCTCGGAGCCCGGGCCGTCCAGGGAATCGGCGCCGCCCTCCTCTCCCCCGCCACGCTGGCGATCATCACCACCTCCTTCGATGAGGGCCCACCGCGCAACCGGGCGCTTGGGGCCTGGGGTGCGGTCGGCGCCATCGGGGCTACCTCCGGCGTCCTGCTCGGCGGCATCCTGACTGAGGCGTTCAGCTGGCCCGCGATCTTCCTCATCAACGTGCCGATCGGGCTGGCGATCGTGCTGTTCAGCGCCCGCCTGGTCCCTGAGGGTCGCAGCGAGACCGAGAACCGCCATTTCGATCTATCCGGCGCGCTGCTGGTCACGCTCGGGATGACCGCGCTGGTCTACGGCATCGTCACCACCGACAGGCTCGGCTGGGGTGCGGTCGGCGTGATCGGGCCGGTCGCTGCCGGGGCCGCCCTGCTGGTCGCATTCGGCCTCTACGAGAACTACCTGGACCGGGTCCCCACCAAGGTCGCCCTGATGCCGCTCGGGATCTTCAAGCTGGGGACGCTGCGCGCGGCCAATCTGGTGATCTTCCTGCTCTACGCGGCGATCTTCGGCTTCTGGTTCTTCCAGTCGCTCTACATGCAGGGCACGCTCCACTACAGCGCCCTTGGCACGGGGGCCGCCTTCGTGCCGATGACGCTCGCCGTCGGCACCGGCGCCACCCTGGCGCCGCGCATCGCGAAGCGGATCGGCCCGAGGTACACCCTCGCGGCCGGGATGCTGTTCGCGGCCGTGGGTGAGCTCCTGCTCACCGGAGTGAAGCCGGGGGGCACATACGTCGCCCAGATCCTGCCCGGCGGCGTCCTCGGGGCGTTCGGCCTCGGCCTCTCACTGGTGCCCGCGACGATTGTGGCGGTACAGGGCGTCGGCAGAGCGGTCAGCGGGCTCGCCTCGGGCGTGCTCAACACCTCGCGGTTCGTTGGAGCCGCCCTGGGTCTGGCCGTGCTGAGCACCATCGCCGCGAATCACACCCATACCGAGGTTGCCGCGGGGACCGGGGCGGCCAAGGCGCTCACCGACGGCTTCCAGCTCCAGTTCGAGATCGGCGCGGCCTTCTGCCTGGCCGGCGCCGTCGCCGCGATCGTCATGCTGCGACCGCAGGCCGAACGCCAGCCCGCCGGAGCGATGGCGGAAGCCGAGAGCGCCTAGCTCCCGGCTACTTCCGCCGCTTCTTTTTCTTCCTGCACTTCTTCGCGTGCTTCTTGTGCTTGTGCTTCCTGTGCTTCTTGCACTTCTTCTGGGCGGCGCTTGTCCCTGACGAGGTGCTGGCCGGCGAGGTCCCGATTCCGCTCAAGGCGACCGTGGGGCCCGGGATCAGTCCCGTGACGTCCGTCGTCCCCGTGCTCAGGGTGCCGCTGCGCGTCCCAGTCGCGGTGGGGATGAACGCGACATCCATGTCGCAGGTTCCGAGCAGCTCCGTCAGCGTTGGCCCGAGCGGGTTGGGGCAGTTGCTGGTGACCGCGAAGTCGCCTGTCGTCGAGAGGTTCACGTAATAGGCATCGAGCGCAAAGCTCAGACACTGGCCCAGAACCGGGGGTGTCGAGCAGGGGACGTCGAGGCTGACGCCCTGAGCCGGCCCCGTCGTCCCGACGGGCTGGCTTCCGAGGTTGAGGCTGGTTGGGCTCGTGGTCACCGCCCCCGCGCCCGCCGGTATGGCGATGGAGATTGCGATCAGCGCGCCCGTGAGCGCGAGCGGGCGAATGAATCGAGACAACTGGGGCTCTCCTCTCGATGCGGGGATCCTTCCCTCCTGGCGCGGCAAGGATTCCCTCTCAACCGCTCGCGCACATCGTCATTTCTTGGAGTTCTGGTGGCCGTGGACCGATGGACGTGGTACGTCTGTCGTAATTCGGGGGACACCGCCGAGTTCGAGGGCTTTGTACTGTTCCCGCCCCGCCCCCTGGGCGTCCTCCAATGCGCTTCTACGAGTTCGAAAGCCGCCGAATAGTCGAGCGGGCCGGGATCCCGGTCACCGAGTACGGCTTCTGCAAGACGGCCGCGGAGGCCCGAGAGGCCGCAGAGCGGATCGGCGGCCCCACGGTGGTCAAGTCCCAGGTCCTCACCGGCGGCCGGATGAAGGCCGGCGGCGTCAAGTTCGCCGACACGCCCGAGCAGGCCGAGACGTATGCATCCGACATCCTCGAGCTCGAGATCGGCGGCCACATGCCGGTCGGCGTGCTGGTCGACCCCAAGGCCGAGGTCGAGCAGGAGTACTACGCCGCGGTGCTCTGGGACGGCCGCGCCAAGCGCCCAATGATGCTCTTCTCCGACATGGGAGGGATCGACATCGAGGAGGTGGCGGAAAAGCACCCCGACCACGTCGGCCGTGGGCACCTCTCCAACCTTCACCCCATCCCCGACTTCCGCGCCAAGGAGGTGGTCGCCGCCGCGGGCGGTCTGACCGGCCGCGAGCTCACCCGCGCCACGCCAGTGCTCGCCCGCCTCGCCCAGCTCCAGCGCGACTACGACATGACGCTGGCCGAGATCAATCCGCTCGCAAGGCTCTCCGACGGCTCCTTCGTCGCCCTCGACGCCCACATGGAGATGGAGGACGAGGCGGTCGGCCGCCATCAGAAGATGCTCAAGGAGATCGGCGTCGAGCTCGAGGAGCCACGCGAGCTGTATGAGCCCTCCGAGTTCGAGCGCAACGTCAAGGCGATCGACGAGGCCGACCACCGCGGCGTGATCCAGGGCAAGGACCACGGATTCACGGGCAACCTCGGCCTGGTGATCGGAGCCGGAGGCGGCTCGCTGACGCTGACCGACGCGGTCCGCAGCCAGGGCGGCAAGCCCGCCAACTACGCCGAGATCGGCGGCAATCCCTCCGTCTCCAAGTCATGCGGCCTCGCCAAGGAGGTCCTGAAGAAGGACGGCGTGGAGAAGATCGCGGTGATGATGTCCATCGTCTCCAACACACGGGTGGACATCGTCGCCCGCGGCGTGATCAAGGCCTGCCTCGAGCTCGGCAAGGACCCCGCCGAGACGATCACCGTCTTCCGCATCCCCGGAGCCTGGGAGGAGGAGGGCGCGAAGATCCTCAACAAGTACGGCGTCGAGTTCCGCGACCGCTCGACCTCGATGTGGGATGCGGCCGGCGAGGCCGTCCAGAAGGTGCAGGGCGCGGCGTGAGCATCCTGCTGACCGAGGACTTCACCTTCATCGTCCAGGGGATCACCGGGCGTGAGGCGGTCAACCTGACCAAGGAGTGCCTCGACTACGGCGCCAAGGTCGTCGGCGGCGTCACCCCCGGCCGCAAGGGCCGCGACGTCCACGGCGTCCCGGTCTTCGACACCGTCGAGCAGGCGGTCGAGAACCACGGCTCCCAGATCGACGGCTCGGTCGTCACCGTCCCCCCCGCCTTCACCAAGGACGCCGTCTTCGAGGCGATCGAGAACGGCATCAAGCTGATCGTCATCGTCACCGAGCGCATCCCGCGCCGCGACGTCGCCGAGATGGTCGAGCTCGCCAACCTGCGCGGCGCACGCATCATCGGCCCCAACTGCCTCGGGATCATCGCCCCGGGCGTCTCCAAGATGGGCGGCATCGGAGGCCCCGCGAAGGACGCCGCAAAGGCGTATGAGCCCGGCTCGATCGGCGTGATGTCGCGCTCCGGCGGGATGACCACCGAGATCTCCTCCACGCTCACCGCGGCCGGCCTGGGCGTCTCGACCGCCGTCTCGATCGGCGGCGACGCGATCATCGGCTCCACCTACGCCGAGCTGATGCCTCTTTTCGAGGGGGACGAGCAGACCGAGGCGATCGTCATCTACACGGAGCCGGGCGGGCGGATGGAGGCCGAGTTGGTCGACTGGCGGGAAGAGAACGACGGGAAGCTCCCGATCATCGCCTTCATGGCCGGCAAGTTCATGGACGACGAGGAGATGCAGGGCATGAGCTTCGGCCACGCCGGCACGATCGTCGAGGGCGCCGAGGACTCGGCCACCCAGAAGATCGCGCGCCTGGAGGCGGCCGGGATCCCAGTCGTGGAGCGGATCGACGAGATCCCCGAGGCCGTCAAGGACAAGCTCGGGGCGAAGGTCTGATGGCCCAGCATCAGAACGACACCGAATCAATGGAGGGCATCTTCATCGACGTCGAGATCGACGACGCGATCGCCGGCGACGCCGAGATCGCTGCCAAGCTCGAGGAGGTCTGCCCGGTCGACATCTTTGACGTCTCGGAGGCCGACGGCGCCGTCGTGGTCGTCCGCCAGAACCTCGACGAGTGCGTCCTCTGCAACCTCTGCGTCGAGGCCGCGCCCCCGGGTGGGGTAGTCGTCAAGAAGCTCTACGACGGCACCGAGCTGCGGCGCTAGCTGCCGGCCGCTAGACCGGCAGTCGCTTCGCCTTCTTGATGCACTTAGCCCGTTTCGGGCCCTTTCGGAACTTCTTCTTGCACCTCTTCTTGGCCGCGGCGCGCTGCCCGGTGGGCCCGCTCGGCAGAGTCGCACCGGGTCCGGGTCCTCCGCCCCCGCTGGGCGGTGGGTGGTCGGCGAACTTCTGGATCCGGTTGTAGCTCTGATCCGCGACGAAGAGGTCGCCGGCGGTGTCGGTAGCGAGACCACGGGGGCCGTACATTTCCCCGCCAAGTCCCCCACCGTCGCCCGTCTTGCAGTTCGCCGCCACCGTGCAGATCTCATACGCCGTCGTCCCGCCCGTTGTTACGTCGCCGCCCCAGGCGCTGACGAAACCGCCGGATGGGTTGAACTTCTGGATGCGGCCTCCACCGGCATCGCTGACGTAAACGCCACCCGCGGAGTCGGCGGCGACGCCAAACGGGCTATTGAACTCGCCGCCCTGCGGCCCGTCAACGAACGGAGCCTGGCAGACGTCGATGGTGACCACGCAGATCTCGGCATGCCCGCCGACGGTGTCATCAGGGCTGCCGGTAGCGACAACGTCCATGCCCCAAGCCCGCAGGAAGTTGCCGGAGGAGTCGTATTTCTGAACCCGCTTGTTGCTGAAGTCCGTGACGTAAACGTCGCTCGCCGCATCGACAGCGACCGCATACGGGCTGTACAGCTCGCCGCCCAGCGTCCCGTGGGTGCCCGCCTGGCAGGGATCGGGGCCGCCATTGACGCAGATCTCGAAGGCCGTACTACCCACGCCGTTATTGATTACGTCCTTGCCCCAGGTCAGCTGGAACACGCCTGATGAGTCGAACCTCTGAATCCGGTGGTTGGATTGGTCGGCGACGTAGACGTTGTTGGCGCTGTCGGTCGCGACGCCCACGGGGATGTTGAGCTCCCCGCCCAGCCCTCCACTGGTTCCTCCCTGGCAGGTATCGACTCCGGCCACGCAAACCTCGAAGCCGACGCCTGTGTTGCCCGGTCCGGTGCTGGCGACGTTCTTGCCCCAGGCCAGCAGGAAGGTGCCCGAGGAGTCGTACTTCTGGATCCGGTTATTGCTGCTATCGGCGACATACACGCCGCCGGCAGAGTCTGTTGCGATGCCGATCGGATTGTTGAGCTCGCCGCCGAGTGCCGTGGAGTAATCGCCTCCTATCTGGCATGTGTCGACCCCGGCCACGCAGATCTCGAAACCGGTGCCTGTCTCGTCGGGACCGGCGGCAACCACGTCCTTGCCCCAAGCCCGCAGGAAGCTGCCGGAAGAGTTGAACTTCTGGACGCGGTTGTTCATGTAATCCGTTACATAGACGTTGCCAGCCGCGTCGGTTGCGGTGCCATTTGGGCTGTTGAGCTCGCCACCGAGCGCCGTAGAGCTATCGCCCGGATGGCAGCTCGACGCCACGGTGCAGATCCCGAAAGCCCCACCGCCGTTGACGCCCTTGCCCCAAGCCCGATCCCAGGTCCCCGAGGCAGCACCCGCGCTGGCCGTCAGCACCCCGAAGAGCCCCAGGGCGACGAGCAAGATGATCGTCGTCGAGACCGCAAAGCCAAGCCATGGACGCCGCTCGATTGCTGCGTTATGCATCTGATCCCCTCCCAGGGTTGCCAAGACACTTCGGGTCGGCGGAGGCCAATCAGGTGCCGTATCCGCTGCTCTAGTCAGCCGGTCAACCTCCGTCCGCAGGCCACACTAACTCTCTCGGGGTCGTGTATATCCGTATTAGCCCGCACGTCTCCATGCGTCGAAGCGACAACGGGTCGCGCCCGATCGTAAGGCGCGCCAACCCACGGCCGGTAAGGTCTCGCGCGTGGCTGATCCGGCCCCGTCAGTGACGCCCACACCGCTCCGGGCGGCCTTCGAGGCCCGGGACCACGCCGCCCTCGTGGATGCCTTGGCCGACGACGTCGTCCTGCGCTCCCCCATCTTCGACGTGCCGTTCACCGGGATCGACGAGGCGAGCGATCTGTTCGCGTCCATCCTCGAGGTCCTCTGGCCCCTCACCTACCTGGCCGAGATCCCCGGTGATCCTCACGTCCTCTATTTCCGCGGGGAGATCGGCGGCACCGAGATCGAGGGGTGCGACCTGCTCCGATTCGACGAGCAGGGCAAGGTCAAGGAGATCACCGTCTTCCTTCGCCCGTTCACTGGGATCGCCGCCTTCATGCAGGGGACAGCTCCAGAGCTCGGACGCAGGCGCGGCGGCGCCGGCCGCGCATTCATCCTCCGACTTGCGGGAGGACCGGTCGGCTTCTTCATGCGCAGGACAGCCGCGTCTGGCCCGAAGCTGCTTCGCATGAAGAGCTCGCGCTAGCCGGCGGCCAAGTACCGCCGCCGCTCGGCAGACTAGGCACGTGAACTTCATCGAGGACGTCATGGAGCGGTCCAAGGCCTCCCGCCTGGGGATCGTCGCGATCGATTCCGAGGGCATGCGGCGCGAGTGGCACTACGGGGAGCTGATCGCCCGCAGTGCCGGGCTCTCGGGTGCGATGGCGGCGCGCGGAGTGGAGCGTGGAGATGCGGTGATGACTCTGATCGGCAGCCGGATCGAGTGGGTTCTGGCGATGCTCGGCTGCTTCCGGATGGGCGCCGTGGCGATGCCCTGCAACCCACAGCTGCGGCGCAAGGACCTCGAAGTCAGGGTGGATGCGGCGAAGCCGAAGCTTTGTATCGGCCAGAAGGAGCTGCTCGGCGAGCTCCCGGACGGAGTCCCTGCGATGAACCTGGCCGAGGTCGCAGAGGCGCTCGACGAGGACTTCCCGCAGGAGACGCCGGCCTCGGTCGCAGACCTGGCCCCTGACGACCCGGCGGTGATCATCTTCACGTCCGGCACTACAGGCGACCCGAAGGGGGTCGTCTACCCGCAGCGCTACCTGCTCGGCCAGCGCCTCCAGGCCGAGCACTGGGTCGGGGCGCGGAAGGGCGAGCTCGCCTGGTGCACTGCCGCCCCGGGGTGGTCGAAGTCGACGCGCAACGCCTTCATCGCGCCCTGGCTGGCGGGCGCAGCCGCGCTGCTGCACGACGCGCGCTTCGACCCCGTCGAGCGACTGGAGGTGATCGAGCGAGAGGGCGTCAACGTCCTCTGCCAGGCCCCGACCGAGTATCGGATCCTGGCCAAGCGGGCCGAGCTCCGGCCGATCCCGTCCCTCCGCCGGATGATCTCCGCGGGCGAACCGCTCAACCCGGAGGTGATCCGGCTCTTCAGGGAGCGCCTCGGCGTCGGCATCGGCGACGGCTACGGGCAGACCGAGACGGGTCCGGTGACCGGGATGCGCCCCGACGAAGACGATCCGGCTCACGACGGCTCGATGGGCCGCCCACTCCCTGGAATCGAGGTTCGGGTGGTCGAGGGCGACCTGCAGGTGCGGCCCGAGACCGTCCCGAGCTTCTTCAGCCACTACCTCGGCGAGACGCCATTCGACGGCGAGTGGTGGGCGACCGGGGACCAGGTGCACCAGGACGACGACGGCTACCTCTGGTTCGAGGGCCGGGACGACGACATCATCATCACCGCGGGCTATCGGGTCGGTCCATTCGAGGTTGAGTCCGCTCTGGTCTCCCACCCGGCCGTCTCAGAGGCCGCGGCCGTCCCCGCCCCCGACGACGAGCGCGGCTCGGTGGTCCGGGCGATCGTGGTGCTCGCGAGCGGCGAGCCGTCGGATCAGCTCGCCGCGGAGCTCCAGGATCACGTCAAGCGGGTCACGGCCCCCTACAAGTACCCGCGGATAGTGGAGTTCGCCGAACAGCTGCCGAAGACGCCGAGCGGAAAGATCAAGCGGGCGGAGCTGCGGGCCGGGCCTTGAGGCGGCTGGGGTCCCAGGCATGGCGCGACGAGTGGGCCAGCTTCGCCGGGATCTTCATCGTCACCAACCTCGGCCTGCTCGCCGTCGGCGCCACGCTCGCGGTGCTTCCGCACTACGTCAAGGACAGCCTGAACGGCTCCGACCTCGAGGTCGGAATCGTCAGCGGTGCATTCGCCTTCACCGGGATCGTCTGCCGCCCGATCGCCGGGAACATGGCGGATCGGCGCGGGCGCAAGCCGACCGTGATCGTCGGCGCTCTGCTCGCCGCGATCGCGGGCGGCCTCTACTTCGTACCGGCGGGAATCCCGGGCCTGATCATCGCCCGCTTCTTCCTCGGGGCCGGCGAGGGGACGGTGTTCACCGCTGGCTCCGCCTGGAATGTCGACATGGCACCCGAGGAGCGCCGCGGCCGGATGATCGGCCTCTACGGCCTCGCGATCTGGACCGGCCTGACGCTCGGGCCGCCGATCGGGGTCCTGCTGCAGCACGCCGGCGGGTTCCATCTCGTCTGGGCCTTTGCCGCGGGCGCCCCGCTGCTCGGGGCGGTGATCGCGTCGAGGCTCCCGGAGCAGTATGCGGCGGCCGAGAACGTGGACCGCGGGCCCTTCATCTCGCGAGAGGCGCTCGGGCCCGGCGTCACCTTCGCGCTCAGCGTCGTCGGGTTCGCTGCCGTGTCCGCATTCATCATCCTCAGCCTCGATGAGCGCGGGATCGGGCGCGGTCCGGAGGTGTTCAGCGTCTTCGCCGCCACCGTGGTCGCGACGCGCCTCGTCGCCGGCGGGCTACCCGACCGGATCGGGGCCGCTCGCTGCGCGGTCGGCGCGGCGCTGATCGAGACGGTCGGCCTGATCCTGCTCGGGGCCGCCGACACGCTCCCGGTCGTGATCGTGGGCGCGATCGGGATGGGTGCCGCCTTCTCCCTGCTCTTCCCGTCGCTTTCGCTGGTCGCGATCAACCGGGTGGGCCCGGAGCGTCGCGGCGTGGCGATGGGCACCTTCACCGCCAACTTCGACCTGGGCATGCTGGTTGGGTCGCCGCTGGTGGGGGCCGCCGCCGCGGTCGCTGGCTACAGCGCGGCGTTCTACGTCGCGGCGGCAGCGGCTCTGGCCTGCGCCGTCTGCAGCGCGGGCTTCATCGGCGCACCCCTCGCTGGCCGTGAGCCGCTCCCCGATACGCTCAAGGCCTGATGGCCCAACGGGCAACGGAAGCCGAGTCGTCGATCGATCGCAAGCTGATCAACAAGCTCACGGAGGAGCAGATGGCTCGCTTCCGGGAGCACACGCCGACCTCGGCGGAGTACTTCGACCGCGCCCGGAAGGTCATGCCGGGCGGCGTCCCCTCCTCCTTCCAGCTCAACGACCCCTGGCCCGTCTACATAGATCGCGGCAAGGGCGCGCTGGTATGGGACGTCGACGGGACCGAGTATGTGGACTTCCACAACGGCTTCGGCGTGATGTGCGTCGGCCACGCCAACCCGGTCATCGGTGAGGCGGTGAAGGAGCGAATCGACCTCGGGACCCACTTCGCGGCCCCTACCGATGGCTCGATCGCCTCTGCCGGGAACCTGGTCGAGCGCTTCGGGCTGCCCCAGTGGCGCTTCTCGAACTCGGGGACCGAGTCCACGATGTCCGCGATCCACCTGGCGCGCGGAGCCACCGGGCGCGACCTGATCATCAAGATCGAGGGCTCCTACGACGGCCATCACGACGCGGTGATGGTCTCCTGCTACCCCGAGCTCGAGGAGCTCGGTCCCCGCGAGAGCCCCAACCCGGTCCCGTTCGGCCTGGGCTACCCGCAGGCGGTCGTCGAGCTGACGCGGCCGGTGCCCTTCAACGACCCCGACATCCTCGAGGGCGTCCTGAAGAGCTACAAGGGCGAGGTCGCCGGGCTGATCATGGAGCCGGCGATGATGAACATCAACATCATCCCGCCGAAGGACGGCTACCTCGAGCGAGTGCGCGAGCTCTGCACCGAGCACGGCGTCAAGCTGATCTTCGACGAGGTCAAGACGGGCGCCACGATCTCCTACGGCGGCGCCACCCGCCGCTTCGGAGTGGAGCCGGACATCATCTGCCTGGCGAAGGCGATCTGCGGCGGCTACCCGGGCGGGGCGATCGGCATGACCGCTGAGCTCGGCGAGGTGATCGCCACCGACAAGGTCCACCAGATCGGGACCTTCAACGGCAACCCGCTGGTGATGGCGGCGGCGGAGGCCACCCTCACCAAGGTCCTCACCAGGGACGTCTACACGAAGCTCGAGTCAACCAACGAAGAGCTGATGAGGCGCTGCCAGGAGATCATCGACAAGCACGGCCTGCCCGCCTACACCCAGGGCCTGGGCGCGAAGGGCTGCGTGATCTTCTCTCCGGAGCCCGTCTACGAGTACCGCGACTACCTCACCAAGGTCGACGGCGACCTCTCCACCCTCGCCTGGCTCTACCACATGAATCACGGCATCTTCATGACGCCGGGCGTCGAGGAGGAGTGGACCCTCTCGATCGCCCACGAGGACGAGCACATCGACCGCTACGTGGCGGCCTTCGAGGCGTTCGCCTCGGACGTCAGCGGGTCCTAGCCCGAGGCGCCGTTCAGGTCGAGGGCGGCGCGGGCCGCCTCGGTGTCCTCGGTGACGATCACCAGCCGGACGCCGCTGAAGATCGTGTAGGCGACGTCGACGCTGACGCCTGCGTCTGCCAGGTCTCTCGCAACCTCGCCCATCGCGCCGGGCTTGTCATGCAGGTCGACAATGACGGCCTCTCGCTCGTCGGCGACGTCGATCCCGGCGTTCGCGAGCGCCCCCTTCGCGGCCGACTCGTCCTCGACCAGGAGATGGATGAACCCCTTGCCGTCCCCGACCATCGCGCAGAGCCCCTCGATGTTCACGCCGGCCTTGCCCGTGGCCTCCCCCAGCTCGGCGAGCTTGCCGGGCGTGTCCTCCATGATCACCGTCAGGTCCTTCATCGCGACCTCCGATCGGGTGGCCGCATCATTTCCGTCGAGGGCGCTGATGTCAAACCGCGGTCCCTGGGTAGCCTGAAAGAGATGACAAACCGGCTCGCCCAGGAAACCAGCCCCTACCTGCTCCAGCACAAAGAGAACCCCGTCGACTGGCGGCCGTGGGGACCGGAGGCGCTCGGTCAGGCCGCCGCTGAGGACAAGCCGATCATGCTGTCGATCGGCTACTCCGCCTGCCACTGGTGCCACGTGATGGAGCGGGAGTCCTTCGAGGACCAGGAGACCGCGACGCTGATCAACGATTCGTTCGTGCCGATCAAGGTCGATCGCGAGGAGCGGCCGGACGTCGACGACATCTACATGGAGGCGGTTCAGGGGATGACAGGGCAGGGCGGCTGGCCGCTCACGGTCTTCCTGGACTCCGAGGGCGTCCCGTTCTACGGAGGGACGTACTTCCCGCCGGAGCCCCGCCAGGGGCTGCCCAGCTTCAGGCAGGTTCTGGAGGCCACGGCCGGCGCCTACGAGACCCAGCGCGAGGAGCTCCGCGAGGCGTCCGCCCGGATCCGCGAGTCACTGGGAATGGCCGGGCGAATCGGCGCATCCGAGCAGCCGCTCGACCAGTCGATCTTCAACACCGCGGTCCCGGCACTCGAGGGAAGCTTCGACCGGGCGAACGGCGGTTTCGGGGGCGCGCCCAAGTTCCCTCCGGCCAGCACCCTCGAGTTCCTCCTGGCGCGCGGGGAGACCAAGCCCGTGCAGGTCACGCTCGACAAGATGATGCACGGAGGTATCTACGACCAGCTCGGTGGCGGCTTCGCGAGGTACTCGGTCGATCCCAACTGGCTCGTCCCCCACTTCGAGAAGATGCTCTACGACAACGCGCTGCTGGCCCGGCTCTACCTGCACGGCTGGCAGGCGATGGGCGAGGAGCGCTGGTTGCGCGTCTGCACCGAGACCCTCGACTGGGCGATCCGCGAGATGTGCGGCCCCGAGGGCGGGTTCTATTCGGCGCTGGATGCCGACTCTGAGGGCGAGGAGGGACGCTTCTACGTCTGGGACGAGCCGGAGATGCGCGAGGCCCTCGGCGAGGCGGGGATCGCCGCGGACGCGATCGAGCGCGTCCTGGGCTACTGGGGCGTGAGCGGGTCCGGGAACTTCGAGGGCAGGAACATCCTCCACGTGCCGCTGGGCGCGAGCGCTCAGCAGCCGGCCGAGCTGGCCGATGCCCGCACCGCCCTCTATGCCTGGCGCGACCGGCGGGTCCGGCCCGGCCTCGACGACAAGCGGCTCTGCTCGTGGAATGCGCTGATGATCGCGGCCCTCGCCGACGCGGGAGCGGCGCTCGGCCGCCAGGACTATCTCGATGCGGCATCCGCCTGCGCGCGCTTCGTCTGCGAGTCGATGCGCGACTCCGAGGGGCACCTGCTCCGCACCTGGAAGGACGGGGAGGCGCGTCTCAACGCCTACCTCGAGGATCACGCCTTCCTGGTCGAGGCGCTGCTGCGGCTTTACGAGGCGACGCTCGAGGTCCGCTGGTTCGACGCCGCGCGCGAGACCGCCGACTCCATGATCGAGCGCTTCGCCGACGACGAGCGCGGCGCCTTCTTCTCGACCTCCAACGACCACGAGGAGCTGATCGTCCGCAGGAAGGACGTGGGCGACCACCCGATTCCGTCGGGCAACTCCTCGGCGGCCTACGGCCTGCTCCGGCTGGCGGCCCTGACCGGTGAGAGCGGATACGAGGAGCGCGCGGTCGGAACCATCCGGTTGTTTTCAGCCCCGGCCATGCAGCACCCGGACGCGTTCGGCCATCTGCTCCAGGCGATCGACTTCCACCTCTCTCCCGTCCGCGAGGTCGCCCTGGTCGCGCCCGCGAATGGATCGGGTGTCTCCCCTGACCTGGCAGAGCTCGCCGGCGTTGTCCGTTCGGCCCACCGGCCGCACGTTGTCCTCGCCGGCGGACCGGAGGGAAGCGAGCGCCCCGAGCTGCTCCGAGAGCGTCCTGCCGTCGAGGGCCGTCCCGCCGCCTATGTCTGCGAGAACTTCACCTGCCAGGCGCCGGTGACCGAGCCGGGCGAGCTCGCGGCCGCCCTCAGCCCCTAGCGTCGCGTCCCGTCGATACGGTCCCGGCCGGCATGTCAGCCTCAGCACAGATCGCGGTGGAGCGCCTCGGGTCGGGACCGGCCGTCCTGCTGCTGCACGGTGGGGCGGGACCGGAGCTGACCTGGGAGCGCCAGGTGGAGCTGGCCGAGCGCTGGTCATTGGTGATCCCGACACGGCGCGGGTTCCCGCGAAGCGTCCCCGCGCCGCGCCAGGACTTCGAGGCAGACGCGGAGGACGTGCGCGGGCTCCTAACCAAGCGCACTCATCTGGTCGGGTTCTCGTACGGCGGGCTCGGCGTCACCCTGGCGGCACAGGAGGAGCCCAAGATGGTGCGCTCGCTCACGCTGATCGAGACCCCGCTCTACATGGCGGCCCCGAACGACCCCGCGGTCCGCGACATCGCCAAAGCCGGCGACGCCTTCCTCTCCGGCGAGGCCGACGAGCTCACCGAGCGGGAGTTCCTGACGAACGCCGGGATCGACCCCAATGCCTCGAGCGGGCGGACCGGCGAGTTGATTCGAGAGGCGATCGATGCGGCCCGCGGAGGCCGCTCGCCCAGCGAGGCCCGCCCCGACCTCGACGCGATCGCCGACACCGGACTTCCCGTGATGGTTGTCTCCGGCGGACACCACGACGGAATCGAGGCACTCTGCGACGCGCTCGCGGAGCGCCTGCACGCCCGCAGGGAGGTGGTTCCCGGCGCGGGCCACGCGGTGCCCCGCGCCCCCGGCTTCAACGAGGTCCTCGAGGACTTCCTCAGAGGATCGGTAGGAACTGCTCGATTTCGTACGGCGTGACCTGCACCCGGTAGTCCTCCCACTCCGAGCGCTTGATCTCGACGAAGCGGTTGAAGGCGTGCTCTCCGAGGACTCGCAGGACAAGCTCCGATTCCGCGGCGATCTCGATCGCCTCGCCGAGCGTCTCCGGGAGCTGCTCGATGCCGCGCCGGTGGCGCTCCTCCGGGGTCAGGTGGTAAAGGTTCTGCTCCATCGGCTCCGGCAGCTCGTAGCCGTGCTCTATCCCCTCGAGTCCGGCGTGCAGCATCCCGGCGAAGCAGAGATACGGATTGCAGGCCGGGTCGGGACAACGCAGTTCGGCGCGGGTCGCATGCTCCTTGCCCGGGTGGTAGAGGGGCACCCGGATCAGCGCTGAGCGGTTGCGGCGCGACCAGGAGAGATAGACCGGCGCCTCGTAGCCGGGCACCAGGCGCTTGTAGGAGTTCACCCACTGGGCGAAGAGAGGGGCGATCTCCCGCGCGTGCTTGAGCTGGCCGGCGATGAACGCCTTGGCGACGTCGGAGAGGAAGTACTGGTCATCGGCGTCGAAGAAGGCATTCTTGCCGTCCTTCGAGAGCGACTGATGGACGTGCATGCCGGAGCCGTTCTCGCCCTGCAGGGGCTTCGGCATGAAGGTGGCGTGCCAGCCGTACTTCATCGCGTACTCCTTGACCGTGATCCGGTACGTCATGCAGTCGTCGGACATCGCGAGCGCGCCCTTGTAGCGCATGTCCACCTCATGCTGCGAGGGCCCGACCTCGTGGTGCGTGTATTCGACGTGGATCCCGAGCTGCTCGAGCGCGAGCACGGTCTCGCGGCGGACGTCTGACCCGGCGTCGAGCGTCGTCAGGTCGAAATAGCCACCCTCGTCCAGGATCTCCGGCGTGCCGGACTCGGGCTTCGCGGAGCGGAAGTAGAAGTACTCGAGCTCCGGGCCGATGTTGTAGTCGTCGAACCCCATCTCCCTGGCCCGGTCGAGTGCCTTGCGCATGATCCAGCGCGGGTCACCCTCATAGGGCTCCCCGCCCGGCACCTGGATGTCGCAGATCATGCGCGCGGTGCGCTTCTCATCCTCGGGGCGCCACGGGATCAACTGGATCGTCGAGGGGTCGGGCATCGCGATCATGTCGGACTCCTCGATCGGGTTGAAGCCGCTGATCGAAGAGCCGTCGAAGCCCATGCCTCCTTCGAAGGCGTCCTCGAGCTCGGCCGCATTGATCGAGAAGCTCTTCAGCTGTCCGAGCAGGTCCGTGAACCAGAGCCGGACGAAACGCACGTCGTTCTCCTCGCAGAACGCGAGCGCCTCCTTGGCATTGGTCGGGCCCTTAGCCATTGGACGCGGAAAGTTACCGGCGTCTCACATCCGTGTCGCCCCGGTCGTCGTAGGAGAAGACAGAAACCCAAAAAGGGCTGTACACTTACGAGGCGTAAGTAACCGGCTAAAAGTAAAGTAAAGCCCTTGTGAAATGGCGGTATAGAGAGAAATGACAGTCAAGACAGACATGAGCCGCTTCCATATCCACGACGAGCTCACGGCCCCGGATGCCAGCGCTCCCCTGATCAAGAGCATCCAGACCGCCGGCGCGGCCGTCTCCAAGTTCCTCGGAGTCCTCGCCGAGTCCCCAGCCGCGCTCCGCGGATACACGCGGCTTCGCACCGAGCTCCGCTCGAGCAAGCTGCCGCGCGCAACCCGCGAGCGGATCGGCCTGGCGGTGGCGGAGTGGCGCAACGACCCCTACACGCTGACGCAGTACGCCCGCACGGCGCGTGCCGCCGGGCTCGGCCTCGACGAGGTCGCCAGGGCCCGAAACTTCACGTCCTCGGACGAGAAGGAGGCTGCGCTGCTCGCGCTCCTGCGCGAGACGCTCGACCCCACCGAGCGCCCGCCCCACCACCTGGTGGAGGAGGCCCGGGAGGCCGGCTGGAGCGACGAGGAGATCCTCGACGCAGTAGCCGAGACCGCCCTCGCGGAGTTCGAGAGCCTGTTCGCCTCCGTGGCGGCTCTGCCGCAGGAGGGCGACCCGGCGGTGCTCCGCGAAGCTGCCGCGTAAAGCGCGCCGCTAGACGGCTTCACCATAATCGGCCGCCACAAACACCGCGGCCGGATCTACACCCGCGGCTTACGCCGCGGGTGGCGGCGAGACCGTCGCCTCGACCGGGCCCGCGCCGACGGCCAGGAAGCCGAGGCGCTTCGCGACCTTCTTGGTCATGTCCCAGGCGTAGCCCTTGTGGAAGGGCCCGCGGTCGATCACGGTCGCGGTTACGCTGGCGCCGTTGTAGGAGAAGGTGACCTGGGTGCCACAGGGAAGCTTCCGGTGCGCAACGCCCAGCGTGGTCGGCGTGAGCGTGACCCCGCAGGCGGTCGAGTGGCCCCAGAAGCCGGGGCCGTACCAGGTGGCCGCCTTGTAGACGGTCCAGCTGCCCGCGGA
>JAWVFG010000225.1:0-10172 GCA_033856335.1 Solirubrobacterales bacterium
CGACGACGCGGGCGATGAACTTGTTGAGCTCCGGTGTGGGAATGCGCTCCGCCGAGCGCTCGGCCAGCTGGATCGCCTGCCGCAGCACGGCCCCGACGCCGCGCCCGGTGACCGCGGAGCAGGTCAGAACCGGTGGGCGCAGGCGGAGCTTCTGCATCGCGCGGGCGCGGGCGTCATCCAGGTCTGTGCGCGAGATGTCCCATTTGTTGAAGGCCAGGACGGTGGCGCAGTCGGACCGCATCGCCAGCTCGGTGACACGCAGGTCCTCGGAAGTGAGTCCCTCGATGGCATCGCAGACGACGATCGCGGCGTCGGAACGCTCCGCGGCCCGCTCGGAGCGCAGCTGCGCGTAGTACCCGACCGTCCCCGCGACCTTCGCCCGCCTTCGCAGCCCGGCCGTGTCGACCAGCACGATCCGCTTGCCCTCGACCTCCGCCTCTGTGTCGACCGGGTCACGGGTGGTGCCCGCCTGTTCGCTGACGATCACACGCTCGGACCCGAGCAGGGCGTTGAGCAGGGAGGACTTGCCCACGTTGGGACGGCCGAGGATGGCGATGCGGGGGGGCTGCTCGTCGCCGGGGTCGATCTCCTCCCCCGCATGGGCCCGAAGCTCCTCGACCAGCCTGTCCAGCAGGTCGCCGGTGCCAAGGCCGTGGGTCGCGGACACCGGCATCGGCTCTCCCAAGCCGAGTCCGTGGAGCTCAGCCGTCAGGACCTCGTGCTGCTGCTGGTCGACCTTGTTCGCGGCGACCACGACCGGCCGGCCGGAGCGGCGCAGCAGGTCCGCCAGCTCGGCATCCCCCGGGCCGAGCCCACTGCGCGCGTCCACCACCAGCAGGATCACCTCCGCGTCCTCGATCGCCGCCTGGGCCTGGGACTGCACCGCCCGAGCAAGCTCATCCGAGTCCGCCAGGTCCACGCCGCCGGTGTCGATCAGATCGAAGCTGAGGCCATTCCACTCGCACTCCAGCGCGCGGCGGTCACGGGTAACGCCGGGCTCGGCGTCGGTGACCGCCTCGCGGCCGCCGGCGAGCCGGTTGACCAGGGTGCTCTTGCCGGCGTTCGGGAAGCCGACCACCGCAACCGCCGGGCGGCGGCGCAGCGCGCGGGCATGGGGCTGCGGTCCGGCGTCCCCGGCCATCAGGAGATCCCCCTCTCGCGCGCCAGCTCGGCGATTCGCTCCACGACCTGCTCGGACGAGAGATCCGTGGTGTCGACAGAGACCGAGTCCTCAGCCGCGCGCAGAGCGCCGTGCTCCCGGCTGCGATCGCGCCGATCCCGGTCCTCGATCGCCTCGCGGACCTGGGCCACCGCCGCGCCCGTCTCGACCGCGCGGCGACGGGCGCGCTCCTCCTCGCTCGCCGTCAGAAAGACCTTGAGCGGCGAGTCCGGGCTCACCACGGTCCCGATGTCGCGCCCCTCCGCCACGTAGTCGCCCGCCGCGATCAGCTCCCGCTGGCGCTTCACCATCGCCTGCCTCACCTGCGGGTGGACCGAGACCTTCGAGGCGGCAATCGTCACCTCCGGGCCGCGGATCCTGCCCCCGACCGCCTCGCCGTCGAGGCGAACGGAATCGCCCTCGAAACCGATGTCGAGGTCCCAGGCCATCTTCCCTAGCCGCTCGCCGTCGTCCAGGTCCATGCGGCGATCAAGCGCGGCGAGCGCGACGCAGCGGTACATGGCCCCGGAATCGAGGTAGGTGAAGCCGAGGGCGCCGGCGACTCCCCGGGCCACCGTTGACTTGCCGGCCCCGGCCGGGCCGTCGATCGCGATCACCATTCCCCCATTAAACGGGTCGCCCTCATCAAACGGCTTCCTCCCGTCGGAGCACCCTCGCATGACGCCCTCGCATCAACGGTCCATGAGTTGCGGGCGCGGATATAGAGTGCCGCTCGATGGACAGCTGGAACCTGAATGAGCTGGAGGTCCTGCCGCGTGCGCCCCAGGTCCTCGACTCGGAGTCCGAGGGCCGTGCGATCGTGATCAACCTCCCCAAGGGCGAGCAGCTCCAGGAGCACCAGGTGTACGAGCGCGCCTGGCTGCTGGTCATCGACGGGAACGTGGAGCTCAACACGCCCGAAGGCAAGTGGGCGGCGGGCGGCGCGGGGCTGCTTGCCATCTTCGATCCCAAGGAGCGCCACGAGGTCCAGGCGGTCGAGGATTCGAGGCTGCTGCTCTTGCTCTCCCCGTGGCCCGGGGACGGGCACCCATCAGAGCCAAGCCGCTCTGATTGAAGCGCGTCAGCCGATAAGCGACCGCAGATCCCGCTCGAAGCGCGGGTAGCTGACGGCGACGGCCTCGAAGCCATCGACCTCGACACCCTCATTTGAGGCGAGGCCGGCGATCGCCCCGACCATGGCCAGGCGATGATCGCCGCGAGCATCGAGTGTCCCTCCCCGCAGGCCGCCCGTGCCCCTGACGACGAAGCCGTCGGGCCGCCCCTCGATCTCGGCGCCGAGGGCCGAGAGACCCTCCACCACTCCGGCGATCCGGTCGGACTCCTTCGCCCGCAGCTCGGCGGCGCCGCTGACGACCGTCTCACCCTCGGCGAAACAGGCGAGTAGGGCGACGATGGGCAGCTCGTCGATCGCCGCGGGGACATCCTCGGTCGTGATGGCAGCCCCACGAAATGACGAGCTGCGCACGTGCAGCGTCGCGATCGGCTCGGGGCCGGGCTCGCGTATCTCGTCCACCGTCATCGCCCGCTCGCCCTCACGTGCATGGCCCATCTCCACACCCATTCTCCAGAGGATCGCGAGCAGCCCGATCCGATGGCGGTTGATGCCGACCTCCCGGAGTGCGATCTCGCTGCCCGGCACGAGCAGCCCGGCAGCGATGAAGAACGCAGCCGAGGAGAAATCACCCGGGACCGGTACGTCGCCGGCCTCCAGGCGCTCGGCTGGGGAGATGATCAGCGTGTCTTGATCGCGGCGAATCGAAGCGCCCATCGACGCCAGCATCCGCTCGGTGTGGTCCCGGGTCGCAAGCGGCTCGCGGATCGACGTCTCGCCATCCGCCAGCAGCCCCGCCAGCAGAAGGCAGGACTTCACCTGCGCGCTGGCCACCGGCATCTCGTAGTCGATGCCATGCAGCTGAGAGCCCCGCAGGTTGAGCGGCGGCAGCCGGCCTTCCCGGCAGCCGACCTCGGCGCCCATCAGCCGCAGCGGCTCGGCAACCCGGTCGACCGGACGGCGCCGGATCGACTCGTCCCCGTCAAAGGTCCATTCCCCGCCGGGTTGCCCGGCCAGCCATCCGGGCATGATCCGCAGGAGCGTGCCGGCGTTGCCGACGTCGATCCCCGCGGAGTGCGCCCCGCGCAGCCCGACACCCTCGATCTCGACGAACAGGCCGCCGTGATCGTCGGCCTCACCCTCGCGGACGTCGGCCCCGATCGAGGCGACCGCGCGCAGGGTCGCGCGGGTGTCCTCGGAGTCGAGGTAGCCGGTGATCCGGGTCGGGCCGTTGGCCATCGCCCCGATCAGCGCAGCCCGGTGGGTGACGGACTTGTCGGGCGGCGGCCGCAGCTCGCCGCGCAGGGGCCCTGCGGGATCGAACCTCATTCGGCTCTGGAGACGTCGTGGCCGAGGTCTCGCACCAGGCGCTCGGCGCGCTCGGCCTCGGCGTCGCCGGCTATGTAGAGGGCGATCGCCCCGGAGCTCATGTCGGCCGCGGGATAGAGCGCCATGTCCTCGATGTTCACGCCCGCCCGCCCAAGCTCGAGTGCGACCTCGGCGACGATGCCCGGTCGGTTGGGAACCCGCACGCGAAGCTCGTGAAGCGGGCCGCCCGCAATCTCGGTCTCGATCAGCTCACGGCGGTGGCGGCCGGCCCGCTCGTGCCAGGCGGTTACGGCTTCTCGCTCACCTGAGCGGAGCAGGTCAGCCGCCTCGCTCAACCGAACGATCGCCGCGTCGATTTCCGCGGCGACGGCCTCGCGGTTCCCGGCGAAGATGTCGCCCCAGATCGCGGGGTTCGCTCCCGCCACACGAGTGGCGTCGCGGAAGCTGGGCCCAACCTCCGGCAGGTGCTCCGCCTCCTCGCTGAGCGCGGTCGCGGCCTGGGTCACGAGGACGTTGGCCACCACATGCGGGAGGTGGCTGATTGTCGCCATCAGCCGGTCGTGTGTCTCCGCCTCGATCGCCTGCGGCCGAGCTCCGATGTCCGCGACGGCGCGCTGCACGCGGTCGTAGAGCACCCCCCCGGTCTTGCTCGTGGGCGTCAGGTACCAGCGGGCGCCCTCGAACAGGTCGGCGCGCGCGCTCTCCACCCCCGCGGTCTCCGCCCCGGCGAGTGGATGCCCCCCGATGAAGTGGCTGTCCGACCCCAGGGCCGCGATCACGTCGCGCTTCACCGAGCCGACGTCTGTGACCGCGCAATCCTCCGGCGCAGCCGCGAGCGCCTCGGCCGCGAGCTCGGGCAGCGCCATCACGGGGGCCGCACAGAAGACCAGCTCGGCGCCGTCGACCGCTGCGGCGACGGTGTCGCGCGCCGAGTCGATCGCCCCCAGCTCGACCGCGCGGTCGAGCAGCTCCCCATCAGGGTCGAACCCCGTCACCTCCGCATCCAGCCTGGCGCGGGCGGCGAGTCCGATCGATCCCCCGATCAGCCCGACCCCGAGGACGGCGACCTTCATGCGCTCAGCGCGCGGCTTCGCGCCGCTTTCGCACCGCCGAGGCCAGCCTGTCCAGAGTCAGCACGGTCGTGTCCCAGTCCATGCAGGCGTCGGTGATCGACTGTCCGTAGACGAGATCGTCGTCGGATTCGAGATCCTGGCGCCCGGCGACCAGGAAGGACTCGAGCATCACGCCGACGATCGCGCCATTGCCCGCGGCGACCTGGTCGGCGATCTCGCTGACCACCATGGGCTGGCGCTCGTGGTCCTTGCCGCTGTTGTCGTGGGACGCGTCGATCACGACCCGCTCGGGCAGCTTCGCGGCGCGCAGCTCGCCCAGCGTGTCCGCGACCGTGTCGGCGTCGTAGTTCGGCGCGCCCTTGCCGCCGCGCAGGATCACATGGCAGTCGGGGTTGCCCTGCGTGTAGAGGATCGCGGGGGTCCCGCTGACGTCCACCCCAGCGAAGGCGTGCGGCGCCGCCGCGGCGCGAACGGCGTCGACGGCCAGCTTGACGCTGCCCGCGGTGCCGTTCTTGAAGCCGACGGGCATCGAGAGCCCGGACGCGAGCTGGCGGTGGATCTGGCTCTCCGTCGTGCGGGCGCCGATCGCCCCCCAGGACACGACGTCGGAGATGTACTGCGGCGTGATCGGGTCGAGGAACTCGCAGCCGATCGCGAGCCCGAGGTCCGTGACGTCGACCAGCAGCCGGCGCGCCATATGCAGGCCGGTGTTCACGTCGCGCGATCCGTCCAGGTTCGGATCGTTGATCAACCCCTTCCAGCCGGTCGTCGTGCGCGGCTTCTCGAAGTAGACCCGCATCGCGATGCACAGGTCATCGTGCAGGTCCGCCGCCCGGGCGCTCAGCCGCTGCGCGTAGTCGATCGCCGCCTCGGGATCGTGGACGCTGCACGGCCCGACCACGACGAGCAGCCGGTCGTCGTCACGGTCGAGGACCGATTTGACCTCCGCGCGATGTCCGAGCACCGCGTCCTCCCGCTCGGTCCCGAGCGGCAGGTCCTCCAGGATCTCGGCCGGCGAGACCAGCTCGACGACGCGCTCGATCCGCTGGTCGCGAACGCGATCCGACTGCTGTCTCGGTAGCTCCTTCATCTCGAAATTCATCCTGGCGCTCCTTCTTTCTACTGGTCTGGCGATGGTCCTTGGGGTGCGGTGCTTGCAGCCCTTGCGCAGGCAAGGCGGTCCTGGAGGCGGCGCCCGGCTGGTGAAGATTTTGCGTCAGCGGCTGTGGCAGCCGCGGGCCGGACGCCTAGCTAAATCGCCAAAAGTAGAAATAGGCACGCGTGGGAGCCGCGTGGCGGCTCGAGGGCGATGCGGCGTGCGTGCCGTGCTGCTTCATCTCGGGACATTGAAGCAGACAGCCGGGGCGATCCCCAAGGATTCAGCCCGCGAGATCGCCCAGCGCCGCGAGGAACCGCTCGTTCTCGGCGCGGGTCCCGTACGTGACGCGCAGGCATCCCGGGCCGCCGAGAGCCGCGCCCGGCCGGACCGCGACCCCCGCCCTGGCGAGCGACTCGACCACCTCGCCCTCGTCAAGGTCGCCCAGCTCCATCCAGCAGAAGTTGGTCTGGGAGTCCGCGGTCGCGAAGCCCATCCGGCGGAGCTCCTCCTCGACGAAGATGCGCTCGACCAGGTTCTTCTCGACGCGGTCGGCGACGTCGTCCTGGTGGCGGAGCGCCTCGGCCCCGGCGACCTGAGCGAGAGTGTTGACGCTGAAGGGCTGGCGAACCGCGTCGATGGCGGCGCGGAACTGCGGCGAGCAGAGCGCATAGCCGACGCGCAGCCCGGCGAGGCCATGACACTTGCTGAACGTGCGGAGCAGGACGACGTTGGCGTGATCGGAGAGCAGGTCGAGCGTCGCGTCCGGGTCGTCGTTCGTCTGGTACTCGATGTAGGCCTCATCGAGGATGATCGTCGTCCTGTCGGGGACGCTCTCGACGAAGGCGGCGATCCTCTCGGCCGGCAGGTGGGTTCCCGTCGGGTTGTTCGGGTTGCAGACGATCAGCAGCTGGGTGGCGGCCGTCACCTCTTCGAGCATCGCGTCCAGGTCGTGGACGTAGCCGTCGCCGAGGGGAACCCGGATCTCCCGGGCGCCAGAGAGGGCGGGCAGGTGGGGATAGATCGAGAAGGAGGGCCAGGCGTAGAGGATCTCGTCGCCCGGCTCGCAGAGCGCCAGCGCGGCCGCCAGCAGGATCTCGCAGGAACCGTTGGATACCGCGATGCGGGCAGGGTCCGTGTCGTGCCGGCCGGCGATCTCGCTGCGAAGGACCCGCGCGTCGGGGTCCGGATAGCGATTGACGTCCACGGCCGCCCGCGCGATCGCGTCGACCACCGCCGGGTGCGGCGGGAATGGCGACTCGTTCGAGGCCAGCTTGACCGCGTCGGCGGTCTCGGCGCGCGCATTGGCGTCGTCGAGCGACGTCCCGGGCTCGTAGTGCGGGATCCGGGCGAGCTTGTCGGCGAAGGTGACTGTCATCGCGGGCCCATTGTGACGGGTCGCCTGTACCTGGCCGCCGGCTCACCGGTGCGAGAGTGGAGCTTCTCGGTGCCGTCCGCCCGCCAGCCATGCCGCTTGTAGAAGGCGATCGCGCGCGCGTTCTCCTTGAAGGTCCAGAGGATCGCGTCGGTGTAGGGCAACCCCGACAGCCGCTCCATGGCGGCACCCATCAGCGCATCCCCCGCCCCCCGGCGCCAGTGATCCGGGTCCACGTACATCGCGACCAGCTCGGCGGCGTCTGGGCCCAGGTCCGACTCGCGGGAGGGAGCCGCCACGTAGCAGTAGCCGGCGAAGCGCCCGTCAATCTCCGCGGCGTAGGTGAAGGCGTCACCGACCGGCCGTTTCAACCCGACGCCGATCTCGTGCCGCCAGCGCTCCACCGGCAGCTGAGCGAGGTGCTCCGGGGCGACGATCTCCCGGTACCCCGCGTGCCAGCCCGCCACCGTCACCGAGACGATCGCCTCGGTGTCGTCCGTCGTCGCCTCGCGAACTCGAGGGGCTACTGCGCCGCCTTCAGGTCGGAGCGAAGCTCCTGGGCATCGCCGAGGTACGCGTGCGCCGGCGTGTGGTCAGCGGGCGCGTAGTAGTGCACGAGCGCGCGGATCACCGAACGCATCGCGTTCGGCACGTCAATCTCCTGGGCGCAGAGGAGAGGCACCATGTCGAGACCGAGCTTGCGCGCCGCGACCGCCGGGAACTCGGCATTCAGGTCGTGGGTCGAGGTGAAGATGCAGCTCACCATCCGCTCGGGCGTCAGGTCGTTGCGGCTGATCAGCTCACGCATCAGCTCCTCGGCCGCCTCGACGATCAACCCGGGGTCGTTGCGACCAACCTTGGTGGCGCCGCGCACTGCCCAGATTCGGAGATCCTCGCTCATGGCGCCGAATCTTCCCAGAGCGCCGCGATCTCCTTCTGCTCGAGGCGGCGAGCCTCCCCGCGACTGAGGTCCCCGAGCGCCAATGAGCCGATTCGGATTCGGGTCAGTGACTCGACCTCGTTGCCGATCGCCTCCGCCATCCGGCGAACCTGGCGTTTTCGCCCCTCTCGGAGCGCGATCTCGATCTCCCGCTCCGATCGACGCCTCACGTCGGCCGGGGCGGTCGGGCCGTCCTCGAGCCGCACACCGCCGCGCAGCCGGTCGAGGTCGCGGTCCGACGGCGGGCGGACGAGGCGGAGCCGGTAGGTCTTCGGGACGCCGTAGCGAGGATGGGTGAGCCGGTTGGCGAGCTCGCCGTCGTTGGTCAGCAGGATGAGCCCGGTCGAGTCCGCATCGAGCCGCCCGACGGGATAGAGCCGCCGCTCGGAGTCGACCAGCTCCGTGACGGCGCTGCGCCTTCCGGGTTCGCTGGCCGTCGAGACGACTCCGGCCGGCTTGTTGAGCGCCCAGACCTCCCGCGGCTCGGGCGCCACGGGGCTGCCATTGACCTCCACTCCCGACTCCTCATCGACGTCCCGCGCCGGATCGGTGACGACGTCACCGCCGACGCGAACCTTGCCCGCGACGATCAGCTCCTCCGCCGCGCGACGCGACGCGACACCCGCATGGGCGAGGTATTTGGCGAGTCTCACCCCGCCATTGTCGCCCGGCCGCTCAGCAGGGGCCGAGCTTCTGCAGGTCCGAGCGGTAGATGTTCATGTCGGCCCTGTTCCAGTCCTGGTGCGTCTGTCCTCGGAAGCGCGGGTCGAGCTCCTTGTAGAAGGGCGAGGAGAGGCTCTCGTTGTGGCCGATCACCTGCGAGACCGGGATCCCGAAGCGGCAGCGCAGCCACTGGGTGAACTGGAGCGAGGCGTTCAGCTGAGCCGGCCGGTTGAGGATGTCCTGGTCGGAGAACCCGACGTGCTCGATCCCGATCGCGGTGTAGTTGAGGCCGACGACGTGGCGGCAGCGGATCGTCGGCGGGACGAACTTGTAGACGCCTCCGGAGGCCGAGACCGCGAAGTGCGAGCACACCCCGGGCAGCTCATGAAACTCGACGTCGGGGCGGTCCGGCGCAAATGTGTTGTAGATCGCGCTGATGCTCCCCGCGGCTGCGTAGTGCTCGACGATCAGCTGCGGGTTGTTTAGCCGCCACTTGTATTGCCCGTAGTGGTGCTTGGAGTAGGCGGCCATCTCCCGCTTGCGCTTCTTCGGGTACGGGATCAGCATCTTGTGGATCGGGGGTTTCGTCGCCGCCGAAGGCGACGCCGGAGGCTGCGCTCCCGCCCCGGATCCGGCGCTTGCGCCGATCGTGACGGCGGCGGCGACCAGCACGGCGATCAGGCGGCTCATCTCAGCGGCCCTCCGCGACGGTCAGGGCGGCCCGGGCCTGGCGGCCGGCCGAACGGCTGCTGATCGTGCCGGCCGGCATCTCGACCACGAACGCGGTGCTGGCCGCGAAGGCGTGCATCTCCCAGGTGATCGCGGTCCCGCGCAGATCGTTTCCCATGCAGCTCGTCTTCATGCCAACCAGCTTGGCGTAATGGGGCGCGATCGGCGGCCTGCCGCGGCAGGCGAGGACCGCTCCCCAGGGCTGGTGGTACCAGATCGACAGATCCGGCTGGATCCGCCGGACGAAGTCCATCACCGCCCTGGTCTCCGGCTCGGAGGACGGATGTGGCCCCGGGTAGTAGCCGCTGGAGTGTGGGACGTTGTCTCGCCATCGATAGGGGAAATTCCGGTTCAGGTCCACCCCATGCGCGTTCTTGCGCGTGTGTGCTCGGACCCCGTCCGGGTTAACCGTCGGGATAACCCAGAGTTGCGCGCCCTCCACGGTGGGCGCGATGCGTCGCAGGTTGCGCACGATCCGGAGCCCGGCCTGCTCGTCCCCGTGAATCACACCGACGACCAACGCCACCCGATCGGAGGTGGCGTCGCCGTAGCGCGTCGCGACGATCGGTTTGCCTCGGACCGAGCGACCGATCACCTCACTGGCGGGCGCGGTGTCGTCGCTGTCCGCCCGCGCGGTCGCAATCGTCCCGACCCCGGGCCCGGGGGATGGTCCGGCGGCGAGGGCCAGTGCGATTGCCAGCGACGCGACCGCCGCCGCCCCGGCCAAGCTCGCCCG
>JAWVFG010000226.1:0-15621 GCA_033856335.1 Solirubrobacterales bacterium
CTGCTGCAGGCGACAATCGCCGGGCTCTCCGCGTTCATCATGCTGACGATCCTCGGCGTTCCGTTCGCGGGTCCGCTGGCGGTCGTGTACTTCGTCTTCGACCTGATCCCGGTGGTCGGCGCCACCATCGCCGCGTTCCTGGTCGCGATCGTCACCGCGTTCGTCAACTTCCCGATCGCGCTGATCATCTGGGTGATCTTCGCCATCGTCTACCAGCAGGTCGAGAACTACCTGATCCAGCCTCAGATCCAGAAGAGGGCTACCAAGATCGAGGCGTTTATCGTCCTGGTCGCCGTGCTCTTCGGGAGCACGCTGTTCGGAGTCCTCGGCGCGATCCTGGCCATCCCGGCCGCTGCGTCGATCCAGATCGCGGTGCACGAGTACCGTGAGTACCGCCGCGAGCTCGAGGGGGCGGAACAGGAGGCGGGAGGTCCGACCCCCGCCCCCGAAGCGACCTAGCGCGCCAGCTCGGGCCTGGTCATTGCGGCCTCCACGGGCTCGGCGTCGGAGATCCCGTCGACGGCACGCTTGAGAATGTCGCGGAGCATCCGCTGATCCTTGACTGAGAGTGAGGCAATCGGCGGAGGGGGCGCGGCCATCCGCTTGGTGATCTCGATCCGCATCCGCTCGCCCTCCTTGGTGAGGACGAGCAGCTTCACCCGGCGGTCTCCCTCGGCGGCCTCCCTGCGAACGAACCCCCGCTCCTCGAGCCGATCGACGATTCCGGTGACATTCGAGTTGTCGCAGAACAGCGCCTGAGCCAGCTCGCTCATCTTGCGGGGGCCGGCTCCCAGCATCCGCAGGGCGATCATCTGCTGCGGGGCCAACTCGAACTCCTGGGCCATCGCGAAGAAGCGCTGCTTGTTGGTGACCATCATCCAGTGCATCAGGCTCCATGCCTCGCTGCCCGGATCGGAGCGCCCCGCCTCCCCCGCGAGCCACGAAGCCGGTCCCGCATCCCTCTGTGAGGTCCTCGGTTTGCTCATCGTTCAGCGATCTTACTCGTGCGAGTAGACATTTGCAAGGTTCAACTATCTATGTATACTGCCATCCAACTTTGAAAGCTATCCAAAACCCGCAGGGGGAATCCGGATGACGAGCAGGAACGGAATCCAGTCGCACACCAATGGAATCGAGGTCAGCGGCCTCGTTCGTGAGTTCAAGGGGGGCGTGCGAGCCGTCGACGGAATCGACCTCGAGGTGCGCCCCGGTGAGATCTACGGCTTCCTCGGTCCGAACGGGGCGGGCAAGTCGACCACGGTCCACATGCTGACCACGCTTCTCCCTCCCACCGCGGGCACGGCCCGGGTCGCGGGATTCGACGTCGTCGAGGAGGGCGCATCCGTCCGCGACGCCATCGGCGCCGCGCTTCAGGAGGCGGCGTTGGACCCCAACCTGACAGCCCGTGATCACATGCGGCTGCAGGGCGCGCTGCACGGAATGTCCAAGGCCGACCGCACGAAGCGCGGCGATGAGCTGATCGAGCGCGTTGGCCTGTCCGACGCAGCCAACCGCAAGGTGGGCGGTTACTCCGGCGGCATGAAGCGGCGGCTCGACCTGGCCCTGGCCCTCCTGCACGGACCCCGCGTCCTCTTCCTCGACGAGCCGACCACCGGGCTCGACATCCAGAGCCGTACCGCCCTCTGGGATGAGGTCGCCCATCTGTCTCGCGACGAGGGCATGACGCTCTTCCTCACGACCCAATACCTCGAGGAGGCCGATCAGCTCGCGGACCACCTGGGGATCATCGACCAGGGGAAGATCGTGGCCGAGGGCACGCCACAGGCGCTGAAGGCCGAGGTCGGTCGCCCCACCGTCGCGGCGGTGCCCAACGACGCATCCGACCGGGAGCGGCTCGCGGGCGTCCTCGCGCGGTTCGGCGAGCTCGTCCCTGGCACGCCGAGCGGCGCCGCGGCCAGGCTCAGCAACGGCCCGCAGGAGCTGGCCGACATTGTCCGCGCCCTCGACTCCGAGGGGATCCGGATCGCCAACATCGAGCTGCACTCGGCCAGCCTCAACGACGTCTTCCTCGCGAAGACCGGACGCTCGCTCGAAGGCGCCGGCACGGGCGCGGAGCCCGAGCCGGGGACCGGAGAGCACGGGATCGCGCTCGAGGGTTCGCCTGCATGAGCGAGGGGGCAGTCGCAGTCGCCAATCGTCCCTCCCTCTGGGTCCAGGCGCCGGAGCTTGCTCGCCGCTCGATCATGCGGACCATCCGGCAGCCCGCAGCGATCATCCCCGCCACCGTCTTCCCCATGATCCTGCTCGCGATCAACTCGGTGGGCCTGAAGTCAGCGACCTCGCTGCCGGGCTTCCCGACCAACTCCTACCTGACCTTCGCCCTCTCCTTCGCCTTCATCCAGGCCGGCGTCTTCGCCGTGATCGGGACGGGCCAGAACCTGGCTGAAGACAACCAGGGCGGATTCTTCAACCGGCTTCAACTGACCCCCCTTCATCCGGCGGCGCTGGTGGCGGGACAGCTCGCGGGCACCCTGACGCTCGGGCTCTTCCAGGCCGCGACCTACATCGCGGTCGGGCTGCTGGCCGGGGCGCACATCCAGGCCGGCCTGGGTGGCGCCTTCGTGTTGATCGCGCTGGCGATCGTGATCTCGCTGGCGTTCGGCTCGGTCGGGCTGGCGGTCGGCATGCGGAGCAACACTCCCGAGTCCGTTCAGAGCCTCTTCCCGCTGATCTTCGTCTTCCTCTTCATGAGCTCGATGAGCATGCCCCGCAATCTGATCCAGACCGACTGGTTCAGGATCGTGGCCACCTACAACCCGGTCAGCTACATGATCGAGGGGCTGCGGAGCCTCCTGATCACCGGCTGGGACGGAGAGGCTCTGGCGCTCGGCTTTGCGTGCGCGTTCGGCGTCCTGGCGATCGGCCTGACGGTGGCCTCGTTCTCCCTCAAGGAGAGGATGGCGCGGACATGAGGCGCTACTTCTCGGTTGCCGGCGGGCTGGCCTGGCGCCTGCTGCACAGCCTGGTGTCGAACCCCATGCTGTTCCTGCCCCCGATGCTCATGCCGATCTTCTTCTTCACCGCCTTCGCCGGAGGGCTCTCGGCGATCAGCAAGGTGCCGGGCTTCCACTATGGGCCTGGCTACACGTCGTTCATCTTCGCCTTCGTGCTCTGCCAGAGCGCCGCCTTCGGCGGCGTCTTCAGCGGCTTCTCGATCGCCGCGGACTTCCAGTTCGGCTTCGGCCGGCGGCTGTTGCTCGCGACTCCCCACCGCAGCGCCCTGATCCTCGGCTACGGGATCGTGGCGATGATCCGCGCGACGATCACTCTCACCGTCGTGACACTCGTCGGCCTTCTCGTCGGGATGAACATCGACGGCGGCGGGCTCGACCTTTTCGGGATGTACGGGCTGGCCGCGATCATCAACATCACCGGTCTCCTCTTCGCGGCCGGCGTCGCGCTTCGCTTCCGGAGCCTGCAGGCGACCCCGCTGATGCAGGTGCCGGTCTTCCTCTTCCTCTTCCTGGCGCCGGTCTACGTGCCGCGGCAGCTGCTGGGCGGCTGGGTCCACGCCGTCGCCCCGTTCAATCCCGCCACCCACGTGATGGAGACGGCGCGCGAGCTGATCGCGGGGACCGGGGCCAACTACCTGGCGACGCTCGCGATCGTCGTCGGTCTGCTCACTGTGGTGTTCGTCTTCGCGATGCGCGGCCTGCGCCAGGCCGAAGCCGCCGGTTAGCTTCGGGCGGCTATCCGCTCGTCGGCCCTCCGCTTCGCGCCATCCGTGACCAACTTGCCGAAGCGGCTCCGGTTGCCGGACACCATCCGGTAGCCGCGCTCCGTGGTCCCGGCGAAACGGGCGGCCACCGCGGCCAGCGGGCGGCCGCCAGGGAGCAGCCTGAGCAGCGGTTCGAAACCGGCCCCGGCTGAGCGAACCACGCCGCCCTCATCCACCAGGTGCCAGGAGGACTTTCGCTCGTCGGCGGGCATGCCGGCGAGGATGCGGTTGGCGTCATCTGTGCCGAGCGCGATCGGCCGTATCGCTCCCCGGCGGTCCCAGGCCAGGACCTTGCCCAGGCACCAGCGGCAGAAACCGCAGTCGGAGTCGTAGATAAGGGTCACTTGGCACATCGAGGCGGGAGGGCCGGCGAAGGCTCAGAGCACGTACCCCGGAATGGGAGTGTGGCGCTAACGAAATCAGAAGCAGGTCTAGCCAGAAATGGATCAACCGACAGGACAGGGAAACGCAGCGGTCTTCGCCGCAGAAGGCTCGGCTCGCCAGCGACTGGTGCGAGGCGCAATCGCGGCCGGCGCCGCCCTGCTTGCCGCCTGGCTGATCGCGCTGGCCCTCGGAGTCCTAGGAGGCTTCGGCTCGCTGCCGGGCCTGCCCAGCTCCAATCCGACGGGGTCGAGCGAGGCCAGCTCCATGACCCAGGCACCACCGAAGCCGGCGCCGGTTCAAACCCGCCAGGTGGCGCCGGTTGTGAAGATCGCCGCCCCAGCGCCCGCGAGCGGCAGCCCAAACACCTCGCCGTCGCATAGCTCGGCGCCGAAGACGACGACTGTCATTCAGTCGCCGAGTACCTCCGCGGTTGTCACCCCGACCACTCACGGCCACACGACCACCAAGACGACCGGCAAGCCGGTTGGGTCGCCAGGGAACGGCACGGGCGGCAGCGGGGCCCCGGGTCGACTGCGCTAGCGAGCGCCGGCCGTGACAGTCCAGCCCGCCCGTCTCCGGCGACCGCGAAGCGAGCGCGGCCGCACGCTCGCCCGCAAGATCGAGAGGCCGCCCGCCCACTGGTTCGTCCTCTTCCTCTTCGTCGGCACGCTCGTCCTGCTGCTCCTCGCCGAGGGGCTCACGGTCCACACGACGGGCGCCAGCGGCACGCCTCCCGCTCAGTCGGCCGATCGGACCAGGGCGCTTGCCACCAACGCCGCTCTCTACGTGGCCGGCCCCAACGGCACACTCGTACCGAGGGAGACTCAGGTCGGGCGGCGCATCGCGCTCACCTTCGACGATGGCCCCGACCCCCGTTGGACTCCGGAGATCGCCAACGCACTGAAGCGGCTCGGCGTTCCGGCCACGTTCTTCGAGGTGGGGGAGCACGTCGTCGAGAACCCGGGCATCGTCTCCGACCTCCACAGGGACGGCTTCGGCCTCGGGAACCACACCTTCAGCCACGCTGACCTGGCCAGCGCAGGGCGGCTCCGAGACCTCCAGATCTCTCTGACCGAGAGCGCCATCTCCGGCGCCGCCGGGGTCAGACCGCGCTTCGTGCGCCCGCCCTACTCCGCCACCCCGGACGCGGTCGACCCCCAGCAGGAACAGGCCTACTCGGACATCGCCAGCCATGGATACGTGATTGCCCTGGCGAACTACGACGCGGAGGATTGGCGCCGGCCGGGGGTGAACGAGATCGTCCGCAACGCCACGCCACCCGGCAACCGCGGCGGCGTGGTGCTGATGCACGACGGCGGCGGCAACCGCTCGGAGACGGCGGCGGCGCTCGAGCGGCTGGTACCCGAGCTTCGCGCCCGCGGCTTCAAGTTCGTCGGACTGGATGCGCTGCTCGGCACGGGCGCCAACCAGGTGGACCCGCCGGCGTCGGACAGCCAGCACATCCGCGGCGAGATGCTGATCGCCTCGCTGACGGCCGCGCGCTGGCTGACCGACCTACTCACCGCGCTTCTCATCCCGATCGCGATCCTCGCCATCCTCCGGGCGGTGGCGGTGGTCAGCCTCGCTCGGCTTCATGCGTCGCGGGTCCGCAGGGAGCCCCGTGCCGAGGGCTTTCACCCTCCGGTGTCGATCGTCGTTCCCGCCTACAACGAGGCCGCCGGAATCGAGCAGGCGGTTCGCTCGCTCGCCTCATCGGACCATCCCGAGTTCGAGGTGATCGTCGTCGACGATGGGTCAACCGACGGCACCGGTGAGCTCGTCGACCGGATGGACCTGCCGAGGGTGCACGTGATCCGGGAGCCGAATCGCGGCAAGGCCGAGGCCCTCAACACCGGGGTCGCCGCTGCCAGGCACGACCTGATCGCCGCGGTCGACGCAGACACCGTCTTCGAGCCGGGGACCCTCTCCGCCTTGGTCCGCCATTTCGCCGAGGACGGGGTCGGCGCGGTCGCCGGGGACACGAAGGTCGGCAACCGCCACAGCCTGCTCGGCCTCTGGCAGCACATCGACTATGTCACCGGCTTCAACCTCGACCGCCGGCTCTATGACGTGCTCGGGTGCATGCCGACGGTCCCCGGTGCGGTCGGGGCGTTTCGCAAGAGCGCCCTGCTCGAGGTCGGCGGGTTCTCGAGCGACACCCTCGCCGAGGACACCGACGTGACGATCGCGCTCGGCCGGAGGGGCTGGAGAGTCGTCTACGCGGAGGACGCCCGAGGCTTCACGGAGACGCCGGCGTCCCTGGGCGGCCTCTGGCGGCAGCGGTACCGATGGTCGTTCGGGACGATGCAGTCCGTTTGGAAGCACCGCCGTGCCCTCCTCCGCCGGAGCGAGGGGCCGATCGGGATGATCGGCCTGCCCTACCTGATCCTCTTTCAGATCGCCCTGCCGCTGCTGGCGCCGCTGATCGACGTCTTCGCCCTCTACGGGATCCTCTTTCTCGACCCGGTACCGGTGATCGGCTACTGGCTCGCCTTCAACCTGCTCATGCTCGCCCAGGGCGCCTACGCGTTCCACCTCGATCACGAGCGGCCGTGGGCGCTGTGGGCGCTGCCGCTGCAGACGATCGTCTACCGGCAGCTCATGTACCTCGTCGTCATACAGTCCGTGGCGAGCGCGCTGCAGGGACTGCGGCTGCGCTGGCAGCACGTCGAGCGTTCGGGCGACGTCGAGGTCGTGCCCCAGGGCCAGAGCCGATCGGGTTGAACTAGTCTCCGCCATCGTGGCGAGCGCAACGATGTGGGAGGAGATCGTGGACGCGCTCAACGCCGCCAACGGCGGCCCGAATCCCGGTTTCCGCGCGGTGCACGCGAAGGGGACGGTCTGCAAGGGCACCTTCACCCCGACCCCGGAGGCCTCCAGGCTGTCGCGAGCCGGACATCTGCAGGGGGAGCCGGTCGAGGCCACCGTCCGGTTCTCGAATGCCAGCGGCAACCCCAGGACGCCCGATGCCCACGCGATCGCCGGCCGCGGCATGGCCGTCAAGTTCCACCTGCCGGACGGCGACGCCACGGACATCGTCGCGGTGCCCCTCGTCGTCTTCCTCGCGCGCACACCCGAGGACTTCCTGGAGTTCACCCGTGCCCGGATCCCCCACCCTGAAACGGGCCAGCCGGACGCGGAGAAGCTCGGGGCCTACCTCGCAGCCCACCCGGAGACCGGCATCGCCGTCCAGAAGGGCATGTCCAAGATCGCCCCCACGACGAGCTTCGCGACGTCCGACTACCGCGCGCTGCACGCCTTCTGCCTGGTCGACGCCGACGGCGGTGAGCACTGGGGCCGGTATACCTGGGAGCCGGAGGCCGGCACCGAGTACCTGACCGATGAGCAGCGGGATGCCGCGCCCCGCGACTACCTGCAGGACGAGATCAGGGAGCGGCTCGGATCGGGCATCGCCCGGTTCACGCTCGAGTTCACCCTCGCTCGGGAGGGTGACCCACTCGACGATCCCACGGAGGAGTGGGAGGGCGAGCGGGAGGTCGTGGAGCTCGGCGAGATCGAGGTGGTCGACGTGGTCGAGAACCCGGAGTCACCGGAGAGCCCGCTGGTGTTCGACCCGATGCGGCTCACCGACGGGATCGAGCCCTCGGCCGACAAGATCCTTGCCGCGCGGCCCAAGGCCTACGCCGTCTCGATCGAGCGCCGTACGTAATGCGAGGGTGCTCCGAGGCGCGAGCCGAGGAGCAACCCGTTTATTCCTGGTCGAAGGTCAACGCGAACGCCGGGTGATCCGGGGCGATGCGCTGGATCTCTTCGTCGGACGCCTTCGCATCGATGCCCAGGAAGCCCTTGACCTCCCAGGCCCACTTGTCCATGTAGAGCCGAATCACAGGGAGCTTGTCGGAGTCCGGGACCTCGCTGGCGTGGAAGCGGCGGACCCTGCGGCCGCTCCGCAACTCGCCTTCGCCGGAAGCCCGCAGGTTGCGCACCCACTGGGTCGTGCCGCGGGGTGAGAGCAGGTAGGTCCTGCCCTCGAGCTCGAACGGGTTGACGGGATTGGTGCGCATCTCGCCGCTCTTCCGGCCCCGCACCGCCAGCGTCTGAGATCCCTGGACGCTGAGACCGAGCCTGTGCAGACCGGCTATCAGCGGGTTGACGAGGTTCCTCGTGAACCAGTCGGGCTTGATGTAGACGGTCTCGCTCATTCGCGCTCAGCGTACCGAGACGCCGTTTCGCCTCGCGGGGCCGGGGTAGCCAGTACCCATGTCAACCATCGCAATCATCGTGATCGCAGTGGTGGTCGTGGCGGTTCTGCTGTTCGCCGCCCGGCTGGTCATGCAGCGGCGACGGATCGCCCGCGAACGTCAAATTCGCAGGATGGAGGCGGAGGCTGAGGGCCACCGCTCCATGGCGGAAGGCCACAGGCAGAAGGCGGAGGACTTGAAGGAGGCCGCCTACGCCGAGGAGGATCGGGCGTCACGCCACGAGGAACGCGCCGCTCAAGTTCAGCCGACCGACTAGCGCTGGGGTAGAGGAGGGTCCATGTATAGACGCGGCGGTCCCAGCCTGCTCACCATCGTCTATCTGGTCGTGGGCGTCTTCGTGGCCGGCGACCACAACTACATCCATCACGGCACCCTCGGCCAGGTCGTCTCGACGCTCCTGGCGATCCTGCTCTGGCCGCTGATCCTGCTCTTCCACGTCAACCTCCACATCCACTGAGGTCGGATAGGTTCCCGCCGGTGAGCGACGGCGAGACCGTGATCAGCTGGCCTGAGGGGAACCGTCCGGAGGAGTCGGCCTTCCACGCCGTCAACGAGCTGCTGATTCCCGCGGACCCCGAGGTGGTCTGGGAGTGGATCTGCCGCCCGGACCTGTGGCCGAGCTACTACTCGAACGCGAAGCTGATCAAGCATCTCGGCGGCCCCTGGCCGAGGATCGAACTCGGCAGCCGGTTCCGCTGGCTCAGCTTCGGCGCCTTCGTCAAGTCCGAGGTGATCGAGTACGAGCCCGCTCAGAGGATCGCCTGGGACGCCAAGGTGCCAGGGGGCAGAGGCCACCACGGCTGGCTCATGCGGCCGCAAGACGGCGGGACCTTTGTCCGCACAGAGGAGACGCAGAAGGGCCCGGGCATTCGGATCGCCAAGCCCGTGCTGCGGCCGATGATGGTGCGCTTCCACCAGCGCTGGCTCGAGGGCCTCTCGAAGGTGGCGGCCGAGGGGCCACCTCCGCCGCCGTAGCCTGGGGAAGCGGCCCTCTACATTCCGGGGCATGGGCGCCCTCGAAGACCTCCGCAGCCGACTCGGCGAGGTCCATGACCTGAGCCGGGCCGCCTCTCTGCTGGCGTGGGATGAGCGCACGATGATGCCTGCCGCGGGCTATGAGGCCCGGGCCGAGACTCTGGCGACCCTGGCCCGCGTACGGCACCAGATGTTCTGCGACGACGAGGTCGGCCGGCTGATCGACCAGGTTCGGTCCGGGCCCGAGGGCGACGCCCCTCCCGGCGAGTCGATCCCGGCCGACCTCGTTCGGGTCGTGGCCCGCGACTGGGAGAAGGCGCGCCGCGTTCCCTCCGACCTCCGCGCGGAGCTCGCGCGCGCCAGCTCGATCGCGGAGAACGCCTGGGCAGAGGCCAAGCGCAACTCGGACTTCGCGATGCTCCTCCCCCACCTCGAGCGCAACTTCGAGCTGACGCGCCGGTACGCGGATTGCTACGAGGGCTTCCCCGGCTTCACCCACCCGTATGACCCGCTGCTCGACGAGTACGAGCCCGAGATGACCACCGATCGGATGCGAGCGGTCCTGGTCGGCCTGCGCGAAGGCCTCGTCCCACTGGTTCGCGAGGCAGCCGAGAACGGCGCGGGCCCGATCGACGACCCGTTCCGAGGCGAGTTCCCGGAGCAGTCCCAGCGCGAGCTGGTCGCCGAGCTCATCTCGGAGCTGCCCTTCCCGGAGGATTCCTGGCGAATCGACGGGACCGAGCACCCGTTCGCGATCTCGATCGGCAGGGGCGACGTTCGCCTCACGACGCGCTACGACGAGCAGAACCTGGCGATGGCCGTGTTCAGCTCGCTGCACGAAGCGGGACACGGCCTCTATGAGTCAGGAGTCGACCCCGAGCTCTGGCGGACACCGTTGTCCAAGCCTCGTTCCCTGGGCCTGCACGAATCTCAGAGCAGGCTCTGGGAGAACTGGGTGGCCCGCAGCCGGCCCTACCTGGACAGGCTGCTGCCGCGCCTTCGCCATCACTTCCCGGGAGCGTTCGAAGGAGTCGACCCGGAGCAGCTGGACCGGGCCGCCAACCACGTCGAGCGCTCCCTGATCCGGATCGAGGCCGATGAGGTGACCTACAACCTCCACGTCCTGATCCGGTTCGAGCTGGAGCTGGAGCTGTTCGAAGAACGTCTCGAGCTCCCCGAGCTGCCCGAGGCGTGGAACGCGCGATACAGGGAGTACCTGGGCCTCGAGGTCCCCGACGACGCCCACGGCGTGTTGCAGGACGTGCACTGGGCGGGTGGGGCGTTCGGCTATTTCCCGACATACAGCCTCGGCAACATCATCGCCGGCCAGCTCTGGGAGGCAGCCGGTCGCGATCTCGGCGACCTGCCCACACGGATCGGCGATGGGGACCTGGCGGCGATCGGCGAGTGGCTCCGTGAGCGCGTGCACCGGCATGGCCGGCGGCTCTCCCCCGCCGAGATCCTGGAGCGCGCCGGATGCGGTGAGCTCTCGGCCGAGCCGCTGCTCGAGCACCTGCGCGAACGGGTCGCTTTGGCCGTACGGGCATAGTGCGTGAGTTTCGGCACATCGATCCGCAATTTGCGGGTATGTTGAGCGTGCGATGGCCGAGGTAGGACGCCGAAACGGCGTATACGGAGGCTGGACGCACGCCGGCAGAGAGCGCGTCTTCGTGCGGGTGCCTACGCAGCTGAAGCGGCAATCCACCGATCGCTCGAACGGCGCGAACGGAAACGGCTCCGTTCCCGAACTCGAGGCCACCCCGATCGTGCTGGTCCACGGCCTGTCCTCGAGCCGGACGCTGAAGCCGTTGATCCGGGCGCTCGGCTCGCGCAGGCCGGTGTTCGCGCCGGACCTGCCCGGCTTTGGCCTGAGCGACCAGCCGGTTCACCCACTCGACGTCCCAGGGCTCGCCGACGCGCTGCGGCGCTGGATGATCGACAACGAGCTGGCACCGGCGATCGTCGTCGGCGTCGCGTTCGGGTGCCAGGTCGCCGTGGACCTGGCGGTGGCCTATCCGGCGGCCGTTGACCGCCTGGTCCTCGTCGGCCCGACCTTCGATCCCGAGGCCCGCACCCCTGGGCGCGTGGCGCTGCGATGGGCTCGAAACGCTCCCCGCTCCTCCCCTCGCCTCGCTCCGACGATCGTTCACGACTTCATCGATGCCGGACCGTGGCGGAGCATCCGGACTCTGCGCCGCGCGCTCGCGGATCCGGTCGAGGACAAGCTCGGGGATGTCGAGGCGCCGACGCTGGTGGTTCGCCCCGAGCGTGACCATCTCGCCCCAGCGGCCTGGACCGAGCGGGTGGCCGAGTTGATTCCGGATGCCGAGCTGGTCGTGCTGCCCAAGGCGGCGCACGCCATCGGTCCCCGCACCGCGGCACGGCTCACCGCGCTGCTCGTCCCCTTCCTGTCCCCGGCGGAGGAAGAGGTCGAGGAGCCTGCCGCGGAACCGTCGTCCTAGCCCTTGCCGGAGATCAGGTCCCAGGCGCGGCCGAGCTTCTTCCTCAGCTCCGACTCCTCGGGCTCTGAGAGCTCATCGGGCCCAACCTCGAGCGCGCCCGGGTTCGGGGTCGGCTCGGGGAGCCTCTCGGCGGCGGCTCGGTCGATTTTGAGCAACACCCCACGCTCGAAGATCTCCTCGACCTGATCGGCGTCGACGAAGCGATGTCCTCCCGGCAGGACGGTGGTATCGAGGACGATTCCGTCGAAGATGTCGTCCTCCGGCACTGCGAGCACGTGCTCGACCTTCCCCACCATCTCGCCGTCGCAGGAGTAGCACTCGGCGCCCTTGCCGAGGGCGAGGTAGGAGCTGGGCTGGCCGAGATCGGGCATGAGACGAGCCTAACGTAGGGTCTCGTCATGGACTTCGGCGTCTCCTACTTCCCCACAGACGAATCGATCGAGCCGGCGGTGCTCGCGCGGATGGCGGAGGAGCGGGGATTCGAGTCCGTGTTCGTCACCGAGCACACCCACATCCCCGCGACCCGTGAGACGCCGTACCCCGCCGGTGGCGACCTGCCCCGCGAGTACTTCCGGATCTACGACCCCTTCGTCTCGCTGGCGACGATGGCGGCTGCCACCGAGCGAATCAAGATCGGCAACGCGATCTGCCTGCTGGTCGAGCGCGACCCGATCACGACGGCCAAGGAGGTGGCCTCCGTGGACCGGCTCTCAGGCGGGCGGATGCTGTTCGGCATCGGCGCGGGATGGAACCTCGAGGAGATGCGCAACCACGGCACGGACCCGAAGCGTCGCTTCGCGATCCTGCGCGAGCGAGTCGAGGCCTGCAAGGCGCTCTGGACTGACGAGGAGGCGAGCTACCACGGCGAGTTCGTCGACTTCGACCGAGTGGTCTCCCGGCCCGCCCCGCTCCAGGACCCGCATCCGCCGGTCCTCGTCGGCGGGAACGGGCCGACCGTCCACAAGCGGGTGCTCGCCTATGGCGACGCGTGGTTCCCGAACCGGATCCCGCCGGACGAGGCGATGATCGCCCGCGTCGAGGAGCTACAGCGGCTGGGCGAGGAGGCGGGGCGCGGCCGGATTCCCGTCACCCTGCAGATCCCGCCGCGCGACCCCGCCGTGCTCGAGCAGTACGAGAGCGCGGGCGTGACGCGGGCCGTGCACATGCTGCGGCCGGGGGACGCTGCCGACGCGGGCAGCGCCGAAAGCAAGCTCGACGAATGGGCGGAGCGCATCCAGGCGTATCAGTAGGATCGCGCCCCGATGTACCACGCCCTGCTCTTCTTCCACGTCCTCTCCGCCTTCCTGCTGGGGAGCGCCGTGGTGATGTACTCGGCCTTCGTCCTGGGCAGCCCGGTGAACCGGACCACTCGCCTGGTCGCGGAGATCCTCTGGGGGGTCGGCGCGCTCGGCACGCTGGTCCTCGGGATCTGGCTGGCGCTCAACCGACCCGAATACCAGATCTACGACGGCTGGATCATCGCCGCGTTCGTCCTCTGGATCCTGTCCATGGGGTCGGGCGCCCGAGCCAGTAAAGGAGTGCAGCCGGCGGGCGACGACTCACCGGTGGCGATCGACCGGGGGACGGCTATCGCACACTGGATGCGGGTGGTCTATGTCGTAGCCCTGCTGGTCGTCATGGTCTGGAAGCCGGGGGCATGAGCGCGCTCGGGGTCATCCGCCCGCACGACTGGGACCTTCCCCTCATCGTCCACATCCTGGGAGCGATGATCCTGGTGGGCGCGCTGATGCTGTCGGCCGTCTCGCTGGTCGCGGCCTGGCGGACCAACTCGGCGGCGATGACTCGACTTGGGTTCATGAGCCTCTTCTACGGGGCGATCCCGGGCTGGATCGTGATGCGCGGCGGCGCCGCGTGGATCGCCAACAAGGAGGGACTCGACGGCAGCAACATCGACATTGCCTGGCTCAACATCGGCAACGCCACAGCGGACGGCGGTTTCCTGCTCCTGATCATCGCGACCGTGATCGGGTGGCTGATGGTTCGGGGGATCAAGCGCGACGGAAGCGCCTCCCCTGTCCCGACGCGAATCGCCACGGGCCTCGTCTCGCTGATGCTGGTCGCCTATCTGGTGGCCGTCTGGGCGATGACCACCAAACCGGGCTAGCGACCACAGCCTGTGGTCGAGCATGGCCACTCGCACGGCCTCGTCGACCGGAGCATCCTCCGCTCCCGAAAGGGACTGCAGGCAGTCGGCCTGTCCTTTGTCGTGCTCGGCCTGGCCGCGGTCGCCCAGACGATCATCTTCATCGCCAGCGGCAGCATCGCTCTGCTCGCCGACCTGATCCACAACTTCGGCGACGCCTCGACCGCGATTCCACTCGGGATCGCATTCCTGCTCCGCTCCGAGAGAGCTGAGCGGATCGCCGGGCTTTTCGTGGTCGCCGCGATCTTCGTCTCGGCGTGTGTAGCGGGCGTGGAGGCAGCCTCCAGGCTGATCCATCCCCAGACGCCGACCCATCTCCTTGCCCTGGCCGGTGCCGGCGCGATCGGCTATCTCGGCAACTGGATCGCCGCGCAGATCCGGACTCGCGCCGGGCGCTCACTCGACAGCCCGGCGCTGATCGCGGATGGCAACCACGCCCATGCGGACGCCTACGTCAGCTTGGCGGTGATCGCCAGCGCGATCGTCGTCGCTCTGGGCCTGCCGATCGCCGACCCCCTGATCGGCCTCGGCATCACGGTGGTCATCCTCAAGATCACCCGGGATAGCTGGCGCACAGTTCGCGGCAGCCACGCCCACGAGCATCCGTAGAGCGGCGCGGCGAAGCGGTCAGCCGCGGCCGTTTGGGGGATGACCACCAAGCCGGTACAAGTCGATTTATGGGGTTGACGCCGGCTCGCGGGAATGCGAGGGTCCGCGCGAGTATCGGTAGGGGTCCGGGTCTTAGGGGAAAAGGGGGCATTTCGAATTGGAGGTGCAGATGCATTTGCGTGTCGCATTCTTGGCGACCATCGGCGCAGCGGCGGCTATCGCCGGCTGCGGTGGTGGGAGCAGCAATAACCCAACGACGCTCTCGCTGAAGATCGGCGAGGCCGGCAAGGCCGCGAGCTTCCAGGCCCCGAAGACCGCCAAGGGGGGCTTGGTCAAGGTCGAGCTGACAAACCAGGGCAAGGCGCCTCACGGCGTGCAGTTCATCCAGTACACCAGCGGCCACACGATGGCCGAGGTCCTGCAGCAGCTGGGTGGCCAGAGCAACGTGATCCCACCGTGGGCGAAGCTCGAGGGCGGGGTCGGGAGCGTCCCCGCCGGGCAGACGGGAACGGCCACGGTCAACCTCCCGCAGGGCAACTACGTGCTCGTCGATGCGGCGGCGCTCAGCGGACCCGGCCCAAGCAGCGGCCCGCCGGCAACGACGGGCATGACGCTGAGCGGCGGCTCCACCGGGGACCTGCCCAGCACGGACGCGCAGGTCAGCGCGGACACGGCCGGCCACGACAAATACAAGTGGGACATCTCAGGGCTGACGACGGGGACCAACCAGGTCACGTTCAACAGCAAGGGTGATCAGGCGGTGCACACGATCGTCGCCGTGCCGATCAAGGGCCAGGCGCCGCCGCTGAGTCAGATCCAGAAAGACCTGGCCAGTAGCGGACCCCCGCCCTCCTATGTCGACGCGCGTGGGATCCAGAGCTCGGCGATCCTCGACGGAGGCCTGTCACAGACGACGACACTGGATCTGAAGAAGCCCGGGCAGTACCTCTTCTTCTGCCCGCTGATGGATCGTGACGGCAAGGGTAAGTCGCACGACCAGGAAGGTCTGCTGGCGGTCCAGACAGTCAAGTAGCGGAAGGGGGCGCCCGCCGCTGGCGGTCGCCC
>JAWVFG010000227.1:0-3327 GCA_033856335.1 Solirubrobacterales bacterium
GTCGAGAGGTAGATCACGATCTTCGCGCTGCCGTTGTTGGCCGCTTGGTGGATGGTCGAGGGCTGCTCCACGATCCACTGGCCGGCGGTGATCTTGCCCGACTGGCCCGCGCCGATCGTCCGGACCACGGTCGGCTTGTCGGCGGGGCCGCTCATCACCGTGACCGAGCCGGACTTGACCGTGTAGGTAAGGACCCCCGCCTGGATGTAGGCGACCTGCGTGCCCTCGTGGTGATGCAGGGCGATGGTGCCGCCCACCGGGATCGTCACCCGGGAGAGGCCAAGAGTCCTGCCCTTGGCGCCCTTCACCTTGGTGCTCTGGGCGAGCGGGGTGCGGACGGCCGTCGCGCCGCCGGACTGCGCGATCACGTGCCCAACGGCGACGCCTGCGCCGACCAGGCCGATCGCGGCGAGGACCATCGTGAGGCGGACGCGTCGCATCGCGCGACCGTACAGAATTCGGGGCGTGGGGGATCTGCAGATCTTCATCGCAGCGCTCTTCGTCTCGGCCGCGGGGCTGAACGCGCTCGCGAACTGGGTCAAGGTGCCGTACCCGATCACGCTCGTGCTCGGCGGACTGGTTCTCGGCCTGATCCCCGGGATCCCCACCGTCACGCTCAACCCCGACCTGGTCCTGCTGGTCTTCCTGCCGCCGCTGCTCTATTCGGCCTCCTTCTTCGCCGACTTGCGAACTCTGCGCAACGACGCGCGGGTGATCACCATCAACGCGATCGGCCTGACGGTGTTCACCGCAGGCGCCGTCGGGGTGATCGCTCACCAGATGATCCACCTGCCGTGGGCGATGTCCTTCGCTCTCGGCGCGATCGTCTCGCCGACCGATCCCGCGGCTGCGACGGCGATCATGCGGCGGGTCGGGGCCCCGCGGCGGATGGTCAACGTGCTCGAGGGCGAGAGCCTGGTCAACGACGCGGCCGCCCTGGTGATGTACAAGGTGGCGGTCGCCGCCGCGATCGGCGAGAGCGTCTCGACGGGGCACACCATCCTCACCTTCTTCGGCGACGTGGCCGGCGGGCTGGCGATTGGCCTGGTGGTCGGCTGGGTCATCGCCGAGGTCCGCAAGCGCGTCAGCGACGTCAACACCGAGCTGACGATCTCCCTGTTCAGCGCCTATGGCGCGTTCATCCCGGCGGACCAGCTCGGCGTATCCGGCGTTCTTGCCGTGGTGGCGTGCGGACTGGTCCTGGGTTTCCGCGCCCCGGAGATCGCTTCGCCCGAGAGCCGAATGCAGGGCTTCGCGATGTGGTCGATCCTCACCTTCCTGATCAACGCCACGCTGTTCATCCTGATCGGGTTGCAGCTGCCGACGATCGTGGACGGGCTCGCCGGCAGATCGATCGGCCAGGTCCTCGGGTATGCGGCGATCGTCTGCGGCGCCGTGATCGCGCTGCGGTTCTTCTACAACTTCGTGATGACGGTCTTGATCAGGACGATCGACCGTCGACCTTCGCAGCGCGCCCGGCGCGCCAGTTGGCGGCTACGGGTCGTGGGGGGGTGGTCGGGAATGCGTGGCGCGGTCTCGCTGGCGGCGGCCCTGGCGCTGCCCCTCCACACGAACGCGGGAGATCCACTCCCCGGCCGCGACCTGATCCAGTTCATCACCTTCTCCCTGATCGTGGTGACCGTGGTCGGAGAGGGGCTGACGCTGCCGTGGCTGATCCGGCGCCTCGGCGTGGTGGACGACGGCACCGAGGAGGAGAACGAGGAGACCAAGGCCCGGCTGGTGATCGCCCGCGCTGCGCTCGATCGCGTCGATGAGCTCGAGGGCGAGGACTGGACCCGCGAGCAGACGATCGACCGGGTCCGCCGGCTGTACCAGTTCCGCCAGCGGCGATTCAAGATCAGGGCCGGGAAGATCGAGGACGAGGACGGTCTCGAGGAGAGCTCACTCGCGTACCAGCGCCTGATGCACGAGATCTACGCCGTCCAGCGCCAGGAGCTGGTCCGGCTTCGCAACACCCGCGAGATCAGCGCCGAGGTGATGCGCCGGGTGGAGCGAGAGCTCGACTTGGAGGAGCAGCGGCTCGAGGTCTGAGCGTGCGGCGGGATACTGCAGTGGCGATGTCAGAGGAGAACGTCGAAATCGTGCGGCGCGTCAATGCGGCGATGAACGCCCACGACGTGGAGGGGTGGCTGGCCTATTTCGACCCCGCGTTCGAGTTCGTCGACCACATGGGTGCTGTGGGTGAGGAGTCGGGCTCGGGAATCGAAAACATCCGCCGCCAAGCCGAGGGGTGGCTCGAGGCATTCCCCGACTTCCGTGTCGACACCGAGGAGTTCATCGACGCCGGCGACCGCGTCGTGACCGTGACCCACTGGCATGGCTCGGGCGCAGGAAGCGGGTTGCCCTACAGCCAACGCGCCGCTGAGATCACCACCCTGCGCAACGGCAAGATCGTGCATCTGGCAATGGGCTTCGCCGACAAGGCCGCAGCCCTCGAAGCCGCTGGGCTCGATCCCTCGGGCTAGGGCGAGAGCACGTGCCCGACCGCCGGGTCGGACTTGCCGTCGAGCAGCTCCCGGTAGACCCGCTCGATGTCCTCCCGGCCGGAGCCGTGCTCGACCTGCAGCCAGTCCCGCGTCCACTCGACGTAGGGAGCCCAGGACTCGGCGAGGCGCTCGTTGACGCCGTCCGGCCCCCATTCCTCGCTGCGCTTGCGGAGACGGTCGGGGGCGAAGAAGAAGACTGGCTTTGGCCCGGCCAGCTCGGAGCCGCCGCCGAGGTCCTCGCGGTGGGTGATGCCGACCGCCGCTGAGTGCCTGAGCTCGTCGCCGTACTGGCCGTGGACGGCGCTGCGGACCTTGGCGTCGCCCGACATGTCCACGTAGACGGCCGGGCCGCGGTCGAGTGAGTCGAGCTCCTCGTACGGGACCACGCGGTCATAAGTGTCGAGGCTCAGGGTGAAGTCGACGTTCCGTGGAGAGGTCAGCCCGATCACCTCGATCCCGTCGCGCTTGGAGAGTAGGTAGGCGAGAGCCGAAGAGGTGCGGCTCGAGGCGCTGGAGAGGACGGCCGTCTTCGCGCCGAACATGGACTCATCGTTGAGGAAGTCGTCGATCAGGAATGACGTGAAGTAGAGAGGCCAGAGCAGCATCTGCTGGTCCTCGTTCCGCTCCTCGTAGAAGGGCAGGCCCGCCACCCGGATGTAGCGGTTGTAGGCAGCCGGCAGCTTCGCCCGGTGGGGCGTGGTGTCGACGAAGTCGGCCGGATCGGCACGGTCAGGCTCGACCACGAGATGTGAGGCGGGAGGCAGGTAGCCGAAGATCCGCGTCCCCTCCGGCACGCCCTCGGCCTTGCTCGCGACCACGT
>JAWVFG010000228.1:0-4786 GCA_033856335.1 Solirubrobacterales bacterium
AGGAGCTCGACGCGAAGACGGGCCGGCACTGGGGCAACTTCCCGCAGGCCTTCACCCACCTGGCCCTGATCAACGCCGTCAGCCACATCATCACCGACGACCGCATGACGGGCGACCGGGAGGGGACCACCGGCGTGCTCGGCGAGATGATCTCCCAGCAGACCGGTTAGCGGCCACCAGGCCGCTCCACTTCGGAGCGAAGGGCGAAGCCCGTAGCGACTTATGTGGGGCGGCCGCTAGTGGCCGCGATCTGATGGCGAAGCCGTCAATCGTTTTCCGCAGGCGGGACCTGCCCCGCCTCGCTGCCCGGCTCCCGCGCCGGTCCAACCGGTGATGCGATGCCGAGAACTCGCATCGCCTTCAGGCCCAGCCCCAGCTTCTCGCGCCCCTCCGTGGAGGTGACGTCGTGCCCGCAGAGCTCGCGGGCGCGCTCCAGCCGGTAGCGGATCGTGTGACGGTGGGTGAAGAGCTGCTGCGCGGTCGCCGCCACATTCCCGTCGTTCTCCAGATAGGTCTCCACGGTCGCGACCAGATCGGTCTCGTACTGCTCGTCATAGGCGACCAGTGGCTCCACGGTCTCCGAGTAGAAGCGCTCGAGCTCGGCCGGGTCCTCGCTCATCGCGGGCAGCAGCAGCCGGTAGGCGCCAGTGCTCTCGAAGGCGAGAACGCGCGATCCCTCGGCCTCGCCGACGTTCGCGGCCAGCAGCGCCTCCTGCCCGGCCCGGTAGAGGTCCACGGGGTCCGATGCCAGCCGGCTCCGGGACACTCCGACCGTGAACCCGGTCAGTCCCTCGTCGAGCTCGTTCGCGAGGGCATCCGAGGCTCGGGCCAAGCGCTCCTCGCTTTCGGCGGGCACGATCGCGACGACTTCCGCCCCCTCCCCCTCCGGATTCCCCTCTGCGGCGAGTGCGCCCGGGCTCGCCGCCCTGACCGCACGCAGCGCAATGGCCAGGACGCGTGAGCGCCACTCACCGACCTGTGCGACGTGAGGTATCGCACGCGCGATCAGAACCCCGGCACCATCGCCCAGATCGGTGCCGAGCTCAGCCGCGCGGGCCTCGATGTCGCCGCGATCGGTGACGTCCCGGCCGAGCAGCGCCCGTACGAAGTCGCCGGCCGCCTCCTCCGTCGCCCACTCAGGCGAGCGGGACCGCTCGAGCTCAAGCCCCACCAGGGTCGCGACCATCCGCAGCAGGACCGTGTCCGGCTCGTCCTCGTCGCGAGGGCGCCAGCGCAGCTCGCCCACGGACGTGTCGGCGACGCGCAGCTCCACGACCTCGACGCCGCCGCCGCCGGCCAACAGCTTCTTCTCCTCGTCAGGCGACGCGGCCGCGACCGCGAGCACGTTGCTCGTCCTGTCGATCAGTGCGACGCTCGCGGCGAGCGCGCGGCCGGCCGCACGGGCCACCGCCGGCATGCCGGCGCCGGCCTCGATTGCCGCCGAGAGCTCCTCGAGGCTCCCGGGATCGGCGTGGCGCTCAGAACGAGTCTCCTTCGCGTTCATCAGCGGATTGTAGGTTGGGATTGCGGGTCTCGGCACGGCTTCGCCACAAGGCGGGGGCGCCTGCGCCTTCGCCACAAGGCCGGGGCGCCTGCGGCCGTCCCGCACAAGTCGCTACGGGCTTCGCCCTTCGCTCCAAAGTGGAGCGGCCTTGCGCCTTCGCCACAAGGCGGGGGCGCCTGCGGCCGTCCCGCACAAGTCGCTACGGGCTTCGCCCTTCGCTCCAAAGTGGAGCGGCCTTGCGCCCCCTAGATCCAAGTGGAGATCTTGTCCCAGTTCAGGAAGATCACGACGCCGATGACCAGCCCGATCAGCACCAGCGCCGCCAGCACGAAGAGCGAGAGAAATCCGGCGACGAGCTTCTCCCAGGCGCGGCCATACGAGCCCAGCGCCGGCGCCAGGATCAGCCCGACGAATGCGCAGAGAGAGAGGAACCCCGCGGCGCCGAAGAGGTAGTACTCAGTGCCCAGCGCCGCCACCGGCGCCAGTATCGAGCTGAGGGGCTCGTTCATGACGGCCGGGATTGTGGCGGATGTGGCCAACGATCAGCACCACGGCCGCGGCCGCCGCGTAGCAGGCCGCTCCGAGCGCCCACCCACTCGACACGTCGCTCAGCCAGTGGACCCGGAGGTAGACGCGGCTCAGGCCGATCAGGATCGTGACCACGATCCCGGCCGCGATCACCAAGCTGCGGCGGGTGATCCCCGGGACCACCCTCAACGCGAACGTGACCGCGAGCCACGTGTAGAGGGTCCCCTGGGTGGCGTGGCCGCTGGGAAAGGCAAAGCCACCGGTGGGCGTGATCGGATCCGGCGGGCGCGGCCGATCGGTCCACGCCTTGATCTCCGGCACGAGCACGGCGATCAGGACCGTGCCGACAACGAGGGCCCAGAACTCCCTCCAATGCCGGCGGACCGCCAGGACGATCGCCGCGAGCGCGGCGAGCGGGTAGGTCACCCACCCGGAGCCGAGCTGGGTGACCACCTGCTCGACGTGCGTGAGCCAATTCGCCTGGATGTCCTGGGCGATGTCGAGGGCCGCCTGGTCGCCGGGTGTCGGGCCGGTGTCCCCGCCGATCACGGTCCAGTAGGCGATCAGCACGAAGAGCCCGACCGAGAGGGCCGCGAGCAGCGTGGTCAGCTCGAGGCCGAGGCCCCCCGGGGTGAGCCGCCTGCCCAGGAAGGCGAACTGCGGCCGCAGGCGCCGGGCCAGAGCGATTACCGGGCGGAGCGCCCTGCGCTTTTCCATCTCCGCGGCGATACGGCCCCGGTTCTCCGGCTCTCGGAGGAACCGGTAGGCGAGGAACAGGCCTACGGCGACCGCGACCACGATCGCGAACACGAGGAGCCCCTTGCCGACGATCGTCGTCACCGTGTCGAGACTCTGGGCCGCGAAGTAGCCCGCCAGGATCAGGCCGGTCGACCAGAGGCCCGTCCCCAGGATGCTGAACGGCGCGAAGTTCCGATACGGCATCCGTGTGCTTCCGGCGATGAACGGCGCCAGCGCCCGAACCAGCCCGATGAAGCGGCCGATCAGGATCGTCCTGCCTCCGTAGCGGGCGAAGTAGTTCTCGACCTGCTTGAGGCGGTCTTCCGTGATCCGCACGCGCTGACCGTGCCGGACGAGGAAGTCGCGGCCCAGCTTGGCCCCGAGCAGGAAGCTGACGGTGTCGCCCGCGAAGGCGCACAGCCAGGTGATGGCGAGGATCAGCGGGAGCGAGATGTCCCCCTGCCCCGCCACAGCGCCACCGAGCATCACCGTGAACTCCCCCGGCGCGATCAGGCCGACGAAAGCGCCGGTCTCCAGAAAGGCGAGCGCGCCCACCAGCAGATAGGTCCACCCGCCAAGCCCGTGGGAGAGATCCTGGATCGCCCCCTGGAGGTCGATGTTCGGCAGGTCGCCGCGAAAGACGAAGAACGCGACGATCGCGGCGGCGAGCAGGCCGCGCCTCATCCATTTCCAGCTGATCGGCCCTCCGCTCATGGCGAGAGCGGAGCGGTCGCCAGGGCGGCGGGGTAGCCCTCGCGCAGAGCCTCGGCCGCGGCGATGGCCTCCTTCGCGCCGGGATACAGGCCGAACGCCGTCGGGCCCGACCCGGTGACCATCGCGTGGGCCGCGCCGGCGTCCTCCAGGGCAGCCAGGGCGTCCTCGATTTCGGGCCGGAGGGAGATCGCCGCCGGCTGCAGGTCGTTGACCAGGTTCTCCCTGTAGTCGAGCGGCGATCCGCCCTCGTCCACCGCGTCGCGGAGGCGGCGGCGAATCGCCTCGAGCTCGGACTCCCCACGCGTCAGGCCGAGCCGGTCGGCCTCGGCGTAGACGTCCGCCGTCGCCAGTCCCTCGGCCTGCGGGATCAGGACCACGCCGTGCTCCGCGGGGGGCGGCACCGGCTCGATCACCTCACCGGCTCCGGCCACCAGGCAGGCGCGCGGCTGAAGCTGCGACGGGACGTCGGCGCCGATCCGAGCGGCGATCGCGCGCAGCCCCTCCACCTCCCCTCGGGCGAGCCGCAGCACCGCCGCCGCATCGGCGCTGCCTCCACCGAGCCCCGCCGCGACGGGCACGCGCTTGGTGACCTCGATCCGGAGCGGCGGCCCATCCCAGCCGTTCTCCCGCAGAGCGGCAAGGGCCCTGGCCGTCATATCGGGCCCCTCGATTCCCTCGCAGATCACCTCGTCGGCGGCCGCCTCGGCGAGCAGCAGCTCATCGGCCAGCTCGAGGGGCTCGAACAGCGAGCGGATCTCGTGCAGCCCGTCATCTCGCTTCGGCCCCACGTAGAGGCAGAGATTGAGCTTGGCCGGTGCGAGCATCGTCGCGGGCAGCTCGGCCACGCTCATCCCCGCTCCCCCTGCTCGGCCAGGATCTCTGCGAACCGCTCGAACTCCCCAGGCGACAGAGTCTCCGCGCGAGCGTCGGCGGGCTTCCCGATCGCCTCCAGCGCGTGGCGGGCCGGCCCGAGGCTCCCCGCGCGGGCGAGCTCAAGCGAGCGAGCCAGCGACTTGCGCCTATGCGCGAAGCCAAGCCGGACGAGCGCGGCAAGGTCCGCGGACGCAGCCGGCCGCTGCCTGCGCAGACGGAGCAGCGCCGAGCCGACGCGCGGCCGGGGCACGAAGACAGCCGGGTCCACGGTCCGAAGCATCGTCACCTCGCAGGCGAGCTGGACCAGGACGCTCGGCGAGCCGTATTCGCGGGTCCCGGGCTCGGCCCGCAGGCGGTCGGCGATCTCGCGCTGGACCATCACCACCCAGCTCTCGACGGAGGGGAGGTGGGTGATGGTCCGGATCAGCA
>JAWVFG010000229.1:0-13560 GCA_033856335.1 Solirubrobacterales bacterium
AGGTCGAGCTCGATGTCGATGTCCGTGATCGCGGTGGCGAGCTGCTTGGAGACGCGCGCGTCCTCGGCGTGGTTGGTGAGGTTCTCCTTGCGCTTGGCGCCGGAGATCTTGTCGACGTTGGCGAGGACGCTCTCGAGGTCGCCGTACTCCTGGAGCAACTGGGCGGCGGTCTTGTCGCCGATTCCGGGGACGCCGGGGATGTTGTCCGAGGTGTCGCCCTTCAGGCCGATCAGGTCGGTGACCCGCTCGGGCGGTACGCCGTAGCGCTCGATCACCCCGTCGCGGTCGTAGATCTTGGTGTCGGTGACGCCTCTGGAGGTGGTCATCACGCGCACGCCGTCGTCGACCAGCTGGTAGACGTCGCGGTCGCCGGAGACGACCATCACCGGGACGTCCTGCTCGCGGGCGCGCTTGACGAGCGAGGCGATCACGTCGTCCGCCTCGAAGCCGTCGACCTTCACGTTCGTGAAACCGAAGGCCTCGGCCAGCGGCATCAGATGGGGCCACTGGTCGCGCAGCAGGTCGGGGCGCGGCTTGCGCTGGGACTTGTACGGCTCGTAGGTGAGCTCCCTGCCCGACCAGCCCGCGTCCCAGCAGACCACGACGGCGGCGGGATCGCAGTCGATCAGCATCTTGGCGAACATCGAGGCGAGCCCGTAGATCGCGTTCGTCGGCCGCCCGTCGTGCGTCGCGATCGACTCGGGGAGGGCGAAGAACGCCCGGTAGGCGAGCGAGTTACCGTCTATCAGGAAGAGCTCTGCGGGCTGCTTCTTGCCCTTCGCGCCCCTGGCGGGAACCTTCTTCTGGGTCGTGGCGGGCACGGGTCCATCATAGGAGCGGCCCACCTCGTCGCCGGTCCGCGAAGCGCCAGGATTCGCCTGTTTGTCCCGCATATCGCGGCTACGCGGCGAGCGAGCCGTGGAGCAGCGCGCGCAACGACGCTGCGGCGGAGCGGGACTCATCTCGCACCTGGCGGTAGGTAAACCGGAGGACGCGAAAGCCGAGTGCCTGTAGCTCGGCATCGCGGGCTCGGTCGGATTCGAAGGCGGCGCGGTGTCCGTGGTGGCGGAACCCATCGGTCTCGACGATCAGCGCTGCGTCTCGCCAGAGGAAGTCGACCTCATATGGCCCGAGGCGAGCATTCACCTCTGGGCTGGGCAGATGATGGCGGCGACAGAGCCGCAGGAAGAGGCGCTCGAGCTCGCTGCGGGTGAGGTCGGGCTCCCGCCCCAGGCTCGCCTCGTCGACCAACCGGAGATCGAGCGCGCGGCGGACGGCCTGCTGGTGAAGAGGTTGCGGGACGGCGCGGCGGAGGTCTCGGAGCGTTCGCGCGGGACGGGTGACGGGAACATTGGATCGCCGGGTCGTCGCACCGGCAATCAGGGTGGAGGACCGGTGGATGGCGATGCCCGCGCGGCGCTTGCGCCCCGCTGCGGTTGGAAATGTGATGTCGACCGGTCCGGGCGCCGAGGGGATCATCCGCCAGATCGCCGCCGCGCTCCGGTGGCTCACCACCGCCCCCCCTCCGCAGGCAAGTGCGGCCGCGAGGCAGCGGCCTTCGAAGCTGAGCTTGGTGTGACCGACCGCGTAAACACCGCGATGAAGGCGGTGCAGGCGGCCGGCCCGCAGGCGGCCTGACACTCCGTCCTTGGTGATGCCGGCCCTCCACAGCTGCGAGGTAGTGACCACTCCGTGCTGCCGCTCTGCGATCCGCGCGATCAGTCGGTCGGAATTGGCGCCTTTCTCGCCCATACAACGAGTAACGCGCCAACCCTGGGCCCTCGCCCCTTCATTGCGGGTGTTGCGCCGCGCGGTCCCTCGCCCCTTCATTGCCGGGTTTTGTCTCTCCACCCTTCATTGCCGCTTTTACATCCCACGACCCAGCCCCGCAGCCGCCGGTTTCCCCTGGACCGAGGCGGAACTTCGACCCCCCCTATGATCAGCCCGCGATGGCTGCCTCCGCTCAATACAGCGTCACCGTCCGCGTCGAGCTCGATGCGCGCCAGGAGCCTCTCGGCAAGATCACGGCGCAGATCGCCGAGGCCGGCGGGGCGTTGCAGTCCGTCGATCTGATCCCCGGCGCGGGGCCGGAGGGAAAGCGCGTTCGGGAGTTCACCATCGACGCCAGCAGCGCGGAGGCTTGGCAGCAGATCCTGCGGTCGATCGGCTCCACGCGCGGCGCGCGCGTCCTCGGCTTCACCGACCGCACCTTCGAGATGCACAAGAAGGGCAAGATCGAGCAGCACAACAAGTACCCGCTGAAGACCCGCGACGACCTCTCGATGGCCTACACGCCCGGCGTCGCCCGCGTCTGCGAGTACATCGCCGAGGACAAGACCAAGGCGTTCGACTTCACGATCAAGGCCAACACGGTCGCCGTGGTCTCAGACGGCTCGGCCGTTCTCGGCCTCGGCGACATCGGGCCGGAGGCCGCGATGCCCGTGATGGAGGGCAAGGCGATGCTCTTCAAGGAGTTCGCCCAGGTCGACGCGTTCCCGATCTGCCTGGCGACCAACGATCCCGAGGAGATCATCCAGACGGTCAAGCTGATCGCGCCCACCTTCGGCGGCATCAACCTCGAGGACATCTCCGCCCCACGCTGCTTCGAGATCGAGTCCCGCCTCAAGGAGGAGCTCGACATTCCCGTCTTCCACGACGACCAGCACGGCACCGCCGTCGTCGTGATGGCCGCGCTCTTCAACTCGCTGAAGATCGTCGGCAAGCCGATCGAGAGCCTGCGGGTGCTGGTGCTCGGCACCGGCGCCGCCGGCGTCGCCTGCACGAAGATGATGCAGGAGTCCGGGATCGCCCAGATCATCGGTTGCGACCGGCAGGGCGCGATCTCAACCGACCGGGCCGACTACGGCGACGGCTCGATGTCGGACATCAAGCGCTGGTTCGCCGAGAACACCAACGACGAGAAGCTCTCGGGCGGCCCCAATGAGGTGATCGAGGGCTGCGACCTGTTCATCGGCCTCTCCGGCCCCGGCCTGATCGAGCCCGCCTCCCTGGCAAAGATGAACGATGACGCGATCGTCTTCGCAATGGCCAATCCGACGCCCGAGGTGATGCCCGAGGAAGCCGAGCAGCACGTCCGGATTATGGCCACCGGCCGCTCCGACTACCCGAACCAGATCAACAACGTGCTCTGCTTCCCCGGCATCTTCCGCGGAGCGCTCGACGCCGGGGCGCCCCGGATCACCGAGGAGATGAAGATGGCGGCCGCGCGCGGAATCGCCGAGGTGGTCAACGAGGACGACCTGGCCGAGGACTACATCATCCCGTCGGTCTTCAACCGTGACGTCGCGCCGTGCGTGGCGCGTGCCGTGGTGGAGGAAGCGAAGGAGGCCGGACTGGCCCGGTTCTCGGAGGAGACGGGCACGTACGAGATCCTCGACAGCAGTGTCAGCGCCGGTGACGGCGCGGGCAGCGCCTAGCCAGCCGAGGCTGCGCTGACGGCAGCACCCTGGTCTCGCCGCTCGGACTCGAGCGCGCTGAGCTCCACGGCCACCACCGGGATTCCGAGCCGCCGCGGGTCACTTGATCCGGCGCGGGAGGGAACCTGGGGGTCGGCCAGGATGACGAGGCCCTCAGTGGCGGCATCTCGAGCGAGGTGCGCGGGCAGGCGAACCTCGAAGTCCTCGTCGTCGCCGGTAATCAACTCCCGTGGGAGCTCGCGCCCCGCGCAGTAGACCCCGTGGATGTAGTCGAGTGGCCTCCCTCGCAGGCCACCGGTCTCCACCCGCAGCAGCGCTCCGTCGGCCGGCACGGACAGGCGCATCAGCGCGACGGGCTCGGTCCATCGAAAACCGCGCCCGTCCGCGGACTCCAGGGCATCCGCACCGACCAGCACCTCGGCGAGGCGCCCGGCGCCTACGACGGTGTCGGGCTCGAGCGGCACCGGCAGGCCGTCCGGCTGGGTGCTCTCCGCCAACTGGACCGACCGCACCGTCCGATCCTGCGCGGAGACATAGCTTCGCCAGCGCGCCTCGGCGGGCAGCGAGGTGAATTCCGCGATGGCCGCATGCAGCCTCGCCGTCGTTTTCTCCCAGATCCACCGGGGATGCGGTCCGGCGACTCCGGCGGGCACCCGGGCGGCCAACTCCCGATAGAGCCACTCAGACCCGCGGGGATTGCTGCGAATCGCCGAGACCAGCGCGGCGACCATCGACCTCGCGATCTCAGGCTGATAGCTGAGACGGCGACCCCAGAGCCCGGCCGAGCCGAAGTACCTATCGCAGAACTCCGGATCCTCCTGCCGGCGTGCCATGCACCCGCCGCGGGCAAAGCTGCGGGACGCATCCAGTGACTCCGCAATGGTCTCCTCGAGCTCATGGGTCAGCACCGCCCCCTCGAGCGGCTCGACGCGGCAGCCCTGCTCGTGCATGTGAGCGGACAGGACCGAGGGGGCGTACAGCTCCTGGCGCGGCTCGAGTCCTCCCGCGCGCGCGTAGGCCTCCCTCCGGACCGCCACTCCCGCATTGTTGAAACGCGGCCAGCCGGCGAGGTCCCAGGCGGCGAACGCCCGGTCGAACCAGCGATCCGTGAGCTCGCCGAGCGGGTTCGACGGGCTCTGCTCGTATCTGATGATTCCGCCGTCGAGATCGGCGTCTTCAGCGAAGGCGTCGGCGATTGCCAAAAGGCACCCCGGGTCCGCGAGGCAGTGCGCCTCCGTCAAGACGATCACCTTCGCCGTGGCCGCCTCCGCCGCCGCCGCATAGAGGCCCATCGTCGATGCCCCGGGGACCCGAATCATGAGGTCCTGAGGCGAGAGCAGCTCTTCGACCCCGCGCTCAAACTCCGGGTGCTCCCCGTCCCCCGCGACCACGACCTGGTACCGCTCCCGGTCCAGGTCCTGCCAGTGGGTCCACGTGCGCAGGTGGTCCGCGATGTCTCCTCTCGGGTCCTCCAGCGGGAGGATCACCGCAAGCTCGAGCGCGTCTTGATTCATTTGCTGCTCCTTCCGGGACCGGGTCGTCGAAACCCTACCCCTGCGCGGCAGCCACGTCGATCCGGTAACGGACCTCGGTGTAGGTGCTGCCCGCGAAGGTCTTCTCGCGCTCGGCGCCGTCCAGCGCCCAGCCGTTCGCCTCATAGAAGCCGCGTGACGCATTCCACTCCGCCGTCCACAGGGTGACTTCGCGAAAGCGCCGCGAGGAGAGCTCATCCATCGATGCGCCGAGCAGCGCGCGGCCGAGCCCTCTTCGCCATGCCGACGGCTCGGTATAGAGCCGGTCGAGCAGGGCGACCGCCGCCGGGTCGGCATCGGGATCGGGGCTCGGGCAGAGGACCGCGAAGGCGGCGACCCCGCCGCGGTGCTCCGCGACGAGGCAGGTCACATCGGGCTCCGCGATCCGGCGCTCCCACTCCTCGGCCGGAGAGGTGACGCCCGCCAGCCCCACCGGCGAGAGGTGACGTGCCCACGCGGCGCGGCCGGAGGCAAGGTAGATCTCGGCGAGCCGGGTTCCCTCTCCGGGGCGAGCTTGTCTCACATCCACGGCCATCGCAGCAACCTAACCGGCGGCCCTGGTTAGCATCCGGCGGCGGATGCGTGTTCTCGTCACAGGAGCGACCGGGTTGATCGGTTCGGCCCTTTGCGATGCCCTGCTCGCGCGTGGCGACGAGGTCGTCGGCCTGACCCGCGACCCGGAGCGCGCGAGGCCGCAGAACCCAACCGTGCGGTGGCACGCCTGGCAGGCGACCACGGAGCGCCCGCCCCCTGAGGCGATCGAAGGGGTCGACGGGGTCGTCAACCTGATCGGCGAGGAGGTCAACCAGCGCCTCACCGATCAGGCCAAGGTCCGGATCCGCGAGAGCCGCCTGGTCGGCACCCGCAACCTGCTGCAGGGGATCGAGGCCGCCCCGGACGGGCCGAGCGTCTTCATCGGGCAGTCCGCGATCGGCTACTACGGCGACCGCGGCGCCCAGATCCTCGACGAGGAGTCCGAGCCAGCCGAGGGCTTCATGGCGGAGCTGCCGGTCGACTGGGAGCAGGCGGAGCGCGAGGCTGAGCGAATCGTCGCGCGGGTGGTGATCTTCCGCACCGGCCTCGTCCTGACGAAGGATGGCGGCCTGCTGAAGCAGCTCCTCCTCCCCTTCAAGCTCGGCGCCGGGGGGCCGATTGCAGGCGGCGAGCAATTCATGTCCTGGATTCACCTCGACGACGAGGTCGGCCTCTTCCTCTGGGCGCTGGACAATGTGGAGGTCTCGGGCACGATCAACGCCACCTCGCCGGATCCCGTGACCAACCGCGAGTTCTCCAAGGCGCTCGGGCGAGCGCTCCACCGCCCCGCCTTCATGCCCGTTCCCAAGTTCGCCGTCGCCGCGTTGCGCGGTGGCGAGCTGGCGGACGCGGTCGCGGGCGGAGCCCGCATCCTGCCCCGCCGCGCTCTGGACATGGGCTACGAGTTCCGTCACCCGGAGCTCGACGAGGCGCTCATCAGCGCGCTCAGATGACGGTCGGGTTATCGCGTCTCCGATAGGGCAAGATGGAGGAAATGAAGCTCGAGGGAGTCCACCACATCACGGCGATCACCGGCGAAGCCCAGAAGAACGTCGACTTCTACGCCGGAGTCATGGGCCTGCGGCTGGTGAAGAAGACGGTCAACCAGGACGATCCGACCGTCTACCACCTCTTCTTCGCTGACGAGAAGGGCGACGCCGGCTCCGATCTGACCTTCTTCGAGTACCCCGGCGCCCCTTCCGGCCGGGCCGGCGACGGGATGATCCACACCGTTGCCTGGCGGGTTGCGTCGCCCGAGGCGCTCGACTTCTGGGCCGAGCGGCTCGGCGCGGCGGACATCGAGACACGACGAGATGGAGACGCCCTGCGATTCGCCGACCCCGAGGGTCTCGGCCACGAGCTACGCGTCAGGGACGTGAGCGATGAGCCGCTGATCGCCGAGCATCCCCAGATCCCCCCCGAGATGGCACTGCAGGGGTTCGACGGTGCCCGTGCCTACTCGAGCAATCCCGAGGCCGGCCGTTCCCTGTTCGAGGAGACGCTCGGCTTCCAGCCTCACGAAGATGGCTGGGAGATCCGGGGCGACAGCCGCGGCGGCCTTTACGGCTTCGATCCGCCCCCGTCCGAGCGCGGCCTGCAGGGCGCCGGCAGCGTCCACCACATCGCCTGGGCCTCACAGATGGACGACCACGAGGGCTGGCGCGACCGCGTGATCTCGGCGGGAGCACGGCCGACACCCGTCATCGACCGCTTCTACTTCCGCTCGATCTACTTCCGCGAGCCGAGCGGCGTCCTCTTCGAGATCGCGACACTGGGACCGGGCTTCACGGTCGACGAGCCACTCGAGTCGCTGGGCGAGAAGCTCTCGCTGCCGCCGGACTATGAGCACCTCAGGGAGCAGGTCGAGCCCGTCCTGCGCCCGATCAACAACCCGCGTGTCCACGTCTGAGCAGCCGCCCGGCGATCGCCCGGGTCAGGTCGTCGAGCTGGTCCACCTGATCCGCGAGCCCGCGGGCGAGCCTGATGGCGCGCTGATCCTGCTCCACGGCCGCGCCGTCGACGAGCGCGATCTGTATCCGATGCTGGACGAGCTCGACCCCGACCACAAGCTCTTCGGGATGACCCCTGGGGCCCCGCTGACGAACGTGCCACCGGGCGGGCGGCACTGGTACGTGATCGAGCAGATCGGCCACCCCGACGAGCAGACCTTCATCGACACCTTGCAGAACCTCTGCAGGTTCCTCGACGACGAGCTGCGCCACCGGGGAATCCCCTGGGAGAAGACCGTGATCGGCGGCTTCAGCCAGGGCGCGGCGGTGGCCTGCGCGGTGGCGCTTGGCATGGGCCGCCCTCGGGCCGCTGGGCTGCTGATGATGAGTGGCTTCTATCCGATGGTGCGCGGTTGGAAGCTTGATCCGCGCGCCAAGCGGGGCATGCACGCCTACGTCACCCACGGCTCCTATGACCCCATCATTCCGGTGGGCTTCGGCCGCAAGGCTCGCGACCTACTCAACGACGGCGGTCTCTACGTCACCTTCCGCGAGGCCCGCGTGCAGCACTCGATCGACTTCGCGCTGATCCCGGAGATGCGCGACTGGGTCGCTTCGGTGATCTCGGGCCAGCCCGTGATCGAGGGACCGCCCTCGGCCCGTTAGTGCGGCGGACAGGGTGCGCCGAGCACCCTGGTGTCCGGCCGCTCGCCCTCGTAGCGCTGGATCATGCACTCGGTGGTGTCGCCGTCGCTGGTGATTGAGTAGCTGCCGAGCAGCGTGCCGTCACGCTGGGCGCCGAAGACACCATTGCGGACGTTGTCGCGGAATGACGATGCGTCCGTGCCCGCTCCGCGGATCGCCTGGAGGATCAGGTCCATTGCCTCGTAGCCGTAGGCAGCGTAGGGGCCAGGGGGGCGATGGAAGCGGTCGATGAACCAACCGCTCAGGGACCTGCCTGGCTGATTGGCCACGGCGAGCTCGGCGCGCAGCTCGCGTCGTGGCGGCGCCGGCCTGCCGCTCTGCTGAAGGATCTGGCCGCCGGAGGAGGTGACGCCTCCCGGGTAGTACACGACCGCCGCCTTCCCCACGCCGCCGGCATTTGCCATCTGGACCTGGATGCCGTGCTCGTTGGCTGCCGAGGAGAACTCGCTCGCCATCAGGTTCTGGAACGGCGTGTCCTGGGAGATCGCAACGGCGGACTTGACGCCAAGCTCCGAGGCCCAGCTGGCTGCCGCGTCGGCGACCACCGCGTCCGAGGGCACGGTTCGGGCGAAGTTGGGCGAGCCGGAGGGCCGGTAGCGGTCGGGCGAGTTCGGGTAGCCGGAGGCGGGCGCGGTGAGATCGACTCCACCCGCACCCGGCGAGACCTGGACCAGCCCGGCGTCGTTCGTGATCGGCACCGAGGCGCGGGTCGGCTCCGAGTCGAGCTCGCCGATGTAGGCAGCGGCGGATGAGTCCTGCACCGCCCGCCTGGCGTTGGCCCCGACCGCTACGGGATCCCAGGGCTTCCCGTGGGCGTCGTCCAGGAAATGCGGCCGGACCTCGATCGATCCGGCCTTCCCGTGAGCCCGCTCCAGGGCGAGCCGCGCGCCGTCGGCGGCGTCCCTGCCGTCGGGCCCCCGCGGCCCGGTCAGCGGCAGGCTGACGTAGACCGACACCGGCGCCTCGATCTTGGCGCTGCCGGCGATACCGCATCCGGCGATGACAAGAGCGAGCAGCAGCGCCGTTAGCGCCAGGCGGGGCATCAGCGCACTAGCCGAAGAAGACCTCGGCCTCGCGGTACAGGGACTCCGGAACGGTCTTCAGCTCCGCGGTCGCCTCCGTGAGATCGACCAGCTCGATGTCGGTGCTGCGCAGCGCGGTCATCTTGCCCCACTGCCCGTCGTGTGCGGCGTCGATCGCGTGCAGGCCGAAGCGCGTTGCGAGCACCCGGTCGAAGGCGGTCGGGGTGCCACCTCGCTGGACGTGACCCAGGACCGTTGCCCGGGCCTCGTGGCCGGTGCGCTCCTCGATCTCTCCCTCCAGCCAGTGCGCGATCCCGCCGAGCCGGACGTGGCCGAAGGCGTCGAGCGGCGCACCCTCGCTGGAGAGCATCCCGCCCTTGGGCACCGCCCCCTCGGCGACCACGACGATCGGCGAATAGTGGCTCTCGAAGCGGCGGACGATGTACTCGCAGACGCGGTCGATGTCGAACTCGATCTCCGGGATCAGGATCACGTTGGCACCACCGGAGAGCCCGGCGTGGAAGGCGATCCAGCCGGCGTGGCGTCCCATCACCTCGCAGATCAACGTGCGCTTGTGGCTCTCGGCGGTCGTGTGGAGGCGGTCGATGGCGGACATCGCGATGTTCACGGCCGTGTCGAAGCCGAAGGTGTAGTCGGTGGCAGAGAGGTCGTTGTCGATCGTCTTCGGGACTCCGACGACCTGGACGCCCTCCTCGTGGAGCCTCGCGGCTGCGCCGAGCGTGTCCTCGCCGCCGATCACGATCAGGCCGTCGACCTCATCGGCCTTCAGGTTGTCGGCGAGGCGCTGCCCACCTCCGTCCTCCTTGAAGGGGTTGGTCCGCGAGGAGCCGAGGATCGTGCCGCCGCGAGGGAGGATCCCGCGCACCTCGGGGACCCCCAGCGGCTCGCTGAGGCGCTCGAGCGGCCCGGCCCATCCATTGCGGTAACCGACGAACTCGTGCCCGTACTCCCCCACCCCCTTGCGCACGATGGCGCGGATCACCGCGTTGAGCCCGGGGCAGTCGCCGCCTCCGGTGAGAACGCCTATCCGCACGCGGTCAATCTACTGGGCGCAGCACCGCCGGCCTGGGTCAGCGCTCGGACATCTCGGCGCTGAGGAGCGGCTTCACATCGACGATCGGCGACCGGGTCTACGGCCGTGTCAGCCAGTCGATCAGCGGCTGGGCGTACCTGAGCAGGGCACCGGTGAAGACGCCGCCGAGGAAGAGGATCGCGTCGACTGGGCCCGGGATGCCCAGCCCGTAGGCGATCACCATCACGCAAGCACCCAGGACTGTGAAGAGGACTACCTGCACGGCCGGAAGCCTATCTGGCGAGCGCGGCGCGAGTTTCGCCCAGGAACCCGCTGACCGCTGCGACGGCCGCGTCACGATCGGGTGCGTCCGCGACCTCGCGGACGAGCCTGGTCCCGATGATGATCCCGTCGGCGACCTCGCCGACGGTGGCGGCCTGCTTGGGGGTCGAGATCCCGAACCCGACCGCGACCGGAACGCCGGCCTCGGCCTTCACGGCGCCGATCAGCTCGGCGAGCTCCGGCGGCAGCTGCGCTCGCTCACCGGTCACCCCGACGGTCGAGACCAGATAGACGAACCCGTGGGCGCCCGCACAGATCCGCGCGCGGCGCTCTGGCGGGGTGGTCGGCGCCACCAGTGGGATCAGGGCCAGGCCGTGAGCGCCGAGCGACTCGGCGATCGCCCCCTGCTCCTCCAGCGGCAGGTCGGGGACGATCACGCCGGACGCCTTCGCCTCCGCGGCGAGCACGCCGAACTCCTCCACCCCCCTCGCCAGGATCATGTTGGCGTAACACATGAGCGCGACCGGGATCCGGCCCCCGACCGCCGCGCAGGTCTCGAGGACCGTTTCCAGGGTCGCTCCCGCGTCCAGGGCCGCCGTGGCGGCGGCATGGATCGTCGGGCCATCGGCGAGCGGGTCCGAGTAGGGCACGCCGAGCTCGATCAGGTCCGCCCCGGCATCGGCGTACGCGCCGGCAACGGCGGTCGCGGTCTCCTGATCGGGGAAGCCGCCCATCAGGTACGGCATCAGCGCGGCGCGCCCATCCTGACCGACCGAGTCGAACGCCGCCGCGATCCGCGCGGCGCCGTCCGTAACCGGTACGGAGGTCGAGGCGGCTCCGTCAGCCATCGAGCTCGGCGAGCTTCGCCGTCACCTCGTCCATGTCCTTGTCGCCGCGCCCGGAGAGCGTGAGGACGTCGAAACCATCGCCGCCACCGTGTTCGAAGAGCCAGGCGATCGCGTGGGCGGGCTCGAGCGCGGGAATGATCCCCTCGAGCCGGGCCAGCTCGCGGAATGCCCGCAGAGCCTCGGTGTCGGTGGCTGACTCGTAGACGGCGCGGCCGGAGTCGCGGAGGTAGGCGTGCTCGGGGCCGACGCCCGGGTAGTCGAGTCCGGCGGACACGGAGTGGGCCTCGAGGATCTGCCCCTGCTCGTCGGCGAGCACCGACGAAAGCGCGCCGTGCAGGACGCCGGTCGTGCCCGCGACGAGGGAGGCGCCGTGGTGACCGCTGTCTAGCCCCTCACCGGCGGCCTCGACCCCGATCAGCTCGACCGGGTCGTCCAGGAACGGGTAGAAGCTTCCGATCGCGTTGGAACCGCCGCCGACGCAGGCGATCACGCGGCTGGGCAGCGCCCCCTCAGCCTCCAGCGCCTGGGCGCGGGCCTCGTCGCCGATCACACGCTGGAGGTCGCGGACCAGCGCCGGGTACGGGGCGGGCCCAACCACCGAGCCGATCACGTAATGGGTGTCCTCGACCGATGCGACCCAGTCGCGGATCGCCGCGCTGACGGCCTCCTTCAGGGTCCGGGCGCCGGCCTCCACCGGGATCACCTCGGTGCCGAGCAGGCGCATCCGCTCGACGTTCGGCGCCTGGCGACGGATGTCCTCGCTGCCCATGTAGACGGCGCAGTCGAGGCCAAAGAGCGCGCAGGCCGTCGCGGTCGCGACCCCGTGCTGCCCCGCCCCGGTCTCGGCGATCACCCGGGTCTTGCCCATCCGTCGGGCGAGCAGTGCCTGTCCGACCGCGTTGTTGATCTTGTGGGCGCCGGTGTGAGCCAGGTCCTCGCGCTTCAGATAGACGCGGCGACCGACCCGCTCGGAGAGCCGCTCGGCCAGGTAGAGCGGCGTCGGGCGGCCGACGAAGTCGCGCAGCAACGCGGCGAGCTCCGATTGGAAGCTCTCGTCCTCACGCGCCTCGGCCCAGGCGGCGGTGAGCTCGTCCAGCGCAGCGATCAGGGTCTCGGGCACGAATCGCCCGCCGTACTCGCCGAAGCGCTCCTCGACTGCCGTGCTCATGGCGTTGTCACCTGAGAGGGAAGCTCAACGCCGGCGGCCGCCAGAAACGCCTCGACCTTGGCGTGGTCCTTGCGCCCGGGCTCCGACTCGACCCCGCTGACGACGTCGACGGCGAACGGCCTCACCAGGTCGATCGCCTCGGCGACGTTCTCAGGCGTGAGCCCACCCGCCAGCACCATCGGCACCTTCGAGCGGCGCTTGGCGACCAGATCCCAATCGAAGCTCTGACCGGTTCCCCCGTGGACTCCGTGCCAGTAGGCATCGAAGAGGTGGAAGTCCGTGCGAAATGCCTCGGCGGCCTGGACATCGGCGGCGCTCGTGACCCGCATCGCCTTCATCACCTTGGCCCCGGTCCGGCGTCGCGCTTCAACGCAGAACGAGGGGCCCTCTTCGCCGTGGAACTGCAGCAGGGTCAGGTTCTCGCGCTCGGCGGCATCGATGACCTCCTCGAGCGTCGGGTTGACGAACACGCCCGCGACCTCGCAGCGGCGCTTGAGCGCCGCGCCGATCTCCTCGGCGACATCGGGCTGCACGTAGCGGGGGCTGTCGCGGTGATGGATCAGCCCGATCGCCCAGGCGCCATGGGCCGCCGCGTGCTCCGCGTCGGCGAGGTTCGTCATTCCGCAGACCTTGACCTTGGTCATGGGTCAAGGGTAGGCGGATTCACCGTTTATCCATGCGAGCAGGCATTCCGAGAGTAGGCTGCCGGTCGATGACCGCGGTCGAGGGAGCCTCCAGGCGACTCGCTCTCGGCGCCTTCTCCCGGGTGCACGGCGGCAGCCTGGAGCTCGTTGAGCCGGACGGCCGCAGATTTCGATTCGGCGACGCCGCAGCCGACCTGGCGGCGACCATCAGGGTCAACTCCACTCGTTTCTACCGCGCGGTCCTCAGCGGCACCGTCGGTCTCGGCGAGGCCTACCGCGACGGCATCTGGGACTGCGACGACCTCGTCGCGCTGATCCGGATCGCCTGTCGCAACATGGGATCGCTCGATCGCTGGCGGCGGCGCCTCCACCCCCTGCTCGCGCCACTCCAGCGAACAGTTTGGCG
>JAWVFG010000230.1:0-2522 GCA_033856335.1 Solirubrobacterales bacterium
CGACTCCACCCCCCACGTCGGTGTGGCGCCGATGAAGAGCCTTCCCAACCCAGTCGGCAAGGTGCGCAAGCTCTGGGGTGAGTTCTTCTAGGCTCGCGGCTGGTCCTTAAGCGCGGAATCGGGTAACGATTCGATACGCTAACCCTCGAGGGTGGGCTAACTGATGGACCAGGAGATGGACCGAAACCTGGCCCTGGAGCTGCTGAGGGTGACGGAGGCCGGAGCCCTCGCCGCCGCGCCGCTCCAGGGCCGGGGAGACAAGATGGGCGCCGACGGGCGCGCGGTCGAAGCCATCCGAAACGCGCTGGCGTCGGTCGACATGAAGGGCGTTGTCGTGATTGGGGAAGGCGAGAAGGACGAGGCTCCGATGCTCTATTTCGGAGAGCAGATCGGCAACGGGCTCGAGCCTGAGCTCGATGTGGCAGTCGATCCGATCGAGGGCACGACCCTCACCGCTGCGGGCCTTCCTGGCGCGATCTCGGTGATCGCCCTGGCCGAGCGCGGCACCATGTTCACCACCCACCTGCACTACATGCAGAAGCTCGTCGTCGGCCGTCGGGCAAAGGGAGTCATCGACCTGAACATGCCGGTCGAATGGAACCTCGTGCGCATCGCGAAGGCCGAGGGCCTGCCCCCGCAGGAGCTGACGGTGGTGGTGCTGGAACGGCCTCGGAATGAAGGCATAGTCGCTGAGATCCGAGACGTGGGCGCCCGCATCAAGCTGATCCCCGCCGGAGACGTGGGCGGAGCGCTCGAGGCGGCCCTCGAGATGAGGTACGGCATCCACTGCATGATGGGATCGGGTGGCGCCACGGAGGGGGTGCTTGCCGCATGTGCCATCAAGGCAATCGGCGGCGACATGCAGGCCAAGCTCCTGATTCGTGACGATGCGGAGCGCGAGGAGGCGATCAAGGAGGGCCACCAGCCCGACAAGGTGCTTTCGATCGATGACCTCTGCTCGGGCAACAACATCTTCTTTGCCGCCACCGGCATCACGTCAGGAGAGCTGCTGAAGGGGGTTCGCTACGAGGTGGTCTACGCCTACACCCAATCGATGGTGCTTCGCTCCGCCTCAGGCACCATGCGCATAGTCGACGCGTACCACCCAATTGACAAGCTTCGCGTAAAGGAGCTGCTGCCCGAGCAGGTCATCGCGCGGCCGGGCACCGCCTGAGCGCCACCGAAGCCGGGCAGTTTCTCGCTGCGGCCGGCAAGTCACTCAACCGGGAGCAGTGGCAGTGGATTGCCGTCGCCCGGATCCTTTCGCGCCAGCGCCCGACCACCGCTTCTGTTGAGGCGGTGCTGGATCCGCTGCTGTCGGGTGCGGACCAGGCGATGGTCAATGCCTTCACCGGCGGGTTCAGGGTCACCCAGATCACCCAGGCGATCAACAAGACATTGCCGGAACAGTCGGCGGCGGCGGCCGCGCTCGAGTCGGCGCAGGTTGTCGCCCTGGCGATCCTTGTTCGCGAGCAGCTGTATCCCATCCAGTTCGAGTCCATCTACAGGCCGTTTGCCACCGTGCTGCCAGGACCTGCCTACCAACCACCGCCTCCGGTCGACAGGCAGATCGCAGCGTTCCTGCAGCGGCTCCCTTCCCTGTCGGGTGAGGCGGAGGCAGAGGTGGCGGCGGTGGCGAAGGTGCTCGGCGAGCCTCCGAAGGTCACGCCCGCCGCTGGCGCTGCGGGGGCGCTGCCTGTTTTCGGTCCCGAGCTGGACCCTGCCGCCCTCTACTCGGCCGCATGGAAGGCGGCGATTGCGATGGCGAACCAGACGGGCCGCACCAATGCCTTCCGCGCGGCGCAGGAGGGGGCTGAGCAGAAGGCTCCGCACGACGGTTCGGGCATCGTGGGTTCCGCGGGAGTGGCGGCGGGCGGCATCTTCATGCGCGATGCCATACCGATCGAACAGGTGCTGCTGCTCTTCGAGCCGTTCGCGGCAGCCTTCCCTTACGAGAGCCTTCTTTAGGGACGCCCCTCCGGCCAGTGCCCGCGAGGCGGGCAGCGGCCACCTCCCCATGAATGGGGAGGACGCCTTATCTATGCCGTCCTGACGCCGGCTGCCTTTTCCAGGCCCAACTCTTGGACGGCAGCCTCGCGCATCTTGAACTTCTGGACCTTGCCGGTGACCGTCATCGGAAACGAGTCGACGAGCTTCCAGTGTCGCGGGACCTTGAAGGAGGCGATCTTCCCTTTGCACCAGGCGGCAAGCTCGTCGCCGGTGAGGTTGGCGCCCTCCCGCAGCTTGACCCAGGCCATCACCTCCTCGCCGTACTTCTCCGAGGGCACTCCGATGACCTGGACGTCTGCGATCGCTGGGTGGCTGTACAGGAATTCCTCGACCTCACGCGGATAGATGTTCTCGCCGCCGCGGATGATCATGTCCTTGATGCGGCCGACGATATTGAGATAGCCCTCGTCATCCATCGTCGCCAGGTCGCCCGTGTGCATCCAGCGGGCTGGGTCCACCGCCGATCGGGTCGCCTCTTCGTTGTTCCAGTACCCGCGCATCACTATGTATCC
>JAWVFG010000231.1:0-14269 GCA_033856335.1 Solirubrobacterales bacterium
CCTCCCACTCCGAGCCGGCCGATGGTCGCCAGGATGAGGTCCTTGGCGGTGACGCCGAAGCCCAGCTCGCCGGAGTAGTCGATCCGCATCGTCTTCGGGCGGCGCTGGCCCAGGCACTGGGTGGCCAGCACGTGCTCCACCTCCGAGGTGCCGATCCCGAACGCGAGCGCACCGAAGGCGCCGTGCGTCGAGGTGTGGGAGTCGCCGCAGACGATCGTCATCCCCGGCTGGGTTACGCCCAGCTCCGGGCCGATCACGTGGACGATCCCGCGGCGATCGGATCCGAGCGAATAGAGCGGAATGCCGAACTCCTCGCAGTTCCGCTCCAGCGCCTCGACCTGCACGCGCGAGAGCTTGTCCGCGATCAGACGCGCCGTGGGCGTGCCGTCGGTCGGGACGTTGTGGTCGGCCGTGGCCAGGGTCTTGTCGGGACGCCGCACTCCGCGGTCGGCCAGGCGCAGGCCGTCGAACGCCTGAGGTGAGGTCACCTCGTGGACGAGGTGGAGGTCGATGTAGATCAGGTCGTCGTCGACCTCGTGGGCCTCCCAGACTTTCTCGAAGAGGTTCTTTGCCATCGGTCCTCCTAACCCCGCCTCAGCCCCGCCGCGACCACGGCGATCAGTCGGGCCTCGGACGAGGCATTGTTCTCGAAATGGTGGGGCAGGTCCGCGTCGTAGGTGACGGTGTCGCCGTCGGCGAGCTGGTGGCGCCTTCCGTCGATGAAGAGCTCGACCTCGCCCTCGAGCACAACCGCCGTCTCGCGGCTGCCGGGCTCGTGCATCGGCGGATCGTCGGGGGCTCCGGTGGTCGCTCCCGGCGCCAGCGTGTGCACCGAGACGTCTGCGCGCTGGCCGGGCAGCGGCGGAGTCAGTTCCTCGACCCTGTGGCCGCGTCGGCGGCGAGTGCGCCGGTCCCGCTCTCGGACGACGACGACGTGCCGGTCCTCGTCGAGTCGCAGCAGCTGCGAGAGGGTCAGATCCAGCCCGGCGGCGATCTTCTGGGCGACGGCGAGCGTCGGGCTCGTGTCGCCGCGCTCGACCTGCGAGAGCATCGCCGCGCTGACGTCGGTGCGCTCCGCCAGGTCCCGCAGGGAGAGGTCCATGGCCTCGCGCAGGCTCTTGACGCGGGATCCGACCGCTTCGCCCGAGCTGACGATGGGGGTGTTGGGAGAGGGCTTGGGTTGGATCGCGTTCGCCATCGGCCGCGTACGCTATCACATACACACGTACGTAGCTACCGCGTTAACGTGGTCGCAAGGGCGAGATCCTGAGGCAAGGAAGGCTTCTGAGGGGCTCGATCGCCTTCGCGGACGGTCCGGACCCCCTGCAGTCGATCACGTCCTGGTCTTCCGAGACAAGCAATCGCGCAGCCAGACCCCGAGGCACCGGTGGTCTCGCCGTTGCTGCGTTCTCGCGGTCACCGCTCTGATCCCGGCTTCTGCGTTCCCCACTCCCGGTTGGGGGGCCAAGCAACGCACCGCGCCGCCGGTGCTGCTCATGTTCCACCCGGGCGGATTCATCTTCAACTGCTCGACGCCATGCCTGGCGTGGGCAGAGGGGGTGGCCAGGAAGGCCGGATTCGTTCCCCGCGACATCGAGTATCCGCTCGGCAGCGTGCCGGCCGCGATGACGGCTGCCGTCGAAGCGGTTCCTCGCAAGCGCAGGGTGTTCGCTTATGGGGAGTCGGCCGGTGGATTGCTCGCCGCCCGCCTGGCCCAGACTGGTCGCGTGGAAGCCGCGGCCGTCCAGTCGCCTGTGGCGAACCTGCCCCTCTTCTTCTGGTGGCTGGCCCAGGACACCGGGAATTCCTCGGTCCCGGGATTGTTGGGGGTCCCGACCCTGGCCGATCAGCGGGCCTATTCGCCCGCGTGCCACCACACGGCAGGGGTGATCCTCGCGACCGCTGCGGCCGACAACGATCACCTGACGCCAGCGACGCTGGCGTGGGCGAAGAAGGACCGACATGTCTCTGCCGTCAAGGTTCCCGGCGACCACCTGGATTCGACCGGGACCCTTTATCCGGGCAGGGTTCGGCTGTTGCTCGGCTGGCTCGCCCGCCGAGCCCACCGAGATGAACGCTCGCGGGGCGGCGACCGGCTGTCCCGGATCGGCGCTTCCTCAGGCCCGGGCGGTTAGGTTCCGGAGGTGGCGGGTTGGAGCACCTCGCGGACCGTGGCGGTGGCCCTGGTAGGGGCGGGCTTCTTCATCTCGTCCTGCGGAAGCTCGAACTCACCCCAGGCCAGTCATCCAGCGACACGGTCGACGCCACCTTCCGTCGGCAGCTCGCTCCGCATGCGCACGGACGGGACCATGCTCGTCGTCACCATCAGGGGGGTCACCTTTCCGTTGCGCGGGTCGGGGGCCCTGCTCGGACCCGGCGACCGCGCTGCCGGAGTCGACGTCTCGGTTCGGAACGTCGGACACGGCGTCTATGACAGCTCCTCCGAGAGTGACGTCAGCCTGCGTGACTCCCTGGGTGACGTCGCCGAGCCGTCCTTTGCGGCCCACGGCCCCTGCGCCACCTCCGAGATCGACTTCCTGAAGCTCGTACAGCCCGGCGAATCGCGCAGCGGCTGTGTGGCCTTCGACGTTCCTCGGGGCACGCGGCCCGCGACGGTGCGCTTCGCACCGGACGGGCGGGCCACCCTCGGCCGCACTTGGCTCGTCAAGGGCTGACCTCGCCCAGGGCGACTGATTCCTACGCGGGCTCCAGCACGACCACGGGGATCTGCCGCTCGGTGCGGCGCTGATAGTCCTCGTAGGACGGATAGGTCTCCACCATCATCGGCCAGAGCCGCTCGCGCTCCTCGTCCGTCGCGTCCCGGGCCCGGACCGCTCGCTTCCTTCCCTTCCACCAGGCGCTGGTCTCCGGATTCGCCTTCAGGTTGAGGTACCACGCCGGATGGCGTTCGATGCCGCCCTTCGACGCGACGACCACCAGGTCATCGCCATCGGCGCGGCAAATCAGCGGGTGGGTCCGGTGTTTGCCGGATTTGCGCCCGACCGACTCGACCAGGGCGACCGGTGCTCCGTAATAGCCGCCGCCGATCCGGCCTCCGCTCAGCTTGTAGGCGGCGACATGGGCGCTCGTCCCCAGCTCCCAGAGGCGCCAGAACGGGGAGTTGGCCTGCGGCGCGGGTGGCAGCTTCACGGCCGCCACCCTATCTGCGTCAAGTTCCGCCCTACGTTCGGACGTAAATCGACGCAGATGAGCCGCCTGGTCATGGACCGGGCGTGCGCTCGACCGCGGCGTCGGCGGTCGCCTCCTCCGCCTCGCGGATCGCGACGCCCTCCAGGGCGTTCGAGATCGCACGGACGAAGGCTCGGGCCGAGGCCTCGAGAATGTCCGTCGCCACGCCCCGGCCGCTGGCGAGCCGGCCGTTGGCGCGGACGGAGACGCTCACCTCGCCGAGTGCGTCGGTGCCGCCGGTGACGGCCTCGACCTCGTAGCTCTGTAGCTCGGCGTCGGTGCCCGTCGCTTCGCGGATCGCGCCGAAGATCGCGTCGACAGGACCGTCGCCGGACGCCTGCGCGATCGACTCCTTCCCGCTCGGCAGCACCACACTGACTCGGGCGTGCGGTTCGCGCTGTGATCCTGCCTCGACCTCGAACCAACCAAGGTTGTAGGCCCCGGCGCTCTCGCGCATCTCATCGGAGACGATCGCCTCCAGATCGAGCGCGGTGACCTGCTTCTTCTTGTCCGCAATGTCCTTGAAGCGCTTGAACGCCTGGTTCAGCGCGCCGCCTTCGACCTTGAAGCCGAGCTGCTGCAGGGCGTCCTGAAGGGCGTGTCGACCGGAATGCTTGCCCAGCACGATCGAGTTCGACTCCAGGCCGATCTCGGTCGGGTCCATGATCTCGTAGGTCGAGCGCTCCTTGAGCACGCCGTCTTGGTGGATGCCGGATTCGTGGGCGAAGGCATTGCGCCCAACCACCGCCTTGTTGGGCGACACGGAGTAGCCGGTGAGCCTGGAGACCATGCGGCTCGTTCGGGCCAGCTCCCGGGCATCGATCCCGGTGTCCAGGCCATGAACGTCGCGGCGGGTCCGGAGCAGCATCACGATCTCCTCCAGCGGGCAGTTGCCGGCCCGCTCGCCGATGCCGTTGACCGCGCACTCCACCTGGCGCGCGCCGGCGAGCAGCCCGGCGTATGAGTTGGAGACGGCCATGCCGAGGTCGTCATGGCAGTGGACCGAGAGCTCGAGGTCCTTCAGCCCCGGGACCAGCTCGTAGAGGCGGCGAAAGTAGTCCGCGTACTCCTCCGGCGTCGTGTAGCCGACCGTGTCCGCGATGTTAATCACGTTCGCGCCCTCGCCGACCGCGATCGCGCAGACCTCGGCGGTGAACTCGACGTCGGCGCGGGTCGCGTCCATCGGCGAGAACTCGACGTCCTCGCAGTAGGACTTGGCGAGCGCGACGGCCGCCTTCGCCTGCCCCTTGACGTCCTCGCGCGTGGTCTGCAGCTGGTATTCGATGTGGATGTCAGAGGTGGAGATGAAGGTGTGGATCCTCGGGCGGTCGGAGTCCTTGATCGCGTTCCAGGCGGCGTCGACGTCCGCCTTGTGCGTGCGGGCGAGGCCGCAGATCACCGGTCCCTGGACGTTGCGGGCGATCGACTGGACGCCCTCGAAGTCGCCCGGAGAGGCGATCGGGAAGCCGGCCTCGATCACGTCTACGCCGAGGCGGGCGAGCTGCTGAGCGATCTCGAGCTTCTCCTGCGGGTTCAGCGAGATACCCGGGGACTGCTCGCCGTCGCGCAGCGTCGTGTCGAAGATATGGACCCGGTTCTCCTCTGAGACCGGATCGGCTACACCGCCTACGTCACTCATTGCTGCCTCCTTCTCCTAAGACTGTCGATGACCTGGTTCTGAGTTCGCGGCTGTCGCGCCGCCGAGCGCTATTCCCCCCGGGGGGGGAGGAGAAGGAGAAGCGCCAGGCTGTCGAGCCGGTGGGTCATCGAAGTTCACGGAGAGTAGCGCAGGGGATCAATGCGGTCGAGCTTTTACCGAGCCAGTAGCTCGCCGCCGCGCTTCCAGAAGGGCTCGCCGCGCGGACCGGCGAAGCGCTTCTCGGAGCGCTCCTTCTTGTCGTGCCGGTAGAAGAGCCTCGCCCAGACGGAGTCGGGCTTGGCGAGGCGGAAGGCGCCCGGCAGGCCCGCCACTGGGATCAGGACGCTGACGATCGCCATGCCGAACTTCTCCTTCGCGGCATTGACAGTGGCCAGGATGACCCCGAGCACGCCGATCCCCGCGACGACTGCGAAGACGACGTCCTCGACGCTGGTCGCTGCGTCGATCCAGCTCTGGAGGCTGACCAGCAGCACGCCGGAGACGCCCGCCGCGATCATCACCGCGTCGATTGAGCGGCGGCCCTGCTTGGACCAGTAGACGTCCTTGAGGTCGAGCCAGAGTGCGAACTCGTCGAGCGTGAGCCCGGTTCCGATGCCGAACCCGACCGCGACGATGTCCCGCCAGGGGTCGCCGGGGTGGATCGCCACGCCGACGTAGCCGTTGACCAGCAGCAGCAGGATCCCCCAGACCAGATGGTGGATGTGCGTGCCTCCGACCGAGACGTTGCCGGGCCACCAGCTCACCTGCGCGCGGATCATGTGCGCACTGGTGCGGATGAAGCCGAAAGAGACCAGGAAGGCGACGAAGAAGAGGAACTCGGTCTCGCGGCCGGTGTCGACGATGCCGTCGCGATAGGCGCTCGCGAGGCTCCCTACTACGAGCATGGCCGGAACGCTATGGGACGGAGCGGACCAGCTCGCAGCTCTTGGCGATGTCCACGCCGCCGCCGCCGCGACAGGCGTCCCTGCCGCCGCCGCCGATCAGCCTGTCCGCGCCTCCGCTGCCGAGCAGCAGGTCATTCCCGCCGCCCCCGACGATGGAGTCGGGCCCGCCGCCGCCTTCGAGCAGGTCGGGGAACGCCCCGCCCACGAGCCTGTCACGTCCGGGGCCGCCCGAGAGCGGCCGGCGCTGGCCGTCGATCACGCCGCCCACCGCCACGGTCAGGCCCGGATCCGCGTCGAAGGTGTCGTGCCCGGCGCCGAGGTCGCCGACGATCGCACCTATGTATCCGGCCGCGCAGCTCACCTCGGTGCCGCTCGTCTCGCCCGGCTTGGCGTTGTCGAGGCCGCAGTTGGATCCGCTGCCATCCGGGTCGCCGAGACCCTCGGGCGCGGTCAGCACGAGGCGCCCGTTCGACGCGATGCCGGCGCTGATCCGGTTGTCGATCCGGCGCTGGTCGCTGAGGGTGAGGACGTTGATCGGGGCTGAAGCGCTCGCGCCGTGCTCGTGGACGGTCCAGACCGTCGCGGTCACGCCCGGCTGCGCCGAGGCAGCCGCGGGCGCTGCCGCCGCACAGGTCGCGAGCAGCGCCACGACCCCCAGTCTCTTGCCGGTTCGAAGCCTCATCTCTTCGATCGTAACCCGGCGATTGGGCAAAGAGAGCGGCCCGCCAGGGCCGGCGCGGCTAGGGGATGAGCACGACCTTGCCGATGTTCTGGCGCTCCCCGATGAACCGGTGCGCGTCGCCTGCGCGATCGAATGGGAAGGCCTCGGCCACGACCGGATCGATCGCGCCAGACTCGAGCTCGGCCCTCAACGGCTCGATCACGCGATCGAGGCCCTCCCGGTCCTGCCACGAGAGCATGTTGAGCCCGAAGACGCCCTTGTTCTCGTTCATGATCGAGAGGCTCTTCCACCAGGGCATCGTCGCCATCGGCATTCGAACCAGGCTTCGGGCGAGCCTCGGGATGCTCCGACCGGTCCCGGTCGAGGCCTCGGAGAGCCCGTACATGATCAGCCGCCCTCCCTCGCGCAGCAGCCGGTAGTCCTTGCGGAAGTTGGTCGGCCCGGTGGCGTCCATGATCACGTCGACGCCCTCTCCTCCGGTGATGCGCCGTATCTCCTGCTCGAAGTCCTGGGATCGGTAGTCGATCGGGTGAGTCAAGCCCTGGGCCAGGATCGCGTCGTGCTTGGAGGCCGAGGCGGTGCCGAAGATCTCGGCGCCCCGCGAGCGCGCGACCTGGATTGCGGAGATCCCGACCCCTCCGGCAGCCGCATGGATCAGGACGCGCTCGCCCTTCCTGAGCCCGCCCATGATCACCAGTGCCGCGTAGGCGGTGGTGTAGTTGACCGGGAACGCGGCGCCCTGCTCGAAGCTGAAGCTCTCTGGCAACGGGAAGACCTGGTCGGCCGGCACCGTGACGCTCTCGGCGTGCCCACCGAAGCGCGTACCGGCCATCACCCTGTCCCCCACGCTCAGCGAGTCGACTCCGTCGCCGACGGACTCGACCTCTCCGGCGACCTCGTAGCCCAACACGCACGGCGGCTTGGGCGCATCCGGGTAGAGCCCTACGCGGGCCATGGTGTCGGCGAAGTTGATCCCCGCGGCCTTCACCGCGATCCGGACCTCGCCCGGACCGACCGACGGGTCCGGCCGCTCCTGAACCTCGAGGACCTCGGGTCCCCCGTGCGCTGTCAGAACGACCGCCCTCATCGAGAAGAGGACCCTACTCCGGCTTGCCTAGGACCTGATCCTTACCCGGCGGATGACTGTGGCCCTCTGGCCGGCCCTGCCTGTGACCTTGATCTTCACCGTGATGATCGCCTTGTGCTTGATACGCAGCGCCGCAGCGACCGCGGACGGCAGCTTGATCTTGAACTTCGTCACCTTGCCGGCCGTGAGCCTCAGCTTCTTCCTGCTCTTCGACTCCACGGCAGAGGCGCTGCGCGAGCTTTCCCCAAGGACGGCTTCGATCTTTCCGCCGCCGGTGACATAGGCCTTGAGGGCGCCTCCGAAGCTGAGGGGCGTACCGCTCGACGGCTTGAGCAGCAGCTCGACGAAGTCCTCGCAGTGCGACCCCTTGGGCTGGGTGACGTCGAAGAACGTGACCAGGTTCTGGCTGAAGCTGGTCGCGCCGACCGTGTCGCAATCGGAGGCGACCTGCGTCGGCCTGCCGATGTTGCTCGTCGGGATTTGTATCCACGGCCCCGTCGGTCCGGCCGATTCGTAGATGCCGAGGTCCGGGAACGCGACGTAGATCGGATGGATTGCCGGCCCCGCCACGTTCGGGTTCAAATTCAACGGGTTGACGTCGACGTCGCGCGGTGGCTGCAGACCCGGGTTGCCGGGAAGGACGCTGATCGTGCCGAGCACGGTAGGCGTCGGGGTGTCACCGATCCCGACCAGGTGGTTGTTCTCGGCGTCGGCGATCAGGATCTCGTCCGAGATCCGCCCCTTCGCCGGCTTTGCGATGTCCGGGAGGATGCCGCCGCCGTTCGGGGTGATCGTGTCCGGCAGCAGGATCCGGGACATGAATCCGGCACCGGACCAGATGGACCCGGCCGAGAAGCTGTTGCCGAAGTCGAGCAGCATTGGCCCGGACCGATAACCGTCTATGTAGTCGGTCAGGAAGTCGACGTCGCTGGTGAATGTGATGACGTTGAAGTCTCCGCATTCGGTGCACACCTGGAATACGCGCTTGTGCGCGTGATCGATCACGTACAGGTAGCCATCCGGGCCAAACGCCATCGAGCCGAGGTCGCTGTCGGCGGGCAGGTCGATGTGTCCCTGGGGACTGAAGTCGGTGGTGCTGAAGGCATAGAGCCGCGGCGGCGGGCCGACACTCGAGACCCAGACCTCACCGGCATAGGCGTCGTATGCGACCCCGTTCGGCTTGAGCACGCTGGCTTGGGCGATCTGGTGTACGACCGGAAGGCTGAGCGACTTGGCCGAGGCGGCGCTCGCCGCAAGCAGGCTGCCGAATGCAACCGCAATCGCCGCCGCGAGGCTCCCTAACTTCCGCGCCATCAGCCGGTTGAACCTATCCGGGCGAAGCGGACGCCTGCAACCCCTTTTTTTGGGTCGGTGCCGCCTTGTCGCCTAGAGCGACACCGCACGGCCGACCGAGAAACCGTCGAGCTCGAGAATGCGGTCGATGGTGGCGGGATTGACCGGAGCGTCGGTCGTCAGCGCCATGACGGCCGTGTCTCCGCCGGGCTCGGCGCCCACGGCAGCCGAGACGATGTTGACGCCCTCCTCGCCGAAGATCGTGCCGACACGGCCGATCATGCCGGGCTGGTCGGTGTAGCGGAAGATCGCCAGGTGCTCGGCGAAGGGCAGGTAGAAGTCCTCGCCCCAGACTCGCGCCAGGTAAGGGGTGTTCCGGGGGCCGACGCCGGTGCCGGCGACCTCCACGGCCTCCTCCCCGGCGTGGAGCCGCACCACCACCAGCTCGGTGAAGTCCTCCGAGGAGGCGTCGCGAGTCTCGGTCAGCTCGATTCCCCGCTCCTCGGCCATGTGTGGGCCGTTGACCAGGTTGACGGGCTCCTCGGTGTGGCCCGAGAGGATGCCCACGAGCGTTGCGATGCCCAGGATCCGCGTGTCCTGGTCCGCCAGCCGCCCTCGGAACTCGACCTCCACCCGGTTCGGCGCGCCCTCCCCCAGAGCTTGCGCCAGGCGGCCGAGCTTCTGGCAGAGCGGCACGAACGGCGCCAGCTGCTCCATCACCTCGGGACGGACGGCGGCGATGTTGACGGCGGTGGTCACCACGCCGCCGGTGAGCGCGGCGGTCACCTGCTCCGCGGTGACGACGCCAGCCCGATCCTGGGCCTCCTCGGTCGAGGCGCCGAGGTGGGGCGTAACCACGACGTCGTCGCGCTCGAGGATGGGGTGGCCGCTGAAGGGCTCCTCGGGGAAGACGTCGAGGGCCGCGCCTCGGAGCTTGCCCGACTCGAGGCCCGCGACCAGAGCGTCGAGGTCGATCAACTCACCGCGTGCGCAGTTCACGATCCGGGCGCCGTCACGCATCCGCTCGATTGCGGCGGCGTCGATGAAGTTCACCGTCTCCGCCGTCTTCGGCAGGTGCAAGGTGATGAAGTCGGCGCGTGCGTAGAGCTCGGCAGAGTCCTCGACTCCCTCGGCGCCCAGCTCACGGAAGCGCTCCGCGGTGACGAACTTGTCGTAGGCGACCACCTGCATGTCGAAGGCCTGTGCCCGGGCCGCGACCAGCTGGCCGATGCGGCCAAACCCGAGGACACCGAGCGTCTTGCCGTAGAGCTCCGTTCCCTTGAAGCTGGCGCGATCCCACTTGCCACCGGCCAGCGAGGCGTGCGCCTGCGGGATGTTCCGGCAGAGGGCGAGCATCAGGGCCATGGTGTGCTCGGCGGCCGCGATCGAGTTCGCCTCCGGCGCATTGGCGACGACGATGCCGCGCTTGGTCGCCGCGTCGACGTCGACGTTGTCGACGCCGGTGCCCGCGCGCCCGATCACCTTGAGTCGCTCGGCGCGGCCGATCAGATCCGGGGTGAGCTTGGTGGCAGAGCGGATCAGGATGCCGTCGAACTCGCCGATGCGCTGCTCGAGCTCATCGCCGTCCCAGTCGAGGCCGAGCTCCACGTCGAAGTTCTCGCGCAGCAGCTCGACGCCGGTGTCGGCGATCTTCTCCTTGACGAGGACCTTCATCGCCGCACGTCGTCCGCGTTTTCCACGACCCAATCGATGCATTCGGTCAGCGCCTCGACATCGCCTGGATCGACCGCCGGGAACATGCCGACCCGCAGCTGGTTGCGGCCCAGCTTCCGGTACGGCTCGACGTCCACGATGCCGTTCGCCCGCAGCGTGCCCGCCAGGGCTGCGGCATCGATTTCGTCAGCGAAGTCGATCGTCCCCACCACGAGCGAGCGCTTTGCGGGGTCGGTGACGAACGGTGTGGCCAGCTCCGAGGCCTCGGCCCAGCCGTAGAGGTGCCGCGACGAGGCGCGGCTGCGCGAGACGCCGAACTCGAGTCCGCCACCCTCCAGCAGCCACTCGATCTGATCGGCGAGCAGAAACAGCGTGGCCAGCGCGGGTGTGTTGTAGGTCTGATCCTTGCGCGAGTTCTCGAGGGCAACCGCGAGTGAGAGGGATGCGGGCTGCCAGCGGCCGTCGTCGGCCCCGTCGAGCTGCTCGATTCGCGAAATCGCGGCCGGGCTCAAGACCGCCAGCCAAAGGCCTCCGTCGGACGCAAAGGCCTTCTGCGGAGCGAAGTAGTACGCGTCGGCTTGTCCGATCTCCACGGGCAGGGCACCTGCGCCCGAGGTGGCGTCGATCAGGACAAGGCTTTCGCCCGCGCCCTCGGGCCGCTCCACCCCAACCATCACACCGGTCGAGGTCTCGTTGTGAGCCCACGCGATCACGTCGGCCCCTGGGTCAGCGGCCGGAACCGGCGCGTCGCCGGGCTCGGCTTCGATCAGGATCGGGTCCGCCAGAAAGGGAGCGCCTGCCGTCGCCTTGGCGAATTTCGACGAGAACTCGCCATAGGTCAGGTGCAGCGGCCGCTCGCGGACGAGGGAAGCGGCGGCGGCGTCCCAGAAGACGGTTGTACCGCCGTTACCCAGGGCGATCTCGTAGCCGTCCGGGACGTCGAAGAGCTCACCCAGTCCCGTCCTGATCCGCGCAACGAGCTCCTTCACGGGCGCCTGCCGATGGGAGGTACCGAGCAGCTGCGTCTGATTCGCCAGCTTGGCGAGGGCCTCGGGCCTGACCTTCGAGGGACCGCAGCCGAACCGCCCGTCGGCCGGCTTCAGTGAATCTGGGATTTCAACCATCGTTCTCGTCATGGACTCAGCGAGCAGCAAGGCTAACTGGCGCCCCTCGCGGGTGAGTATCGGGGCGAGACACTGGACTGCCCGCCGTTGGGTGGGCTAGTGTGACTACGCGTCCGAGGGGCCGGCTCTGCCGGGGGCGTTGTCCGTCCCTGAGACCTCGACCTGGAGAGACTATGTACCCCATTAGCTATGACGCCGATCCTGCGTTGGAAGGCAGGAACCGGCTCACGACTTTCTTCCGATATCTGGTCGCGATCCCCTGGTTGATCGTCGCGAGCATCTACGGCTTCGTCGCCGAGATTGCCGCGGTGGTCGCCTGGTTCGCAATCGTCTTCACCGGCCGCTACCCGGAGGGCATCTACAACTTCAACGCGGGCTACCTGCGAATGATCAGCAGGGTGAACGGGTTCGAGTATCTGCTCACCGATGAGTGGCCGCCGTTCGGCGGCGAAGAGGCGTCCAACTACCCGATCCGCGTGGGCATCGCGCCTCCGCTCGATCAGTACGACCGCCTGAAGACCGGCCTCCGTTTGCTCATCGGAATCCCGGTCTACCTGCTGGCGATCGTCCAGGCCATCGTCCTGGGCGTCTGCACCGTGATCGCCTGGTTCGTGATCCTGTTCACCGGCAAGCTGCCGGATGGGCTGTTCAACCCGATGCGATCCGCGGGCGCTTATCTGACCCGCGCGGGTGGGTACTTCCTCCTGATGACCGAGGATTACCCGCCGTTCTCGTATGAGGAGGGTGGCACCGCGCCCGCCGGCGAGATCAGCAGCGAGGCTGCGACCCGCCAGCCGTAGGGCTGCGAGAGGAATCCAGCTGAGTTTGGGGCCCGGCCGCATGGCTGGGCCCCATCCAGCTCCAGACAGGGAGGCCGGCTCCGCGCAGGACCCGGTCACCGGCGCCTGAGCGCGAGCCCCGCCTCTAGTCGTCGATCCAGGGCATCATCGAGCGGAGGCTCTTGCCGACCTGTTCCACCTGCGAGCCGGCCGCCTCCTCGCGCATGCGCTGGAAGTTCTCCTGACCCGCCTCGTTCTCGGCGATCCATTCCTTGGCGAACTCGCCCGACTGGATGTCGGCGAGGATCTTCTTCATCGCCTTGCGCGTCTCGTCGGTGATCACCATGGGGCCGCGGGTCATGTCGCCGTACTCGGCCGTGTTCGAGATCGAGTGGCGCATCCCCTGGATGCCGTGCTCGTACATCAGGTCGACGATCAGCTTGAGCTCGTGCAGGCACTCGAAGTAGGCGAGGCGCGGGTCGTAGCCCGCCTCGACGAGGGTGTCGAAGCCCGCGCGAACCAGCTCGGTGGCTCCGCCGCAGAGGACGGCCTGCTCGCCGAACAGATCGGTCTCGGCCTCGTCCTTGAAGGTCGTCTCGATGATCCCCGCGCGCCCTCCGCCGATACCGCTGGCGTAGGCCAGGACCTGCTCCCGGGCCGTGCCCGTTGCGTCCTGGTGCACGGCCATCAGGCAGGGGACGCCGGCACCATCGACGAACTCGCGCCGGACGAGGTGGCCCGGGCCCTTTGGGGCGACCATGCCGACGTCCACGCCGGGCGGGGGCTCGATCTGGCCGAACCGAATCGCAAAGCCGTGGGCGAACATGAGCAGGTTGCCGTCGGCGATCCCGTCGGCGATCTCCTCCCGCCAGATCTGGGCCTGCTTCTCGTCGGGCAGCAGGATCATCACGACGTCGCCCCGGCTCGCGGCGTCGGCGACGTCGAGGACCTCGAGGCCCTCTCCCTCGGCGTCGTCGCGGCTCGAGGAGTCCGGCCGGAGGCCGACGACGACGTTGACGCCAGAGTCCTTCAGGTTGAGCGCGTGCGCGTGGCCCTGAGAGCCGTAACCGAGGATCGCGACGGTCTTCCCCTCCAGGACGGAGAGGTCGGCGTCCCTGTCGTAGAGCACTTCGTCGGAGGCAGCCATGCGGCGGCCGATGCTAGCGTGAGGCGGGCTCCGACAACTGTCCGCGAAGAAGCTTCCCCGACGGTGTGCGCGGCAGGGTCGAGATGAAATCCACCTGCTTCGGAACCTTGTACGCCGCGAGCGACGCGGCGCAGTGGGCGCGCAGCTCCTCCTCGGGGGCCTCGCGGCCGTCGAGGAGGACGACGAGTGCGCAGACTGCCTCCTGCCACTCCGGGTCCGGCCGGCCGACCACCGCGGCGTCCGCGACCGAGGGATGCGACAGGAGGACCGCCTCGACCTCCGCCGGCATCACGTTCTCGCCGCCGGTGACGATCACGTCGGTGCTGCGACCGGTGACGTAGAGGAAGCCCTCATCGTCGATGTGGCCGAGGTCGCCGGTGTGGAGCCAGCCATCCGGATCGACGGCCTCGCGGGCCACGGTCGGCCCCTGGACCAGGATCTCCCCCTCCTGGATCCGGACATGCGTGGTCAGCAGCGGGCGGCCGGCGGAGCCGACCCGTCGAGAGGCGTCGGCGGGCGCCAGGGTCGTCACCTGCGAGCAGGTCTCGGTCATGCCGTAGGTCTGCACGACCGTGGCGCCCCGATCGAGCGCCTCGCGGAGGGCGTCGGGCGGGACGGGGCCGCCGCCGATCAGGATCGCCCGCGGGCGCGACAGGTCGGCCCCGGCCTCGAGCAGCCTGATCAGCTGAGTCGGGACCAGCGAGAGCAGGCTGATGTCACCCGAGACCAAGGTGCTCGCCACCTGCTCGG